>SLSW01000023.1 GCA_007130245.1 Micromonosporaceae bacterium
CGCGGCGCTGTGGGGCGTGCTGGTCGGGTTGCGGGCGCTGTGGCCGGGCGAGGCGGCCGCGGGTCGGGTGGGGCGTGCGGCGGCGGCGGTCGGCGTCCAGGTGCTGGCGTGGTGGTTGCTCCTGGCTTCGCAGCAGGTGACCACCATTGAGGCGTACACGGTTCCGGCGGCGCTGGTCGCCGCCGGCGCCGGCGCGCTGGCGCTGTGGGCCCGGCCGGGCGTGGGCAGCTGGGTGGCGTACGGTCCGGCGCTGGCAGCTGGTTTCCTGCCGAGCCTGTACGCGAGCCTGGTGGACCCGCAGCCGCTGCGCCGGCTGTTGCTCGGTGCCGCCGCGGTGGCGGTGGTCATGGTCGGCGCCAGCCGCCGGTGGCAGGCGCCGGTACTGGTCGGAGGCGCGATGGCTCTGGTGGTGGCAGGGCGGGAGCTGGTGCTGGTGTGGCAGCTGCTCGACACCTGGATTCCGTTGACCGTCGCGGGGCTGCTGCTGGTCGCCCTGGCTGCCACCTACGAACGGCGGCGCCGCGACCTGGCACGGCTGGGGCAGGCGGTGCGCGGGATGAGCTGACGGTGGCCGGGTCAGATTGACGGCGGCCGGGATGCGGCAGACATCTGCCACATCCCGGCCGGAGCGTCACATTTCGAACATCTGGTAGAAGTCGTCCGCCATCTCGCTGACCTGGTCGGCCGGCGGCGGCGTGATCTCGATCGGGGCGCCGTAGTCGAAGTAGCGAACTTCGATCGTGTCGACATCCAGCTCGGCCAGTTCCGGCACGACGATGGTCATCTGGCTCAGCCGGTCCTGGTCATCAATGGTGGCGGTAAACGTCATGGTCGAGGCCTGCTCGCCCATCAGGGCCACCATGTCGTCATCGATCAAGTTGCCGGAGGCGACCGTCAGGTCGATCACCCCTTCGAACGTGCGGTCATCGACCCGTTCCACCTCGCCGAGACCTTGCAGCATTTCCTCGGCGCCGACCGGGTCGCTCGCTTCGGGCTTGAAGCCCAACGCGTCGCTGTCCATCCGGCTCAGGTCCACAAGCATCCACGGGGTGGTGGCACCGAAGAAGGCGCCCAGCTCGCCCATGTTCATCCACGTGTCGGTCCCGATGACGATGAATTGCATCTCCATCGAGACGCCCTCCACTGTCATGTTCATGGCCATCTCAGCCGCCTCTGCGGTGGGGTCCACCGCGCCGGTCATGGTCATCATGTCGCCCATGGTCATCTCGAACCGGAGGCTCTCTTGTCCGAGCGCCGCCGCGGACGACGTCAACACCAGCGCCGGGTCATCGGCCTCCTCCTGGCCGGCCACGGCGCCGTCCGTGGGGTCCTCCCCGTCGGCGCCGCCATCCAGCAGGTCGCAGCCGGTGAGGGCCAGCGTAAGCGCGGCCGCCGCTGCGAGCCCCGCCTTAGCGAGAGTGCGTCTCAACGCGTGTCCTTTCTCGTGAGCTGTCGAATCCGCAGTCACAGTAGCGCCCGCCGGTCACTGCCGGCGCACTCCGGACGCGAACCGGACAGGAGCCAGGTCCGGCGGCCGGCGTCAGCGCGCGCCACCGCCGCCGGGCGAGTAGGGTCGGCACCATGCCTGAGGTGCTGGAACCAGACGAGGTGCGCTCGGCGCTGGGCACCCGCCCGGGTTGGAGCGGGGACCCGGCCACGATCTCACGCACGGTGGAGCTGCCCGGCTTCCCGGAGGCGATCGCGGTGGTGAACCGGGTGGCGACGGTGGCCGAGCAGATGGATCACCACCCGGACATGGACATCCGGTGGCGTACGGTGACGTTCCACTGTGCCACCCACTCGGCCGGTGGGGTGACCGCGCGCGACCTCGATCTGGCCTCCCGCATCGACGAGATCGTCGCCGACGCCGGCGGTCGCGACCGGGCAGGATCCGGAGCGGGCTGATGCGGTTCGCGGTCAGTGCGACGCTCGATGCGATCGAGGGTCGGCTGACCCTGGATCCGGCGCTGGCGCGCGGTGTGGTGGATCTCGCCGAGGTGGTGCGCCTGGTCGATCTGGACTCCGACGAGGCCAAGCCGGCGAGCCTGCGGCGGCTGGGCCATGTCATCGACGCTCTGGGCGCTCACCTGGCCGAGGACGGGGTAGCGGTCTACCCGGTGGTGGACCGGTCGGTGCTGTCCGATCTCGACCTCACCTCGAACGAGCGCATGGTGGTGCGCCGGTGGGCCGATGACCGCCTGGTCGAGGTGCTAGACGAGCCCGGCGACCGGGTGCTGGAGTTGGCGGAGCTGCTGGGGGTGCCGGTGGTGTCCCGGCAGACGTTCCCGCAGTGGTCGGAACGCTATCCGTGGCTGCCCGGCGGGCTGCTGGCACCCGGGCCCACCGGCGTGTCGGCGCGCGGCGAGCCGCACCCCGGCCGGGCCGGCAGCCGGGTGATGACCCGCGTGTGGCGGTGTCCGGAACCGGGCTGTGCCACCTTCGCCGATGCGTCGGGTGCCCAGCCACCGCCACGGCTGGTGACCGGGGCGCCCACCTGCCCGCGTCACCGGCAGCGCCTCGCCGATGCCGGCCCACGACCGCAGACCCGGGTGCGGGCAGTGCGCATCGACGGCACGGTCCGACGGCGGGTGGTAGTGCGCCCGGAGACTCCGCTGCTGGTCGGGCGGGCCCCGGAGTCCGGTCTGTCGCTGTCGCCGTGGCTGGGTGAGGAGGCGATGCGCTGGATCAGCCGCAGCCATCTGCGCCTGGAGCTGCACGGCGACGCGCTGTGGGTGGTCGACAGCAGCACCAAGGGCACGACGGTGCGCACCCGCGGCGGCCCGGTGCGCCTCGGGTCGGGTCAGGCGTACGAGCTTGCCGACGACGACGTGGTCGCGCTGTACGAAGGGGTCGAGCTGGCGCGTCCGGCGGTGCTGCCCGGCGGCGCGGTTGCCCCGTCGTCGGTGATGGCCGAAGCGCCGACAATCGCCATCCGCCGCCCCCACTGAACGTCGATCTTGCACTTGTGCACGGGACATATGCCCCGCAACCCACCATAACGTCGTGCACAACTGCAAGATCGGCGTAGGGTGCGGGGCCTAGAGGATGGCGGCCAGCTGGTCCACGGCCCAGTCGATGTCCTCAGGCTCGACCACCAGCGGCGGGGCGAGGCGGATGGTGGAACCGTGGGTGTCCTTGGCGAGCACCCCGCGCTCGGCCAGTTTCTCGCATGCCTGCCGGCCGGTCATGCGCGCCGGATCGATGTCGACGCCGGCCCACAGCCCCCGGCCGCGGACGGCGACCACGCCCTGGCCCACCAGCGTGCGCAGGCGCGCGTGCAGGCGCTCGCCGAGGGTGCGGGACCGTTCCTGGAACGCTCCGGTGCGCAGCAGCTCCACCACCGCCGACCCGACCGCGCACGCCAGCGGGTTGCCGCCGAAGGTGGAGCCGTGCTCGCCGGGCCGGAGCACGCCGAGCACCTCGCGGTCGGCGACCATGGCCGAGACGGGCACGATCCCACCACCGAGCGCCTTGCCGAGCAGGTACGCGTCGGGGCTGACGCCCTCTTGTTCGCAGGCGAATGTCGCGCCGGTGCGGCCGAGGCCGGACTGGATCTCGTCGGCGAGGAACAGCACGTGGCGTTCGGTGCACAACTCGCGCACCCCGGCCAGGTAGCCCTCGGGCGGCACCAGCACCCCTGCCTCACCCTGGATCGGTTCGAGCAGCACCGCCACCGTCGTGTCGTCGACTGCGTCGCGCAGCGCGGCCAGATCGCCGTATTTGACGATGCGGAACCCCGGCGTGTACGGGCCGTAGTCGGCGCGGGCGTCGGAGTCGGTGGAGAAGCTGACGATGGTGGTGGTGCGACCGTGGAAGTTGTTCTCCGCGACCACGATCGTGGCCTGGTCGTCGGGCACGCCCTTGACCCGGTAGCCCCACTTGCGCGCGACCTTGATGCCGGTCTCGACCGCCTCGGCGCCGGTGTTCATCGGCAGCACCAGGTCCTTACCGGCCAGCTGCGCCAGGCCGCGGCAGAACTCGGCGAACTGGTCGTGGATGAAGGCGCGGCTGGTAAGCGTGAGCCGGTCGAGCTGGGCGCGTGCGGCGGCGATCAGCGCCGGGTGGCGGTGGCCGAAGTTGAGGGCGGAGTATCCCGCCAGGCAGTCGAGGTAGCGCCGCCCGTCGATGTCGGTCACCCACGCGCCGGAGCCTTCGGCGATCACCACCGGCAGCGGGTGGTAGTTGTGCGCCGTCCAGGCCTCGGCCTCGGCCGCGGCCTCGGGGGTACGCAGTGCATCCACAGCAGTCATGGTCGCACCTTCCGGTGGTGGGCGTCGGGCAGTGTCACGCTATGCGCAACCGGCCGCTATATCCACCGCAGAAGCTTGCGTGCGGTTACGGTTCGTTGCACGTTGTCTCACAAAGCCGACTGATCATTGCGCCGGGCAGGGTCGCTACCGGGCCCGCGTGCCCGGTGCCCACGGTCCCGGGCACGCGTGTGCCCGGGACCCACGGCCCCGGGCACACGCGGTCAGTCGATCCTGCTGAGCACCGTCAGCCGGTCATGCGCTCGAGGAACTCAGGGTTGTCGTCCAGCCAGCGCTCAACCGACGCGGCGTACTCGGCCTCGGAGGTCGCCTCGTCCTCGAAGAACATGTAGTTCTCCAGATCGGCGATCTCGTCGGCGGTCATCGAGAAGTTGCTGATCCACTCAGCCGCCTCCGGGTAGTTCTCCTCGAAGCCCTCGCGGGCGAAGGAGTGGATCTGCTCCGGGTCACCGAGCGCGTTCTCGGGGTCCTCCAGGTTGCGGATGTCGAAGGCCCCGTACGCCCAGTGCGGCTCCCACAGCGTGACCACGATGTCGTCGCCGCGCTCCAGCGCGCCCTCCAGTTCGGCGAGCATCGCCGGGGTCGAGGACTCGACCAGGGTCCAGTCCTCCAGACCGTAGGTGGGCATCACCTCGTCGCGGGTGATCCGGGTCAGGCCCGCACCGGGCTCGATGCCGATGATCTGCTGACCGAACTCGTCCGCGTAGTCGGCCAGCTCGGCCAGTGACTGTATGGGCGCGTCCTCGTTGACGGCGATGGTCAACGGTGCCTCGGTGAACCACGCTCCGAGGTCAACCATGTCGTCACCATGCTCCTGCCAGTAGTCCTCGTGGGTCAGCGGGAGCCACGCGTCGAACGAGACGTCGAACTGGCCGGTGGCCACACCGGCGTAGATCGGTCCGGGTTCGGCGAATTCGTAGTTGACGGTCGCGCCTTCCTGCTCGAAGACGTGCCCCCACAGGAATGAAGCCGCGATTCCTTCTTCCCAACCGCTGAAGACACCGATGGTGATCTCCTCGCCCGCGAGGGCGCCGTCGGCGGGTTCATCGTTGTCGTCCGGGGCGCAGGCCGTCAGCGCCAGAGCGGTCGCGGCCGCGCCGGCGAGCAGGCCCGCAGATCTCCTATGGTTTCTGATCTTCATGATGCCCTTCCCTCAACGCGTGGACACTGACGAACGGTGGCGTCAGCGCCCGTGACGTCGTCGTGAGTTTTCGGGATTCTGTTGTTACGCGGCGCGCTCGAGACGCGCCACGGTCGACCGCGCCCCGAGGGCCGCGGTCACCCTGTCCAGGTAGATCGCGAGAATCACCACGGACAGGCCGGCCTCGACACCGAGACCGACGTTCAATCGGGAGATGGCCGACAGCACCTGCTGTCCCAGCCCGGGTCCGCCCACGAAGCCGGCCAGCACCACCATCGACAGCGCCAGCATGATCACCTGGTTGACGCCCGCCATGATGGTCGGTAGGGCGAGTGGCAGCTGGATCTGCCGCAGGATCTTGCCGTGGGAACTGCCGAACGCGTGGCCAGCCTCGACCACCTCCGCGTCCACCTGGCGGATGCCCAGCTCGGTTAGCCGGATGCCCGGCGGCATCGCGAAGATGATGGTCGCGATCATGCCGGGCACCACGCCGACGCCAAAGATGATCACAGCGGGGATCAGGTAGACGAGTGGTGGCATGGTCTGCATGAAGTCCAGGACGGGCTTCACCATGTTGCTCACCACGCTGGAGCGTGCCGCAGCTATCCCGATCGGGATGGCCAGGAGCGCCGCCACCACCACCGCGACGATGACCAGCGCAAGCGTCTGCATCGCGTTCGTCCACTGGCCCATCAGATCGATCAACAACAGCGAGGCCGCTGCGGCGAGGCCGAACCGCCAGCCGCGCGCGAATCCGCCAGCGATCACCAGCAGGGCGATCATCACCAGCGACGGGGGCAGGTCCAGGAGGTTGAACAGCTGGTTGTAGCCGCCCAGCAGGACGTCGCGGATGAAGTTGAACACCGGGCCCAGGGTGGTGCGCAACCAGTCGATCAGATCGGTGGCCCAGCCGCCGAGATCGAACCAGTCGAACCAGTCTTTCCAGGCATCGAGGTTCACCGTCAGGCCCCCTCACGGTCGTGGTTGCGTCCGCCATCACGGCCGGGGCCGCCGTCCGGGTCGTGGGGGGTCCCGGCCGGCCCCGGCGTCGGTGAGCCCGGGCCGCGGTCCGGAGGGCGAGGCACTATGGTGTCAGGCTCGACGGTGTCGCGGTGACCTTCCTCGACCGTGTCCTCGATAGTGTTCTCCGGGGCCTCCCCGGCGGTCAGGGTGGCCATGGCGGCCAGCAGGCTGCCGCGCGGGATGACCCCGACCAGGCGGTCCTCGGCGTCCACGACCGCCACCGGTGCCCGGCTTCCCGCCGACGGCGCGAACACCTCGGCCAGCACGGTGTCGGGTGTCACGGTGGTGGGGTTCGTGTCCAGCACCGGCTTCAGGTTGTCGTTGCCGGACTTCATGGCCTGAACAGCGTCCTCCTCGGTGACGGTGCCGCGCAGGCGCCGGTCGCGGGAGACCACGAACGCGGCACCGACCTGGTTTTGGCGCATCTCGCGCAGCGCCGCCCGCGGCCCGCCGGTGTCGATGACGACGCTGCGCGGCTCCTCCATGATCGAGGAGGCGGTCAGCACCCGGGTGCGGTCGACGTCCTGCACGAACTGGGCGACATAGTCGTTGGCGGGGTCGCGCAGGATCTCCTCGGCAGTGCCGATCTGGTCGATGCGGCCGGCGCGCATGACGGCGATCTTGTCGCCGAGGCGCATCGCCTCGTTCAGGTCGTGGGTGATGAAGATGATCGTCTTGCTGAGGGCGGCCTGCAGCTTGAGCAACTGGTCCTGCATCTCGCGGCGGATCAGCGGGTCGAGAGCGGAGAACGCTTCGTCCATGAGCATGAACTCGGTCTCGGCGGCCAGCGCCCGCGCCAGGCCCACGCGCTGCTGCATGCCCCCGGACAACTGGTGCGGCATCTTGTCTTCCCAGCCCTCCAGGCCGACCATGGACAGTGCCTCCTGGGCCTTTTCCTGGCGGTCCTGCTTCTCGAGGCCACGCACCCGCAACGCGTAGGCGGCGTTCTCGGCCACCGTGCGGTGGGGCAGCAGCGCGAAGTGCTGGAAGACCATGCTCATGCGTTCACGTCGCAGCTGGCGAAGCTGCGCGGGGTTCATCGTGGTGACGTCCTGATCGCCGACGTAGACGTGGCCGTCGGTGGGCACGAGCAGCCCGTTGAGCATCCGGATCAGGGTGGACTTGCCGGATCCGGACAGGCCCATGACGACGAAGATCTCCCCCGGAGCGACGTCGAAGGTGGCGTCGATCACCGCGGCGGTGACGCCGAGCTTCTTCATCTC
>SLSW01000119.1 GCA_007130245.1 Micromonosporaceae bacterium
CTGGTTGTCCGAGGTGCCGCTCTGGACCGTGCCGGCGGTTGTCGCCGTCGTGGCCGGTCTGGTGGCGCTACGCCGCTGGCGTGCCGGCCGGCGTCACCCCCGTCGATCTAGGGATTGTTCACGTGATTCGAGATCAAGTCACGTGAACAATCCCTAGATCGACGGGGGTTGAGGGGTTGTCGGGGTACGCTCCGAACGCGACACTGCCGGCATGCAGGAGGCCGCGACCGTCACCGCTCTGGCGGTCACGCTCGGTCTGGCACTGCGCCGCCCGGTGCTGCCCCGCGGACTACGCATCGGCCCAGGGGTGGCGGCTGCGCTCGGTGTGACCGTCCTGGCAGTCGCCGGCGGCCTCAGCATCGCGGACGTCGCGGAGGCGCTCGACGTATTGTGGCCTCCCATGCTCGCCCTGGCGTCCATCATGGTCATGACGGGGGTGGCGGCGCGGGCGGGAGTCTTCCAACGGCTGGCGGAGTTGATCCTGCCGCATGCCGCCGCCGGCGCAGGCCGGCTGTTCGCGATCGTGTTCGTGCTCGGTGTCGCCACGGCGACCGTGTTCAACAACGACGCCGCCATCCTGGTGCTGACCCCGGTGGTGGTGACGCTGGTGCGCCAGATTTACCCGGACTCGCCGCACCTGCTGTTGCCGTTCGCGTTCGCGGTGTTCATGGCCGCCGGCGTGGCGCCTTTCTTCACGTCGAACCCGATGAACACCGTCGTAGCGGTCGCGGCGGGTATCGACTTCAACGCCTACGCCGCGCGCATGGTGCCGGTGGCGCTGGTGGCCGCCGGCGTGACCTTCCTGGTGCTGCGGTGGGTGTTCGCCCGCGCGCTGGCCGCTGCGCCACCGGTGGCGGAAGCCGCGGCCCGCCCGGCCGCCGCTGCCTGGACCCGCGCCCAACGGCAGGCGCTGCTGCTGGTGGTCGTGGTCCTGGCCGCCTACCCGACGGCCGCACTGGCCGGGTTGCCCGTGTACGGGGTCGCGGCCACCGGTGCCGTGGTCGCGCTAGGTCTGTGCTGGTGGCACGGGGCGGGCCGACCGGTCGAGGTCGCCCGCACCACCGTCGCCTGGGAGATCATGATCTTCCTGTTCGGGATGTACCTGTTGGCCAAGGGCCTGCAACACATCGGCGTCGTTGACCAGCTGCGCGAGCTCTACCGGGCCGGTGGGGTGCCGACTGTCGGGATCGTGTCCGCGGTCGGATCCGCGCTGATCAACAATCATTCGATGGCGTTGACCAACCTGCTCGCCATCGGAGGACTTCCGGGCAGCGCACCTGACGCCTACCTGGCGGCGCTGATCGGTGGAGACTTGGGTCCCCGGCTGCTGCCGATCGGGTCGCTGGCCGGCTTACTGTGGCTGACGCTGCTCGGACGGATGGGAGTGACGGTCCCGCTACGCACGTTCGTCACCGTCGGCGCGGTCGTGACGGTGCCGAGCCTCGCCGCCTCGCTCGGTGTCCTCTCCCTGATGTGAAGGGTCGCCCGGCTCGACGAGTGGGGCCGTTGGGCCCTGCCCCCGCCCATACCGGTTCGGTTTCCATCGGACTGTGGTCCGAACTGCCTCGCGCCCCACGGAAGGCGACTCCGCCGCACCGTCCGAGCAGGAACGCACGGCGCGGGTGGCTTCTCTGCGCCGGATCCTGCACCCGCGGTCGGTGGCGGTGGTGGGAGCCAGCCGCGACCCGGCCCGGCTGGGCCACCGGGTGCTGCAGAACCTGATCAAAGGGGACTTCGCGGGCGCTGTCTATCCCGTGAACCCGGGAACTGACCGAGTGTCCGGGCTGACGACGTACCCGGACATCAGCGCCATACCCGGGCCGGTCGATGTGGCCGTGGTGGTGACCCCCGCGCACACGGTCTGCGACGTGGCGCGCTCCTGCGCCGCCCGCGGGGTCGCCGGCCTGGTGGTCATCACCGCGGGGTTCGCCGAAACCGGCGAGGCGGGCGCGCAGCGGGAGGCCGAGCTGCGGCGCATCTGCCGCGAGGCGGGCATGCGCCTGATCGGGCCGAACTGTCTGGGCATCATGGACACCGGTGCCGGCCTGAACGCCACCTTCCTGCCCCACCCGCCGTTGCCCGGCCAGCTGGGGATCATGTCGCAGTCCGGTGCGCTCGGGGTGGCGCTGGTGGAGCGGGCCCGGCTGCTGGGCCTGGGCCTGTCCAGTTTCGTCTCGGTCGGAAACAACGCTGACGTCAGCGCCACCGACCTGCTGGAATACTGGGAGGACGATCCGGCCACCGATCTGATCGGGCTCTATCTGGAGTCGTTCGGTGACCCGGACGGGTTCGGCCGCGTCGCTCGCCGGTTGAGCGCCCGCAAGCCGATCCTCGCCATCAAGAGCGGACGGAGCGGCGCCGGCGACCGTGCGGTCCGCTCGCACACCGCCGCGGCCGCCACTCCGGACGTGGCGGTGGACGCGTTGCTGCGCGGCAGCGGCGTCATCCGGGTCGACACCATGCAGGAGCTGCTGGACACCGCCCGCCTGCTGGCCGCCCAGCCGCTGCCTTCCGGCGACCGGGTGGCGATCGTCGGCAACTCCGGCGGTCCGGGCGCGCTGGCCGCCGACGCCTGCGAACGCACCGGGCTGCGGGTGCCGGAACTGTGCGAGAACACCCAGCAGCAGGTACGCCGTGCGCTGCGGCCCGCGCTGCGGGAGGTGGCGGCGGTCAGCAACCCGATCGACCTGACCGCGGACGGTGACGCCGCGGAGCTGGCCGGCGCGATGGCGGCGGTGCTGGCCGACCCGGAGGTGGACACGGTGCTGGTGGTGCACACGCCGCGGTCGACCCCGGGCGATGCCGCGGCCGCGACCGCGATCGGCGAGGTCGCCGCGGCCACCGACAAGACGGTGCTCGCGTGCCTCGTCGGCCACGACGGAACGGTCGAGCCCGGCGACGTCCCCGCCTACGCGTTCCCGGAGCAGGCGGCCCGGGCCCTGCGGCACGCCGTCGACCACGCCCGCTGGCGCGCCCGCCCGGCCGCGACCGCGCCGTCACCGCCACCCGGGGCCGACGTCGGCCGGGCACGGGAAATCGTGCGCTACGAGCTGGCGCACAGCGGCGACCGGTGGCTGGATCCGGACCCGACAACCCGGCTGTTGCGCTGCTTCGGCATCAGTGTGGCCGAGACGATGACCGTCGACAGTCCGGAGGCAGCCGCGAAGACCGCTACCGCACTCGGTGTGCCGGTGGCGCTCAAGGCGACCGGCCCCACCTTGGTCCACAAGAGCGACCTGGGCGGCGTACGCCTCGGCCTCACCGACCCGGATGAGGTCGCCGGCGCGTACCGGGAGTTGTCGGCATCGCTCGGCGGCGCCATGACCGGCGCGATCGTCCAGCCCATGGCGGAAGCGGGAGTGGAGGTCATCATCGGCGCGGTGCGCCACGAGGCGTTCGGGCCGCTGGTGATGGCCGGCATGGGCGGGGTGGCCGCTGACCTGCTGGCCGACCGCAGCTTCCGGGTGCCTCCGATCACGCCCGACGAGGCCGGCGAGATGCTCGCAGAGTTGAAGTGCGCGCCGCTGCTGACCGGCTACCGCGGCCGGCCGGCGGCCGACATCGCCAGCCTGCGGGAGCAGATCGTACGGGTGGACCGGATGGTGACCGACATCCCGGAGATCGCGGAACTGGACCTGAATCCGGTCATCGCCACACCCGGCGGCGCGGTGGCGGTCGACGCGCGGATCCGGCTGGCTGGTCGGCAGCCGGTAGACACCGGCGGCGCCGGCAACGCCTGACCGACGCCGCTGCGTGCTCAGCGGACGTGCATGCCGAGCACCTGCGCGACGGTCAGGGCCTGTTCGGCGGTGATGATCGCGTCGTCCAGGTGGGCGGAGCGCGGGTCAAGCGCGGTCAGGTCGCTGCCACGCAGGTCGCAGCGGTCGAACCGGACCCCGCGCAGCTGCGCTCCGGACAGGTCGACGTCGGCCAGCACCGCGCCGGTGCAGTCGGCGCCGGTCAGGTCGATCTCGCGCATCCGCACGCCGCGGACGTCGATCCCGCGCAGGTCGGCCTCCCGCAGCCCGACGAATGACCAGTCCCCACCGGCGATCCGCAGCGGCCGCAGTGACTCGCTGTCGACGAACGTGCTGCCCACCAGCTTGCAGCCGGTGAACTCGGCCTCGAAGAAGTGGCACCGTTGGAAGGTGCAGCGTACGAACGCCGCGTCGACGTGCCGGGAAACGTTGAACCGGACGTTGTGGAACGTGCACTCGGTGAAGACGCTGCCCTGGTTGCGCACCTCGGTGAGGTCGAGCCGGCTGAAGGTGCAGCCGCTGTAGCTCTGCTCCACCAACTCGTCGCCGTACCAGTCGTTATCGGCGAAGGTCTTGTTCTCGATCGGGTCGGTCACAGGCCACAGGCTACGACGCGGTGCAAGACGATCGGCACGCCGGTCGACGGGCCAATGTCACGCGGCAGGGGACAGGAACCGCTCGTATCTGCGCTCCAGCCGCTCGGGGTCCGGGCGTTCCCGCGGGGCGCGCGGCACCTGGATCCTCGCGCCGTGCATCTCCTGCAGGCCGTGGCGCAGCATCGGGCCGTCGATCTCGTCGAGGATGTCCTCCCGCACCTCGACCTGGTAGTCGGGCCGTACGCCGAGGATGTGGACGTCGTAGGCCGCATGATGGATCTTGCACAGCGCGAGCCCGTTGGGCACGACCGGGTCGCCGTGCTCCTGCTTGTCCGCCACGATGTGGGCGGCGTCGAGCAGCGACGCATGGCCGAGGCGGCACATCGCGCACCTCGACCGGTAGGCGCGCAGCACCCGCGGCCGGAACACCTGCTGGTGCAGGCGATACGTGGTGAGGCGCTGCGCGTACTGGCGCTCCAACGGCGAGCCCGCCGACTGCCCGATCGGTACGGTGTCGAGCACGACCTCGTGTCGGGTCAGATCCTCGTCGATCAGGTAGACCGGATAGAGGGCGTGGTAGGTGGCTCTCGCCACCGGGTAGAAGTAGACCAGCGGCCGCTGCTGGTGCATCGCTTCCCGCAACGCGCGGTTGTGAGCGTCCATGGGGTCGGTGCCCTGCCACTTGTAGCGCACCAGGCCGTCCGGTCCGACGGCGTCTTCGTAGGGAGGCTCCTGGCCCGGCGGGGTGAAGGTGGTGCGGATGGTCAGCGCCGCCGACAGCGACCGCGGCTTCCAGATTCCAGGCTGGACGACCAGGGGCATCGACTCGCCGTCAAACGAAAAAGTGTTGATCACTTTCGACGGGATGCCATCCGAATGGGCGGCGCTGAGGCGGTCGAGGTGGGCAAACACGGCGAGCCGCAGGCGCTCATCGAGATCCTCCGCGACCATGGCCGATGTATAGCGCACCGCGACGGGAGAGGGAAGCCACCGATCGCGCCGTCACGGTCGCCCGCACGACCGAGCCGCGTCGGATTGGCCGAGCGCGCGGGCGGCGGCCACGTACCGGTCGGTGATCCGGGCCTGCAGCAACACCGCGACCGGCCCGGCGAGCCGTGTCACCCGCGTCGCTGGCCGGCTGAAGGCACGGAGGTCGAACCACACCCGGCCGGCGGAGTCGATCGACACCTCGAACGCCTCCTCGCCACTTTCCGGGTGCCCGCGCAGTGTGCCGAAGCCGTATCCGTAGCGGGTCGGATCATGTCGCATCCAGACCACGCGGCACGGCACCCATACGGTCCACCCCAACAAGGGCACCCCGGCGGAGAAGTCCGATCCGGTCTGGGGCGCGTCCGAATCGGCGCGGACCCGCAACCCGGCCTTCCGATGTATCCCCCACGCCCGCATGCCGGCCGCGACCGCCGTGAGCAGCTCGCGGCCCTCGCCCACCCGGATGCGGCGCCGGACATGGCGGTAGCCGGCGGGCAGCGCGTCGCTCCTGGTCGCGCCCACCTCGGCGTACGTCAGGTCTGCGCGCCGCCGGGTCATTCATCGAAAGTACCCGCCGCGAGCCTGCGAATGCTCCGGTGCCAATGCCACCGTCGGCGGCGGTGTCACAACCGGCCAGCCCGATCACGAGCACCAGGACGACGGTCATACGGCGCTTCACCACAGCCACTGCCGATGTGGAGAACCACTACCGCTGCTCACCACAGTGCAGTGTACATTTGCTACTCGTACGTGTGACTGATAAAATCGAACACATGAACGAGCCGCGGGAGGCCCTGCCGGAGGATCTGGAGGCCATACCCCCCGGCCCGCGGTTGTCGGCACTGCTGGCCACGGTCAACCGGGCCGATCTCGACGATGGCGACCGGCTGCGGCTGGCCAGGGCACGCAACCGCCAGGTCTCCTACGAGCAGGCGCAGTTGATGGCCGACCTGTATGCGGTGATCCGGGACGAGCCGGACGAGATTCCCGAGTGCCGTCAGGACGACAGGCATCCGTGGGCGCAGGCCGAGGTGGCCTTCGCGTTGACCTGGACCACCTTCGCCGCTGGCAACCGGCTCGAACAGGCCCGCCAGCTGATCGAGGACCTGCCGGTGGTGCAGGCCGCGCTGGTCGCCGGCGACATCGACATGCCCAAGGCCCTGCTGATCTGCGACGAGGTGGGCCTGGTCGATGTCGCGCTGGCCCGGGCGATCGTCGACAAGGTCATCCAGATCGCGCCGCGGTTGACCACCGGACAGCTGCGTTCCCGGCTGCGTCGGCTACTGGCCGCCGCCGACCAGGCCGCCATCACTGCCCGCGCCCGCGCCAAGGTCATCCAACGGCGGGTGGGGGCATACCTCGACCACCACCACCTCGCCAGCCTGTCCGGCTACGACCTGGCACCCCACCGCGTCGCCGCCGCCTGGGAACGGCTGACCGCCATCGCCCGCGCCGCCAGAGCTGAAGGCGACACCCGCCGCATCGACCAACTACGGGCCGACGCGTTCCTGGACCTGCTCACCGGCGACGGCATCGCACACGGTGGCGCCATCACCGACGGCGGCCTGCCCGAGGAAACCACCGATGCCGGCCCCGACCCACACGGTGACCACGTGTCTGCCGGTGACCCGCACCGCGCGGCCGCGCACCACCGCAAGCAAGCCGCCGACCCGGCCGACGATCCGGATGCCGTCGACCCCCGCGACACCGACCCACCCCCGGACCCCGCACCGGCACAACTCTGGGCCACCCACCGCCCGCAGGACGAACCCTGCCCCATCGTCGACGGCGATCTCGTCCCCGCCCACGCGGTCATCGACGAAGACCACGCCTGCACCGAACGAATGTGGCTGGCCGGGTTCCCTGGACTGAGCACCACCCCACCGGACCCTCGCCGCCGCACCACCGGCGCCAACGGCCCCGCAGGTGCCACCCCCGCACCCCGCAAGGGCGTGGTCGACCTGCAGATCCCGCTGACCACCCTGATCGGCCTCAGCCGCCTGCCCGGAGAGCTCGACGGCTTCGGCCCCATCGTCGCCGACATCGCCCGCCAGGTCGCCCTCGACCAACCCGACGCCACCTGGCGCTACAGCGTCTACAACCCGCTCGGCGAGCTGATCCACCACGGCACCACCAGGGCCCGCCCCGACCCCGGCTCACCGCTCGCCGACCACGGGGGGCGACGCCCGACCGCGGCCATGACCGCCTTCGTACGAGCGCGTGACCGCACGTGCGTGGCCCCCGGCTGCCGTCGCGCGGCCCGCAACTGCGACATCGACCACACCACCGACTGGGCACACGGCGGCCCCA
>SLSW01000003.1 GCA_007130245.1 Micromonosporaceae bacterium
GGCCGGCCGTCAGTCGATGGCCGGCCGTCAGTCGATGGCCGGCCGTCAGTCGATGGCCGGCCGTCAGTCGGTGGCCGGCAGCAGGCTCATCCGGTATTCGACCCGGTCGCCATCGAGGAGCACGACGGTGGTCACCCCCGCATCGGCCAGCTGCCGCCAGGTCTGGCCGATCCACGACTCGGCATCCGACTGGCTGCTGAATGTCTCGGTCGGTCCCGCCACCTGCGTGCCGTCCGGACCCTCGTACCGCCAGCTCCACGCCATGCGTCACACCCCTCTCACTCGCTGACTAAGGTACGAGCATGTCATCTCCTGGCCCGCGCGCGGTGCTGATCCTGGGTGGGATCCGGTCCGGCCGGTCGCGGTACGCCGAGTCCCTGCTGGCCGGGGCCGTCGCGGTGCGACGGCTCGCACCTGATGGGCGGGACGACCTGACCGCCCTGTGCCGCACCCTCGCGCAGGCCGCGCCGGACGAGACGCTGCTGATCGACGGACTTGACCGCTGGCTCGGCAGCAGCGACCGCGACGCCCTGGCCGAGCCCGCCACCGAGCCCGCCACCGAGCCTGCCACCGAGCCTGCCACCGAGCCGGCAGCCGCGCCTGCCACCGAGCCGGCAGCCGCGCTGGCGGCAGCGGTGCGCGACAGCGCCGCACGCCTGGTGCTCGTCAGCGCGGAAGTGGGGCTGGCAGTGCCGGACACCTCCGCGGGCCGCACCGCCGAGGCGGTCGGGGTGCTCAACCAGGCCGTCGCCGACGCTGTGGACGAGGTGGTGCTGGTCGTGGCCGGCCAGCCCATGCGGTTGCGCGGCGCCGGTAACGCCCGCCCGGCCGCGCAGGTGGTCACCGCTGCGGCCACCGCAACATCGCCGGTGCTGGACGAGTCCCGTCTGACAGCCCTGGTAGCACCGGACGATCACCTGCGCGAAGCCGTCAGCACCCGACTGGCCGGCACCGGAATTGGTGCGCTGGCCGCAGCGGTCACCTTCGCCGCGGCCACGCAGGGCACCGTCGAACCGGCACCCTGGCGCAGGGTGCGCGTGTTCGTGCTGCACGGGGACCACGCCGGTGCCGCCTCGGCCGGAGCCGGCCGCGCGGATGAGCGCGTGGCCGGCCTGCACGACGGGTCGGCGGGGCTGGCCCGCCTTGCCGGCCAGGCCGGCGCGCAGGTCCAGCTGGTAGCCACCGGCGGGGCCGCGGCCATCGAGAATGGGCCAGCCGCGTCCGACGCCGACGTCACGCAGGCGCTGGCGACCGGCTGGCAGTTGGCCGAGCAGGCGGTCGACGAGGGCACGGATCTGGTGGTGCTGGCCTCGATCGGCGACGGTGCCGACACCGCCGCCGCGGCGGTCACCACCGTTCTAGGAGGGGCAGGCGCGGAGCCGGCCGGCCTGCTGGCGCGGGTGCCGGCCGCGGATGGCACCGTCGACGACGCCAGTTGGATACGCCGGTGCGAGGCATTGCGGGACGCGGCCTACCGCGCGAAGTCCACCGCCCGCACCGACCCACGTGCCGCACTGGCGGAGCTGGGTGGTGCCGACATCGCCACGGCGGCCGGAGTGATCCTGGGGGCCGCCGCCCGCCGCACCCCGGTGACGCTGGACGGGCCGGTCGGCGCGGCCGGGGCGCTGGTGGCCCGCCACCTGGCGCCACCAAGCCGCCACTGGTGCCTGCTGACCGACCACGGCGGGCACCCGACGGTCCGGCACGCCGGCTCGGCGCTGGGGCTGACCCCGGTGCTGGACCTGGCGCTGGCGGTCGGTGAGGGCACCACCACGCTCGCGGTACTGCCGTTGTTGCGCTCGGCGCTGATGCTGGCCACCACCGGTCCTATGCTGGCCACCACCGGTCCGGAGCAGTAGCCGCTCGTCAAGGGTGGGGACTCGTCAGCGGTGGGGGCTGGTCAGCGGTTGGAGGTGGTCACGAACGGGGGCTTGACCACCCGCACCGGCACCCGCCGACCCCGCACCTCCACATCGACCTCGTCGCCCTCACCGAGTCCGGCGGCGGTGTCGAGCAGGGCCAGCGCGATGCCGGTCTTCCTCGTCGGGGAGAATGTTCCGCTGGTGACCTCGCCGATCACGTCGTCGCCGCGCTTGACCGGCATGTGCGGTCGCGGGATGCCGCGGCCGGTGGTCTCCAGGCCCCAGCGCACCCGCCGCGGGCCAGCCTCCTTCTCCGCCAGCAGCGCCTCGCGTCCCCAGAACGCGGGTTTGGACCAGCCCACCGCCCAGCCGCACCGGGCCTGCACCGGGGTGATCTCCGGTGAGAGGTCCTGCCCGTGCAGCGGCAGCCCGGCCTCGGTGCGCAGGGTGTCGCGTGCACCCAGCCCGCACGGCCGGATGCCGTGGGCCTGCCCGGCCGCCAGCACCGCCTGCCAGACTGTGGCGGCGGCGTGCACCGGCACGACCAACTCGTACCCGTGCTCGCCGGTGTAGCCGGTGCGGCACACCAGCAGCTCCGTGCCGTCGTACCCCGCGGCGGTGAAGCTCATGAACTCGCCGTCGGCCGGCAGGCCCATCGCCGACAGCACCCGCGCCGAGGCAGGTCCCTGCACCGCCAGGATCGCGTGCGCCTCGTGCTCGTCGGCCACCGTGACCTGCGGCGGCGCGGCGGCGCTCACGCGACGCACCACCTCGGCGGCGTTGGCCGCGTTCGGGATCAGGAACACCTGCTCATCGTCGTGGCGGTAGGCGATCATGTCGTCGATCACCCCACCGTTGGCCTCGTCGCAGCACATGGTCCACTGCGCGCGACCCGGACCGATCCGGTCCAGATCCCCGGTCAGGCAGGAGTTGAGGAACGCGACCGCGCCCGGGCCGGTGACCCGCATCTTGCCCATATGCGACACGTCGAAGACCCCCACCGTCTGGCGAACCGCGGTGTGCTCGGCGATCACCCCCCCGTCGGCGTACTCCAACGGCATGTGCCAGCCGCCGAACTCGGCGAACTTGGCGCCGAGCGCGACATGGTGCTCGTGCAGGGGGGAACGGCGCGGGCCGCTGGCGTGCGTACCGGGGGTTGTGATCGCATCGCTCATGGGTGGCAACCTATCGCGCCCGGCGGCCGTGACTACGATCGGTCGGGTGCCCCGGACACCGACCCGGCGCCGGCACCGCGAACGACGACCCTGGAGACCCGTGTGAGCCTGCCCCGCCTGACCCTGTTCGACACCGACCCGGCCGAGCTCGCCGTCGACGCGATCGTGGTCGGCGTACACAGCCGCAACGGCGACGCCGCCGGCGAGCTGCTCGTCGGCGCCGGTGCCGAGAGCGTCGCCGCCGCCTTCGACGGGCGCTTCCTGGACACCCTGCGGCTGCTCGGTGCCACCGGCGGCGCCGGTGAGGTCGTCAAGATGGCCACGCTGGGCACGGTGGCGGCGCCGCTGGTGGTGGCGATCGGTCTCGGCGCCGAGCCGACCGGGGCGTCCCCGGCACCGGAGACCCTGCGGCGCGGGGTCGGCGCAGCCGTCCGCGCGCTGGCCGGGCAGGGCAAGATCGCGCTGGCGCTGCCGGTGCCCGACGACGACGAGACCCTGCCGGCGGCCGTGCGCGCCCAGGCCGAGGGCGCACTGCTGGGGGCCTACCGGTTCGCCGGCTACAAGAGCACCCCGCCCAAGCGCCAGCCGGTCAGGTCGGTGGCGGTGCACGTGCCCGACGCCCGTGACCGCGGCGCCCGCGCCGAGATCAAGCACGCGGCGGTGGTCGCCGGTGCGGTGGCGCGCACCCGCGACTGGGTCAACACGGCACCCAACGAGCTGCGGCCACCGGATTTCGCCGACCAGGTGGTGTCGGCGGCCACCGAGGCCGGCCTGGAGGCGACGGTGCTGGACGAGAAGGCGCTGCGCAGGGGCGGCTACGGCGGCATCATCGCGGTCGGTTCGGGATCGCAGGCCCCGCCGCGGCTGGTGCGGCTGGACTACACCCCGACGGGCACCCCGGCGTGCCGGATCGCGCTGGTCGGCAAGGGCATCACCTTCGACACCGGCGGCGTGTCGATCAAACCGTCGCAGGGCATGTGGGAGATGAAGTGCGACATGGCCGGCGCCGCCGCGGTGGCCGCGACCATGCTGGCGGTGGCAGCGCTGAAGCCGAACGTGGCGGTCACCGCGTGGCTGCCGATGGCCGAGAACATGCCCTCGGGCACCGCCTACCGGCCCGGCGACGTCATCACGATGTACAGCGGCAAGAAGGTGGAGGTGCTCAACACCGACGCGGAGGGCCGGATGATCCTGGCCGACGCGATCGCCCGCGCGTGCGAGGAGTCGCCGGACTACCTGCTGGAGACCTCCACTCTCACCGGCGGCCAGGTCGTCTCGCTGGGCAAGCGAATCGCCGGGGTGATGGGCACGGCGGCGCTGTGCGAGCGGGTGCGCACCGCCGGCGACGCCACCGGGGAGCCGGCGTGGCCGATGCCGCTGCCCGACGACGTGCGCCAGGCGATGGAATCGGCGGTGGCAGACATCTCGCAGGTGCACGCCGGGCTGGAGCGCGTCGGCACCATGCTGCAGGGCGGGATCTTCCTGTCCGAGTTCGTGGCGCCGGACGTGAGCTGGGCACACATCGACATCGCCGGGCCGGCGTTCCACTCCGGTGAGCCGACGGGCTACCTCACCAAGGGCGGTACGGGCGTGCCGGTGCGCACCCTGCTGCAGGTGATCGACGACCTGGCCACCACCTGACCCGCCCCCTCCTCCCGTTGATCTAGGGATTGTTCACGTGAGTTGATCTCCGATCACGTGAACAATCCCTAGATCAACGAGGAGGAGGGGGCGGGTCAGGTGTCGTTGGCCTGCTCGGCGCGTTCGGCCTTGGCGGCGCGCTTGCGCCGTTCGTTGAAGTCACGCATCCGCTGCGGATAGCCGACCAGCGCCACGTCGTAGATCGGGATCTCCATCCGGTGCGCGAAGCGCCGCGCCCCTTCCGGGCCGTCCACCCGTCGGCGGGTCCACTCGCCGTCATAGGCGATCAGCAGCACCGTGGTCTCGGTCACGGTGGTCCGAGGCTCGATGAACGCCTCCACCCCGCGCCGGCTGCGTACGAACTCCTCCAGATGCTGCGTATCCAGCTTGCTTGCCGCTCTGTCCCCCGGTGAGCCCCCCGCCTCCTTGGGCTTTTCCCTGCGCCGTCGAAACCAGGCCACCCGGCATCTCCTCCACCGCTGACACGTGTGTTGCCGCCAGGGTACGTCGCAGGGGTGTTCTTGCGCACCTGCCGTCGCACCGGTCCGGCAAGAGTGACAAGATTACCGGGACGGCACCTGTCCGTCCGGACACCGATGAGGGAGCCATCCTTGCCAGCACCGCGGTCGGGACTCAGCGACCAGCGCAGTTGCGGACGAAAGGCTTAGCAGTGAGTGACGAGTTTGACGTAGTTGTCCTCGGTGGCGGCAGCGGCGGCTACGCCACCGCGTTGCGGGCGACCCAGCTCGGCCTGTCGGTCGCGCTGGTCGAGAAGGACAAGCTGGGCGGGACCTGCCTGCACCGTGGCTGCATCCCCACGAAGGCACTGTTGCACGCCGGGGAGGTCGCCGACGCCGCCCGGGACTCTGAGGAGTTCGGGATCAAGGCGGAACTGCAGGGCGTGGACATGCCCGGCGTCAACAAGTACAAGGACGGCGTGGTCGCCAAGATGTACAAGGGCCTGCAAGGCTTGATCAAAGCGGCCAAGATCACGATGGTCGAGGGTGAGGGACGCCTGGTGGCGCCCAACGCCGTCGACGTCGCCGGCCGCCGCCTGACCGGACGCCACGTGGTCCTCGCCTCCGGCTCGTACGCCAAGACCCTGCCCGGCCTCGAGATCGACGGCCAGCGGGTGATGACCAGCGAGCAGGCACTGAACCTGCCGCACGTGCCGTCGTCGGTGGTGGTGCTCGGTGGTGGCGTGATCGGCGTGGAGTTCGCCAGCGTGTGGCGCTCGTTCGGCGCCGAGGTCACCGTCGTGGAGGCGCTGCCGAATCTGGTGCCGGCCGAGGACGTGGACGTGTCCAAGCAGGTCGAGCGCGCCTTCCGCCGCCGCGGCATCGGGTTCAAGCTCGGCAAGCCGTACGAGAAGCTGGAGCACACGGACAACGGCGTACGGCTGACTATCGCCGGCGGTGAGACCGTGGAGGCCGAGCTGCTGCTGGTGGCCGTCGGCCGCGGCCCGGTCACCGAGGGCCTGGGCTACGACGAGCAGGGCGTGACCATGGACCGTGGGTTCGTGGTCACCGACGAGCGGCTGCGCACCAACCTGCCGAACGTGTACGCCGTGGGCGACATCGTGCCCGGCCTGCAACTGGCCCACCGCGGCTTCATGCAGGGCATCTTCGTCGCCGAGGAGATCGCCGGGCTCAACCCGCCCGCCATCGACGAGGCGGGCATCCCGCGGGTGACCTACAGCGACCCCGAGGTGGTCTCGGTCGGGCTGACCGAGGCGGAGGCCAAGGAGCGCCACGGCGCCGACAACGTCGGCACCTACTCGTACAACCTCGGCGGCAACGGCAAGAGCAACATCCTCAAGACCCAGGGTTTCGTCAAGCTGGTTCGCGTGAACGACGGTCCGGTGGTCGGTGTTCATGTGGTGGGAAGCCGGGTAAGTGAGCAGGTGGGTGAAGCTCAGTTGATCTACAACTGGGAGGCGTTCCCGGCCGACGTCGCTCAACTCGTCCACGCGCACCCGACGCAGAACGAGGCGATGGGCGAGGCGCATCTGGCGCTGGCCGGTAAGCCGCTGCACGTCCACGCCTGATCCGGTCAGCCTCGACGAAGGAGACTTGCGCAGATGTCGGTTTCGGTCACAATGCCCGCGCTGGGCGAGAGCGTCACCGAGGGCACGATCACCCGTTGGCTCAAGAACGAGGGCGACCGGGTGGAGGCCGACGAGCCGCTGGTGGAGGTGTCGACCGACAAGGTCGACACCGAGATCCCGGCACCGTCGGCCGGGGTGGTGTCCCGGATCCTGGTGCCGGCCGATGAGGTCGCCGCGGTGGGCGCCGAGCTGGCGATCATCGATGGTGACGGCGCGGGAGCCCCGGCCGCCGAGGCGCCAGCCGAAACGGCGGCTGAGGCGGCTGCGCCCCAGCCGGCGGCCGAGACAGCTGCGCCCCAGCCGGCGGCCGAGACAGCTGCGCCCCAGCCGGCGGCCACCGACGCCTCACCGGCCGCGCAGGCGGCCGAGGCGGTGCGCGGCGCGGCGCAGCAGACCGGGGCCGGCACCGAGGTGACCCTGCCGGCGCTGGGCGAGAGCGTCACCGAGGGCACCGTCACCCGCTGGCTCAAGCAGGTCGGCGACCAGGTCGAGGCCGACGAGCCGCTGCTGGAGATCTCCACCGACAAGGTCGACACCGAGATCCCCGCGCCGGCGGCCGGGACACTCACCGAGATCCGTGTGAACGAGGACCAGGTTGCGGAAGTCGGCGAGGTGCTCGCGGTCATCGGTGGCGCCCCGGCGGAGGCGCCCGCCGAAACACCGGCCCCCGAGCCTGCCGAGGCACCGGCCGCCGCGCCCGCCGAAACACCGGCCCCCGAGCCGGAGCCGCAGGCGGCCGCGCAGGCGGCCGCCCCGGCCCCGGCTGCAGCCGAGCCGTCACC
>SLSW01000027.1 GCA_007130245.1 Micromonosporaceae bacterium
ACCGTGCTCGGCGGCGCGCTGCTGTACGCGGTGGTGCGGGCCGCCGGCGCCACCGCACTGGCCGGCGTGCCCCGCGCGGCCGCCGCCGGCCTGCTGGCTGCGGTGCTTGCGGCCGCAGCAGGGTGGGCGGTGGCCGCGCGGTCACTGCCGGTCGACGCACCCCCGGGCGCCGGGAGAGCACTGGTTTCGGGCATGCTGGCCGGTGTCGTGGTCGTCGGCGTGTACGCGGCGGTGGCGTGGGCAACTGACCGGCGCGATGTCGGCCCGATGGCGGCGGCCGCGGTGCGCCGGCTGCGGCGCGGTGGGAACAGGGAGGCGCGCGGGTGACCCAGCTGCAGAGCCGCTCCGGTGAACCGGACGACACCGGCGACGCCGCCGGCTCCCCGTGGCGGCCGCGGGTGGCCCTGGTGCTGGCCACCAGCGCTGGTGGCATCGGCGCGCACGTGGCCGACCTGGCCCGGCGCCTGGCCGCCGAGGGTGCGGCGGTCACCGTGTGCGGTCCGGCCGCCACCAACGAGCGGTTCGGCTTCGACGCCATCGCCCCGGCCCCACCGCATGTGTCGCACGGGGCCGCCGACGCCGGGCGGGTCAGGTTCCTGCCGGTGGAGATCTCCGTGGGCACCCACCCCTCCGATACCCGCGCGGTAGCGGCGTTGCGCAGGATGCTCGCCCACGCCCAACCCGATGTCGTGCACGCTCACGGACTGCGCGCCGGCCTGGTGGCGGGGCTGGCGCGGCGGGCGCGCGCGGCCCGGGCCCCGCTGGTGGTGACCCTGCACAACGCGGTGCTGGCGCGTGGCCTGCGCGGCGGCGCCTCCCGGCTGGCCGAGCGGATCGTGGCACGTAGCGCCGATGTGGTGCTGGGCGCCTCGGCGGACCTGGTCGCCCGTGCGGGTGAGGCGGGCGCCGCCGACGCCCGGCTCGCCCCGGTGGCCGCGCCGCCGCTGCCTCCGCCACGGCGCACCCGCGCCGCCGTGCGCGCCGAGCTGGGCGTGCCCGCGGACGCCCCGCTGGTGCTGACGGTGGGGCGGCTGCATCCGCAGAAGGGGTACGACGTGCTGGTGTCCGCGGCTGCCCGGTGGCGGGACCGGCAGCCACGCCCGGCGGTGGTCATCGCCGGCGACGGTCCGAGCTACCTCGGCCTGGCGGCCCGGATCTCGGCGTCGAGGGCACCGGTGACCCTGCTCGGTCACCGCGACGACGTGTCCGACCTGCTCGCCGCGGCCGATCTGGCGGTGGTGACCAGCGTCTGGGAGGCGCGGCAGCTGTTCGCCCAGGAGGCGCTGCGGGCCGGCGTGCCGCTGGTGGCGACCGCGGTCGGCGGAATCCCGGACCTGGTCGGCGACGCGGCCGTGCTGGTGCCGTCCGGCGACGTGGACGCGGTCGACCGCGCGGTGCGCCGGCTGCTGGACGACCCGCAGGCGCGGGAGCGGTATGCGGCCCGGGCCCGGGCCCGGGCCGGTACCTGGCCCACCGCCGAGCAGACCCTGGCGCAGGTCCGCGGGGTGTACGAGGAGCTGGTGCACGGGCAGCCGGGGGAGCGCGCGTGACCCCCGCACGCCGCCAGCGACGATGGCGTCCCGGCGCCCTGTTGCCGGCCCTGGTCATCGCGGCGGTGGCCGGGGCCACGATCGTCGGGCTGGCGGTACGCCCATCGGACGCCGGGCCGCAACGGCAGGCCGACCACGTCATCATCGCCGGGGCGGCCGGGCTGCGGTGGGCCGACCTCGATCCCGATCGCACGCCACACCTGTGGCGCCTGGCCGGCGACGGGGCGATCGGATCGCTGTCCGCCCGCTCGGCCAGCCGGCCGACCTGCCCCGGCGACGGCTGGCTCACCCTCGGCGCGGGTAACTGGGCGGCCGACACCGGTCGACCCGCCGGCGAGCCGTGCCCGCCGCTGCGGGTGGAGATCGAGCCGAGCGGCGCCACCGGCGCATACCTGCCGGGCCAGGAGGCGCTGGTGCGTGACAACCGGTGGAACCTGCCGTGGGGTGCGGTCCCCGGGGCACTGGCCGGCTCGGTCGACTGCACCAGCGCGGTCGGCGTCGGGGCCGCGGTGGCCGCGGCCCGCGTCTACGGCCGGGTGGACCGCTACGAGCCGCGTGCGCCGGCCGACCCGGCGGAGTTCCAGCACCTGTTGAGGCGGTGCGAGCTGGGCATCGTCGACCTGGGCACGGTCTCCGGTGACGGGGTCGCACGCGAGTCGGCCGCCCGGCGGATCGACGCCGAGCTGGGCAGGGTGCTCGAGGCGCGACCCCCGGGATCGCTGCTGTTGGTGGCCGGCGTGGCCGACACCGGTGGGCAGTCACGGCTGCGACTGGTGATCGGTGAGGGCCCCGGCCTGGACGGTGGCGTGCTCACGTCGAACACCACCCGGCGCACCGGTTACGTACAGCTGGTCGACCTCGCGCCGACCGCGCTGGCGGCGGTGGGTCGGCAGTCCCCGGAGGTGCGGCTGGCAGGACAACCGGTGCGCCCGGTGCCGGTGGTGCGGGCCGGGCCCGTGGACGATGACGTACAGCGGTTGGTGGCCGCCGACCATGAGGCGGACCGCGCCCAGCCGGTGCGCGGCTGGTTCCTGCTCGGGCTGGTGGTGGCGCAGCTGGTGCTGTTCGCGGCGGTGGTGCCGCGGCTGCGTCGCCCCCGCCCGCCCCCGGTCGACAGCGACCAGTCCGGCGTTGCCGGCGGCCCGGACCGGTCAGCCCGCCGGAGCCTGCTGCCGGTGCTGCTGGTGGCCGCGTCGCTGGCGCTGCCGGCAGCGCTGGTCAGCGGCGGATTGCCGTGGTGGCGCGCGGGGGCCTCCGAGGCCGTGTTCGTGCTCACCTGGCTGGCGGTCCTGGCCGTGGCGACCACCGTGGTGGTGCGTTCGGGGCTGTTTGGCCGCATGCTGGCGCTGGTGGCCGGCTGCGCCGGCATCGCCGCGGTCGCGGTCGCCGCCGACCTGCTCACCGGGGCGCACCTGCAGCTCAACACCGTGATCGGCTACTCGGCCCGGGACGGCGACCGGTTTTCCGGCATCGGCCCGATCGGGGTTGGGATGCTGATGGCAGGCACCCTGCTGGCCGCTGGGGTGCTGGCCAACCAGGTCAACCGACGGTGGCGCCCGGTGGTCGTGGCCGCACCCGGCGCAGCCGCCGTGGTGCTGCTCGGCTCGGCGTACCTCGGCGGGGAGGTGGGCGCGGCGGTGGCGCTGACCGCCGGTGTGTGCCTGACCGCGGCCATGTGCACCGGCGGGTGGCTGACCCTGACCCGCATCGCCTGGGCCGGTCTGGCCGGCCTGGCGGTCACGGCGGCGGTCGCGCTGGTGGAGCTGCAGCGCCCGGTAGGGCAACGCGGCGGAATCGGGCGGCTGTTCACCGAGCTGGCCGACGGCACCGCCGGCTTCGGGCTGCAGCGGGTGTCACTGACCAACTGGGAGGCGCTGGCCAGCAGCCCCATGAACGCCCTGGCGGCCGGCGCCGGGGTGTTCCTGTGGCTGGCACTGCTGCGCCCCACCGGAGGTCTCAAGCGCCTGTTCGGCGTCTACCCGGCGCTGCGCGCCGCGGTGGTCGGCGTCGTCGCGGCCGCCACGGTCGGCGGGGTCCTCACCGGGCAGGCGCTGATCGTGGCCGGCGCAGCCGCGGCGGTGGCGGTGCCGCTGATGGCTCTGGCATCGCTGCGGGTGCGCGAGCAGTCGGCACAGATGAGCGCGACGGTGCCGGTGCCGTCGGATACCCGCGCCACGGTGCTATGGTGAAAACCCGTGGCTACCACCAGACATATCTTCGTCACGGGTGGCGTGGCTTCCTCCCTCGGTAAGGGTCTGACCGCATCCAGCCTCGGCAATCTGTTGAGCAACCGTGGCCTGCGGGTCGTGATGCAGAAGCTGGACCCGTACCTCAACGTCGATCCGGGCACGATGAACCCGTTTCAGCACGGCGAGGTATTTGTCACCGAGGACGGGGCCGAAGCGGACCTGGACATCGGGCACTACGAACGGTTCCTGGACCGGAACCTGTCGGCGAAGGCGAACGTCACCACCGGCCAGATCTACTCCGACGTGATCGCCAAGGAACGACGCGGTGAGTATCTCGGCGACACCGTGCAGGTGATCCCGCACATCACCAACGAGATCAAAGCCCGCATCCGCGCCATGGCCGACCCGGACGAATCCGGCCGCGCCCCCGATGTGGTCATCACCGAGGTCGGTGGCACGGTCGGCGACATCGAGTCGCTGCCGTTCCTGGAGGCGATCCGGCAGATCCGCCATGATCTCGGCCGCGACAACTGCTTCTACCTGCACGTGTCCCTGGTGCCCTACCTGGCGCCGTCGGGCGAGTTGAAGACCAAGCCCACCCAGCACTCGGTGGCGGCGCTGCGCAACATCGGTATCCAGCCGGATGCGCTGGTGCTGCGCGCCGACCGGGAGATGGGCCGCAGCCTGACCGACAAGCTGTCGCTCTACTGCGACGTCGACGCCGAGGCGGTGGTGGCCGCCCCGGACGCGCCGAGCATCTACGACATCCCGAAGGTGCTGCACCGTGCCGGGCTGGACGCCTACGTGGTGCGCCGGCTGCAGCTGGCGTTCCGCGACGTGGACTGGACCGCGTGGGACGACCTGCTCGACCGGGTGCACCGCCCCAGGCACACCGCAACCGTCGCGCTGGTGGGCAAGTATGTCGACCTGCCCGACGCGTACCTGTCGGTCAGCGAGGCGATCCGGGCCGGTGGCTTCGCCCACCACGCCCGGGTGGAGCTGCGGTGGGTGCCCAGTGACGATTGCGCCACCCCGGCGGGTGCGGCGGCGGCGCTGGCCGGGGTGGACGGGGTGGTGATCCCCGGTGGGTTCGGTGTGCGCGGCATCGAGGGTAAGGTCGGTGCCGCGCGCTACGCCCGGGAGCGCCGGATTCCCACGCTCGGGCTGTGCCTGGGACTGCAGTGCATGGCCATCGACGTGGCCCGCCACAGCGCCGGGCTGACCGAGGCCAACTCCAGCGAGTTCGCCGACGACACCGCGCACCCGGTGATCTCCACCATGGCCGACCAGACCGAGATCGTGGCCGGCCGTGGCGACCTGGGCGGCACCATGCGGCTGGGGGCGTGGCCGGCCCGGCTGGTGCCGGACTCCATCGTGGCGCAGGCGTACGGCACCACCGAGGTCAGCGAACGCCACCGGCACCGCTACGAGGTGAACAACGCCTACCGGGAGCAGCTGGCCAAGGCGGGGCTGCAGGTCAGCGGGGTCTCCCCGGACGGTGCCCTGGTGGAGTTCGTGGAGCTCGACCGCGACCTGCACCCGTTCTACGTGGCCACGCAGGCGCACCCGGAACTCAAGAGCCGGCCCACCCGGGCCCACCCGCTGTTCGCCGCCTTCGTCGGCGCCGCGGTGGTCCACGCTGAGGCCGACCGGCTGCCGGTCGACATGCCGTGACCGCCGCCGGGGAGCACGCGTACGCCGTACACGACCGGGTCGAGCGCTTCGCCGGCCCGATGTTCCGGGTGGTCACCGACCGGGTGGCGATGCCTGACGGCGAGATCGCCGAGCGCGACTACCTGCGCCACGTCGGGGCGGTAGCGGTGGTGCCCTACGACGAGGCGGCCGACGAGGTGGTGCTGGTGCGCCAGTACCGGCACCCGGTAGGTGGCCCGCTGTGGGAGCTGCCGGCCGGGCTGGTCGACGTGGCCGGTGAAACCCTGGCGGAGGTGGCGGCGCGGGAACTGGCCGAGGAGACAGACCTGACCTGCGCGCGCCTCGACCTGCTGCTGGATCTGCACCCCACGCCCGGCTGCTCGGACGAGCGGATCCGGATTTTCCTCGGCCGCGACCTGCGCCCGTCGGCGCAGCCCCACCCGCGCCGGCACGAGGAGGCCACGATGGTGGTGGCACGGATACCGCTGGCGCGGGCGGTGGCGATGGTGTTCGCCGGGGAGGTCACCAACGGGGCTGCGGTGGCCGGGGTGCTGGCGACCGTCCGTGCCCGCGATGCCGGTTGGGCACCGCTGCGCGCGGCAGGACCGGTGCCGCCGGCCGTAGAGTGAGGGGCAGCACCGCACCGGAGACCCCGGGCGGGTGCCAGGCGCGTCCGGCAACGGGGCCGGACGCCAGCGGAGGAGATTGAGGTGTTGTTCCCGTGAAGGTGGGAGTGCCTCGGGAGGTCAAGAACCACGAGTACCGGGTGGCGATCACGCCCTCGGGCGTGAACGAGTTCGTACGCCACGGCCACGACGTGTACGTGGAGACCGGCGCCGGCGCCGGCTCGTCCATCCCGGACCAGGACTACCGGGCGGCGGGCGCCCGGATCGCGACCACCGCGGACGAGGTCTGGCAGGCCTCGGAGTTGGTGCTCAAGGTCAAGGAGCCGGTGCCGGAGGAGTACCACCGGATGCGTGAGGGCCAGGTGCTGTTCACCTACCTGCACCTGGCGGCCTCCAAGGAGTGCACCGACGCGCTGCTGGAACGCAAGGTCACCGGTATCGCCTACGAGACCGTCGCGACCCCGGACGGGTCGCTGCCGCTGCTGGCGCCGATGAGCGAGGTGGCCGGTCGGCTCGCCCCGCAGGTGGGCGCCTACCACCTGATGCGTTCCGGCGGCGGGCGCGGCGTGCTGATGGGCGGGGTCTCCGGCGTGTACGCGGCGAAGGTGGTGGTCATCGGCGCCGGGGTCAGCGGTGCGAACGCCGCCGCGATCGCGCTGGGGATGCAGGCCGAGGTGCTGCTGCTGGACAAGAACGTCAACAAGCTGCGCCACGCCGACGCGATCTACCAGGGGCACCTGCAGACCGTGGCTTCCAACGCCTACGAGATCGAGCGCGCGGTGCTGGATGCGGACATGGTGATCGGCGCGGTGCTGGTGCCCGGTGCCAAAGCGCCCACGCTGGTGACCAACGAGCTGGTCTCGCGGATGAAGCCGGGCAGCGTGCTGGTGGACATCTCGATCGACCAGGGCGGCTGCTTCGAGGACTCGCGGCCGACCACCCACGCCGACCCGGTCTACCCGGTGCACGACTCGGTGTTCTACTGCGTGGCGAACATGCCCGGCGCGGTGCCGCACACCAGCACGTACGCGCTGACGAACGTGACCGTGCCGTACGCGCTGGAGCTGGCCAACCACGGCTGGCGCCAGGCGTTGCGCCGGGACCGTTCGCTGGCGCTGGGACTGAACACCCACGCCGGTGAGCTCACCATCGAGGCGGTCGCCGCGGCGCACGGCATGCGCAGCATCACCCTGGAGGAGGCTCTGACCTGACCGACCGGGAGCTGGCGCCGGCGCTGTGGCAGGTGATGCGGCGCTACCTGGACCACCTGACCGTCGAGCGCGGGCTGGCGGCGAACACGCTCGCGTCGTACCGGCGGGACCTGACCCGATACCTGCGGGCGTTGGCCGGCGCCGGGGTGCACGACCTGGCGGGCGTCACCGAGGCGCATGTGACCTCGTACCTCGCCGCCCTGCGGGCCGGCGCCGCGCCGCACCCGCCGCTGTCGGCGGCCAGCGCCGCCCGGGCGGTCAGCGCGGTGCGCGGGCTGCACCGGTTCGCCCTCGCCGAGGGCGTCA
>SLSW01000173.1 GCA_007130245.1 Micromonosporaceae bacterium
AGCGGCAGGCCGCGATCGACCTCGACCTGACCGTCGAGTACGGGGTCTCCATCCCCGAGTTGGCCGCCGGCGTACGCCGCAACGTCTCCAACGCCGTCGAGAAGATCTGCGGCCTGGAGGTGACCGAGGTGAACGTCGCCGTCAACGACGTGCACCTGCCCGGCGAGGACGAAGAGCAGCAAGAGAGCGAGTCCCGGGTCCGGTGACATCCACGACCGGCGCCGCACCCGCCGCCCGCGACACGGAGGCCATCGAGCAGCTGGCCACCCGGGTCGCCCGCGCGGCGACCAGGTGCACAGACGTGGCGCGGCTGGCACCCGGCCCGCAGGCCACCTACCTGCCGGACCGCACCATTCCCGGCGTGGTGCTCACCGACGACACCGTCCGGGTCGTGATCGTCGTCCGGTACGGCCGGCCGCTGTGGGAGATCGCCGACGAGGTCCGGGCAGCGGTACGCGAGGTCGCTCCCGGGATGCGCGTGGACGTGGTCATTGAGGACCTCGACGAGGACCTCGACGAGGAAGGGGCGTAACGCCATGGACCAGACGTTTTGGTGGCCGGTGATCGGCCTGGCATTCGGCACCGCGCTGGGCTTCGCCGGCACATTCGGCGGCGCCGGAGGTTTCCTGCTGGTACTGGTGCTCGGCCTGGTGGGCTTCCTCGCTGGTCGGGCGCTGACCGGCCAGCTCGACCTCGGCCAGCTGGTCGGCGGCCAACGGGGGCGCACATGACCACCGCCGGTCGGGTCATGATCGCCGACCGGGTGCTGGAACGGATCGCCACCCGCGCCCTGACCGAGGTGGACGAGATCGGCGGGGTGGCGCGCCGGGTGCTGGGCGTGCGGCTCGGGGAGAACGGCGCCGAGACCGCCCCACGGGTCGAGGCGCACGTCGACGGCAAGCTGGCCACGCTGCGCATGAGCGTGTCGGTGGTGTACCCGGCCCCGGTGCGGCAGGTGGCCAGGAGGGCGCGCGACCACATCTCGCAGCGACTGGGAGAGCTCACCGGGCTGGAGATCCGCCAGGTCGACATCAACGTCGCCACACTGATCCCGGCCGAACGCCGGCAGGAACGGGTGAGTTGACATGACCACCACCGAGCAGACCGCGGCCACCGAGCCATCGCCCGCCGACCGGACCGGGCACAGCGAGGACGAGCAGGCCGTACGCCGTACCGTGACGCGCCAGTACCGGACCCGGCGCACCGTGCCCGCCGTCATCGTGGCGCTGCTCATCGCCGCGGCATCGATCGTGATCGCGATCGAGGCCATCTCCCGGCTGTTCGACCAGCCGCTGGGCCTGCTGCCCGTGGAGGCGCTGGGCGACCTCGGGCGCGAGACCCAGTGGAACGACCCGCTCACGGTCACCGTCGCCATCGTGGCGATCCTGCTCGGACTGCTGCTACTGGTGCTGGCGCTGACACCCGGGCGGGTGCGGGCCCGACCGCTGCACTCGGCACGACCCGGGGTGGCCGTCGCTGTCGCCCCGGGCGACCTGGAACGCCTCGCGGCCCAGGCGGCCGAGGCGGTCGACGGGGTCGACCACGCCAGAGCCAGCGCGGGCAACGGGCGGGTGTCGGTGCGGGTGGACAGCCCGCTGCACGACGCCGGCGGCCTCGACGAGCAGGTCCAGCAGGCGGTGTCCGAGCGGCTCGACCAGCTCGGGCTGCTGGACGAGCCGCAGGTCCGCGTCAGCGTACGTCACCGGGAGGACTGACCGCGATGAACCGCACCGCCCGAGGCAACCGCATCGGACTGGCGATCGTCGGCGTGCTCCTGCTGCTGGCCGGCGTCGCCGCGCTGATCCGAGCCCTGGAGGTCATGCCCGGTGTGCTGGGAAGCGCCGACGCGCCCGTGATCGAGCAGCCGCTGCAGGACCTCGCCGACCAGCCCTGGTTCTGGGTGGTGCTCGCGATCGTGCTCATCGTCATCGCGGTGCTGGCGCTGCGGTGGATCGGCGTCCAGGCCCGCAGCGACGCCGTGCGGCGCCTACGGCTGGAGTCCGACACCCGCGTGGGCTCGATCAGCATGCCGGCGGACGCGGCCACCGGGGCACTGGAGGACGACCTCGAATCCAGCCCGTATCTGCGGCACGCCGAGGCCGGTTTGGGCGGCGGGCCCAGTCGCCCGCGGCTGCGCCTGTCGGTGACCATGGAGCCGACCGCGGAGCCGGCGGCGGCACTGGAACGCACGCATGAGGCGCTGGATCGCTACCAACAGGCCATGGAGATGCCGGACGCGCCAGCGGTCGTGCAGCTCTGCGTCGGCCGGTGAGGCCGGCCCACCGTACGCGCAGTGCGGTCACCGGATGCGCAGCGGTCACCGTACGCGCAGTGCGGTCATCACCCCGTCGCGGATCGGCACGATGCTGCTGACGTAACGGCCGTCCTCGGCGACCAGCCGGTTGTGTTCCCGGATGGCGGCGGTCCACCCGGTGTGGCCGCCGCGCTCGGTGCCGGTGGCGGCGTGCCCGCCCCAGATCACGTTGTCGCACAGCCACATCCCGCCGACCCGGATGCGTTCGCGTGCCGCGCGCCAGCAGTCCGGGTAGGCGCCCTTGTTCACGTCGCAGTAGACGATGTCGAACTCGCCCTGCTCGGCGGCGAACCCTTCCAGCGCGTCACCCACCCGGTAGCGCACCCGGTCCCACAACCCGGCTTCGCGCAGGTACGTCTCCGCGAGCGCGGCGTTGTCCGGATCCGCGTCGGTGCAGACCACCTCGCCGTCCGGGCCCACCGCGCGGGAGAACCAGTAGGCGGAGTAGCCGTATCCGGAGCCGAGTTCCATCACCCGCCGCGCGCCGATCGCGCGCGCGGCCAGTTCCAGGTAGCGGCCGGCCGAGCGGCCCACGATCGGGAAGCCGTGCTCGACCGCCCGAGTCTCCATCGCCGCCAGCACCGGGTCGTGGTGCCCGGCCGCGGCCAGTTCGGTGAGGTAGTCGTCGACCGCGTCGTCCATCCAGTTGCTCACGGCAGGACCGTACCGCGCCGCCGGTGGACACGATCCCGGGACGCGGCTGCCACACTGCCGGCCCCGGCGCCGCGCGAACGACGACGGCTGGGAAGCCGCGTGGTAGACCGCCCAGCTACCACTGCGGTCGTGTGCGCCAGCCGGGGTGGTGAGAAGATCTGCCGATGGGTCCGGCATCCGAAACCGCAGGTCACAGAGCCGCTTCGTGACCGCGGACGAGCGCACATGGGGCGGGTGGCTGCTGCTCGGCGCCACCCTGGCGGTGGGTCTCAACCTGCGTGGCCCGATTGTGGCCGTGGCGCCGGTGCTCGACGATCTGCAGCGCGACCTGCGGATCACGGAGACCGCCGCGGGGCTGCTCACCGCCGCCCCGGTGTTGTGCTTCGCCGTCGTCTCCCCGCTGGTGGCGGTCCTCGCCCGTCGCATCGGCATCGACCGGACCGTGGCCCTGAGCCTGGTGGTGCTGGCGGTGGCGATCGCGGTGCGGCCGTGGTCCGGGTTCACGCTGATGATGGCCGGCACCCTGTTGCTCGGCATCGGCATCGCTGCCGGCAACGTGCTGCTCCCGGTGGTGGTCCGGCGCGACTTCTCCGCCCGCACCGAGCCGGTGATGTCCGCGGCCACGACCTCGCTGCTGGTCAGCGCGAGCATCCCGGCGGTGTTCACGGTGCCGCTGGCGCTGTTGATGGGCTGGCGGGCGGCACTGGCGGTCTGGGCGGTGCTGTCGGTGGCCAGTCTCGCGTTGTGGTGGTTGGCCACCGGCCGGGGGCGACGGCGCGAAGCCGCCACGGTCACGACCGTGGCTCCCGTGGCTCCCGTGGCTCCCGCGGGCGGCGCCGGGCGGCCTGGCGCCGGCCGGGACGGCGCTGCCGGCGACGAGCAGCCGGGCGGCGGGCCTGCCGAGCGCCCCGCCGCGGTGACGTCGTCGGCTTGGCGTTCGTTCGCCGCATGGGAGCTAGGGCTTTTCTTCGGGCTGCAGTCACTGCTGTTCTACGCCACCACCGCGTGGCTGCCGACGATGCTGCGGGCGCACGGGGACCTCAATCCGGCTGCCGCCGGCAGCGCGCTGTCGCTGTTCCAGATCTTCGGCATCGCCGGCGCCATCGCCGCGCCGCTGCTGATCCGCCGGCGCTTCACCCGCTATCCCACCGTGGTGGCGCTCGCGGTCATGTGGCTCGTGTTCCTGGTCGGTGTGCTGGTCGTCCCGGCGGCCTGGCCGGTGCTGAGCACAATCGGCGGCGTCGCCCAGGGCGCCGGCATCGCCGTGGCGTTCAGTCTCATCGCGGTGCGCTCGAGCAGCAGCGACGCCGCCCGGTCGGTCTCGGCGGTGGTGCAGACCATCGGTTACTTTCTCGGGGCCGCCGGGCCGGTCGTGGTGGGCGGCATCGTCGGTGTCACCGTCGGGTGGACCGCGCCGTTCTCGGTGCTGATCGCGGTGTCGCTGACGCTTGCGGTGGTCGGCGTCCGCTCCGCCGCGCCACGCCCGATCCGGTGACACGACGACGCGGTCGGCGGAGGGTGTGGGATTCGAACCCACGGAGACGCTCTCGCGCCTCAGCGGTTTTCAAGACCGCCGCCATCGGCCACTAGGCGAACCCTCCGGGTGCTCACCGCCAAGTGTGCCAGACCGGGTGTGCACCCGGACCCTATGGTGGGATCATGAACTGGACCCTGGAAGTGGTGGTGGTGCCGGTTGCGGACCTGGACCGCGCCAAGGAGTTCTACGCCGACAGGCTGGGCTTTCACGTCGACCATGACACCCGGATCAGTGAGGATGCCCGGCTGATGCAGCTCACCCCGCCCGGGTCGGGGTGCTCCGTCGTGATCGGCACCGGCGTGGTCCCCGAGATGCCGCCGGGATCGCTGAAGGGCCTGCAACTGGTGGTGCCCGACATCGAGGCGGCCCACGCCGAGCTGGTCGAGCGTGGAGTCGACGTTAGCGACGTGCAGGTGTTGGGCCGAAGCCCCAGCCCGACCCCCCATCCGCTGGACAACGTGGGCTTCGTGTTCTTCAGCGACCCGGACGGCAACCAGTGGGCGGTGCAGCAGATCAGCTCCCGCGCGTGAGGCGCCAACGGGCAGACTGGGCGGCATGTATGCGGTGACGATCACTGAATCGGGTGGGCCGGAGACGCTGACGTGGAGCGAGGTGCCTGACCCGACCGTCGGCCCGGACGACGTACTCATCGACATCGCCGCCAGCGCGGTCAACCGTGCCGACCTGATGCAGCGCGCCGGTCGCTACCCGCCGCCGCCGGGTGCGCCGCCGTACCCGGGTCTGGAGTGCGCCGGCACCGTCGCGCAGGTAGGGGAGAACGTCACTGCCCTGGCGCCCGGCGATGAGGTGGCGGCGCTGTTGGCCGGCGGCGGGTACGCCGAACGGGTGGCGGTGGACGCCTCGCTGACCCTGCCCGTGCCGCGCGGGACCGCGGTGGCAGACGCCGCCGCTCTCCCCGAGGTGGCGTGCACGGTCTGGTCCAACGTCGTCGACCTGGCCGGCCTGCGCGGGGGCGAGACACTGCTGGTGCACGGCGGCGGCAGCGGCATCGGCACCTTCGCCATCCAGCTCGCGGTGGCGCTCGGCACCCGGGTGGTCGCCACCGCGCGGGCGGCCAAGCACGAGGCGCTGACCGCGCTCGGCGCCTACCGGGTGGTCGACTACCGGAACGAGGACTTCGTCGCCGCGACCAAGGAGGCCACCGACGGACGTGGCGCGGACGTGATCCTCGACATCCTGGGCGCGGCCTACCTGGCGCGAAACGTCGACGCGCTGGCGAAGGACGGGCGGCTGGCCATCATCGGCCTGATGGGCGGCCGCCGCGCCGAACTGGACCTGGGCGCGCTGCTGGCCACCCGCGGACGCATCTCCGCCACTACGCTGCGCGCCCGGCCGCTGCCGGACAAGGCCCGCATCGTCGCCGGGGTGCGGGAGCAGGTGTGGCCGCTGGTCGAACAGGGTGCTGTGAAGCCGGTGATCGACCGGCGGCTGCCGATGGCGCAGGCGGCCGAGGCGCACCGGGTGGTGGAGGCCAGCGACCACCTCGGCAAGGTGCTGTTGCTCACGGACCGTGCCTGACGCGCGCGGTTTGGGGATTCGTGTGGTCGCTCCAGCGACCACACGAATCCCCAAACCGAACAGCCGAGCGCGCGTTGTCCACAGGTCGTGCTTCCGACAGTGACGAATCGGGCAGTTCGGCACCACACTGACCTGTCATGGCCCGCTATGCCCGCGCCTTCGAGACGAACCTGCGCCATGTCGGCGAGCTGGACGGCCTGCAACGCCTGCTGTTGCGCCAGTCCGGTGTGATCAGCCGGCGGCAGGCGCTCCGGTTCCTCACCGGGTCGGCGATCCGGCACCGCCTCGAGTCGGGTGCGTGGCAGGTGGTCACCCGCGCGGTCTACGTCACCCACTCCGGCCCGGTCACACCCGACCAGCGGCTGGTGGTGGCGGCACTGGCAGCCGGCGCCGGGCGGCTCGCGGTGCTAGCCGGCCTCACCGCGCTGAGCATCCTCGGCATGCGCGGGAACCGTGCCCGCACCGTACAGGTCCTGCTTCCCTGGCAGCGGCGTGACTACGATCCGCCGTCGTGGGTGGAGGTTCACCGCACTCGCCACCTGCCTGCCGCTGAGTACGACCGCCGCACCACCCCGCCGCACACGCTCGCGGCCCGCTCGCTCATCGACGCCGCACAGTGGGCGACCACTGACGACGACGCGGCCGCCATCATCGCCGCCGGCTACCAGCAGCGCCTGGTCACCGGCGACGACGTCGGTGCGGCGCTGGCGCGCATGCCGCGGGTGCGGCGCCGTCGGCTGATCGGCGAGGTCGCCGCCGACGCCGCCGGTGGTTCCCACTCGCTGCCGGAGGTGGAGTTCTTGCGCGGATGCCGGCGGGCGCGGCTGCCGGCGCCGGACCGGCAGGTGGTACGCCGTGACCGCAGTGGACGCCGACGCTACCTGGATGCGCACTTCACTGGGTACGGCGTGCACGTGGAGATCGACGGCGGGCAGCATCTCGACGTGCGGAACTGGTGGGCCGACATGCGGCGGCAGAACGACCTGTGGGTGGCCGGGGATGTGCTGCTGCGGTTCCCGGCGTACGTCATCCGCCGCCGCCCGGCCGAGTGGGTGCCGCAGCTGCGGACGGCGCTGGTGGCCGGTGGTTGGACACCGACCATGGCCGGGTCGCCACGATCCACCCGAGCACGGGCGCACCGAGGGTGATGAGGGATTCGACACCCAGGAACTCCGTTTCGGCGGCGGGGAACGCGTCGCGCAGGGCGACCAGCTGGTGGTTGACGGCGTAGAGGACGAGGGTGGCGCCGGCGCCGGCGAGCACGTGCAGCGACCGGGAGCGGATCGCGTCGTCGGCGGCGAGCTGGTCGGGCGGCAGGGCCGGTTGCGGGCGGTCCAGCACCCGACGGCGTACCGTCCGCACCACCGCAGCGATCACCAGCGCTGCGGTTGCGGCCAGCGCAGCGAGACGTACGTCCACGGCGTGGCCGGCGGTGCGGGTGAGCACGGTGACGGCGGTGACGGCGGTGACGGCG
>SLSW01000361.1 GCA_007130245.1 Micromonosporaceae bacterium
AGGGCACCACCCACCAGGGCACCACCCACCAGGGCACCACCCACCAGGGCACAGCCCACCAGGGCACGTTGCAGCGTGAGATCGCGACCGAGCAACGCCACCTGGACCGGGTGTACGCGCGACTGTCGCAACTGCGGGCCGAGGCCGCCGGCGCCGAGCGCGACGGATATCGGCTTGCGCACACCCACGGGGCCGGGGTGCAGCTGGGCCCGGCCGACCCGATGACCACCACGCTGGTCGAGCGCGACGCGTTCGTCTACCAGGCGGCCCGGCGCCGACACATGCTGGACGCTGAGCACGAGGGCCTGGTCTTCGGCCGGCTCGACCGCCGCGACGGCAGCGCCCACTACGTGGGGCGGCTGGGCATCCGCGACGCCGACGCCAGCCCGCTGGTCGTCGACTGGCGGGCACCGGCCGCGGCGGACTTCTACCGGGCCACCCCGGCCGACCCGCGTGGTGTGGTGCGACGGCGGATGATCCGCTCCGTCGGCGAGCGGGTCACCGGCATCGACGACGACCTGCTGGACCCGGACGCGGACGCGCACCTGCCGGTGGTGGGCGACGGGGCGATGCTGGCCAGCCTCGACCGCGCCACCGGCCACGGCATGCGCGACATCGTGGCCACCATCCAGCGCGAGCAGGACGAGGCGATCCGCTCGCCGGCCCGCGGGATCACCGTCGTGGAGGGCGGGCCGGGCACCGGCAAGACCGCGGTGGCGCTGCACCGGGTGGCGTACCTGCTCTATGCCGAGCGGGAACGCTTCGCCGGCGGCGGGGTTCTGGTGGTCGGTCCGTCGGCAGTGTTCGTCAACTACATCTCGGCGGTGCTGCCCTCGCTCGGAGAGCGGTCGGCCACGCTGCGGGCGCTGGGCGACCTGGTTGACGGCGTGTCGGCCACCCGGGTGGACCCGGCGCCGCTGGCGGCGGTGAAGGGTTCGCTGCGCATGCTGGCGGTGCTGCGCCGGGCGGCGCGGGCGCAGGTGCCGGGTGCGCCGGCGGAGCTGCGCCTGATGTGGCGCGGGACGCTGCTGCGGGTGCAGGCGCGGACCCTGGCGGCGATCCGGCGCCGGGCGCTCTCGCAGCAGCGCCGACGCAACGAGGTGCGGCGGATCGCGTTCGACGGCATCTTCGACGCACTGTGGCAGGAGGTCGGCGAGCAGGCGCCGTCGTACGGCGGCACCCGCGGGGAGTTCGAGGACGAGATCAGCGAACGCACCGACTTCCGGGACTTCCTGCGCGCGTGGTGGCCGCTGCTGCGTCCGGATCAGGTGCTGGGCTGGCTTGCCGATCCGGGCCGGCTCAGCCGCTGGGGGGCGGGCGGGCTGTCGGACGACGAGGTGACGGCGCTGGCCGATTCGTTCGCCGCCGGCGAGCGTACGGTCGCGGACGTGGCGCTGCTGGACGAGCTCGACGCGTTGCTCGGCCGGCCGCCCCGCCCACCGCTGCGCCGCCGCGACCCGCACCTGGTGGCGCCGGGCGTGCGGGAGGTGACCACCTTCGCCGACCGGCAGGCGGCCGCGGGGGCGAGGTGGCGGAACCCGGCCGAGCGCGAGGAGTACGCCCACGTGGTGGTCGACGAGGCGCAGGACGTCTCCCCGATGCAGTGGCGCATGCTCGGCCGGCGCGGGCGTCGCGCGTCCTGGACGGTGGTCGGCGACCCGGCGCAGTCGGCCTGGACCGGTGACCCGGCGGAGATCGGCCGTGCCCGGGACGCGGCGTTGCGTGGCCGGCGGCAGCATGCCTATCCGCTGACCACCAACTACCGCAACCCGGTGGAGATCTTCGAGGTGGCGGCGTCGGAGATCCGGCGGGTGGCGCCGGACACGCCGCTGCCGGTCCCGGTGCGCCGCACCGGTGTCGCGCCGGTGCGGCGGCGGGTCGCGGCGGAGGCGTTGCCGCGGGCGGTACGCGAGGCGGTGGCCGATCTGGTCGGCGAGGTGGAGGGCACCATCGGCGTGATCACGGCGGTGGCGCGACGCGACGAGGTCGCCGGGTGGTTGGAGTCCGGCGGCACCGGTGGCGACCCGCTGCCGGGCGCGGACCGCCGCCAGGTCGTCACGTGCCTGGAGGCCAAGGGCATGGAGTACGACGGGGTGCTGGTGGTCGAGCCGGCGCAGATCCGTTCCGCCTCCGGTGGGCGCACGCTCTACGTGGCGCTGTCGCGTGCCACCCAGCGCCTGATCACCATCGACACCGCCGGCGACGGGACCGCGGTCGACGTCACACCCCTGCGATAGGTGCATTCATAGCAATCTGCGCATCACTTGGCTACGGTGGTCGGATGGGCGCAGGGCACGACCACCATGGCGGCCTGGCGGCCGCGCACGCCGGGCGGCGCCACCGCGGCCGGCTGTGGCTGGCGCTCGCCCTGCTGGGCACCTTCATGGTGATCGAAGCGCTCGCCGCCTGGTGGACCGGCTCGCTGGCGCTGCTGTCCGACGCCGCCCACATGGCCACCGACGTGCTCGGCATCGGCATGGCGCTGGCGGCCATCCACGCCGCCACCGCGGCCGCCACCCGCGGTAAGGCGCACCGCACCTTCGGCCTCTACCGGCTGGAGGTGCTCGCTGCCCTGGCCAACGCGGTGCTGCTGTTCGGCGTGGCGACGTTCGTGCTGATCGAGGCGCTGCGCCGGATCGGAAACCCGCCCGAGGTGCTGGGCGGCCCGATGCTGGTGGTCGCCACCGCCGGGCTGGGGGCCAACCTGGTGGCGTTCGCGCTGCTGCGCGCCGGGGCCAAGGAGAGCCTCAACGTGCGCGGCGCCTACCTGGAGGTGCTCGGCGATCTGCTCAGCTCCGCCGGCGTCATCGTGGCGGCGGTGGTGATCCTGCTCACCGACTGGTGGTACGCCGACGCGCTGGTCGCGCTGGCGGTGGCGCTGTTCATCCTGCCGCGCACCTGGTCGCTGGGCCGCGCCGCGCTGCGGGTGCTGGTGCAGGCCGCCCCGACCCACGTGCCGGTGCCGGAGGTGCGCGCGGCGCTGGCCGCCGTGCCCGGCGTGCGCGACGTGCACGACCTGCACGTGTGGACGTTGACCTCCGGCATGGAGGTGGCCTCGGCGCACCTGCGCATCGACGCCGCCGACCACCTGGCAGAGGTGCTCGCCACCGCGCAGGCGGTGCTGCGCGAGCAGTACGGCATCGACCATGCCACCCTGCAGCTCGAGCCGGCCGACACCGGCCGGTGCTCGGCCGCGCAGTGGTGAGACCCTGCCGCGAGGAGGACGCACGCGAGCGCGTCGGCCCGCGACGGTGGACGTTACGGGGAGGTCCGGAGCGCCCGGCCCTGGTCGGCCGGCTCCGCAGCGTCCACCGGCTCCGGGGCACCGAACAGCCCCAACAGGCCGGTCACCCACAGCTGGCGGTGCACGAACCTGCTCGGCTCCGTCACGACCAGCTTGACGCCCCCGACCTCAGCGGCCTGGAAGCCGGCGACCAACGCGCTGATGCCTACCGAGTCGATGAAGTTGACCCGACGCAGGTTCAGCTTGATCTGGCTGGGCCGCTCCTGGCGCAGCGCACCGGTCACGGCCTCGCGCACCTCGTGCGCAGTGTCAACGTCGATCTCCCCCTGTGGGGTGATCTCCACGGAACCATCGAGTGACCGCTTGGTCACGATCGACAGACTCAACGCCTGCACCTCCGCCCGCCCCAAACTCTGGGCTCGCCGGTATCCGGTCCGCAACTGAGCGTATGCCTTGATCGCGATTCGCGCCAGCCGGGTTACGCGCCCCGTCATGCCTTCCCACATGGCGGGCCAGCCGGCGTTTCAGACAATCAACATGGTACCTGCCCAAACAGCTGAGACAACATCCGCCCGTACGGCCTTTCTGACCCGCGGCAACCCACCGCCCGCGGTGAACCCTGCGCTTATGTAGCAGAGCTTGTAGTGTGTACGTACGACAGGACGCGCGACGAAAGGACGGCCGTGACGCACGGGAACGCCACCGCCGCATTGGCCATCGACGTACGCATCGACGCCGGCTCGCCCGTTCCGCCGTACGAGCAGCTGCGCTCCCAGCTGGCGCAGCAGATCAACGACCGGGCGCTGGCGGTGGGCACCCGGCTGCCGACGGTGCGGCGGCTCGCGGCCGACCTCGGGCTGGCGGTCAACACCGTCGCCCGCTCCTACCGCGAGCTGGAGGAGGCAGGGCTGGTGGAGACGCGGGGTCGGGCCGGCACGTTCGTGTCCGCCGCCGGCGAGCACAGCCGCGAGCGGGCGCGAGCGGCCGCCGAGCACTACGCCGCCACCGTACGGGGATTGGGGATCGACCCCGGTGAGGCGGTGCGCATCGCCGAGGCGGCGCTGCGCACCGACGGCCGGTAGTTGAGGTGTCCTCAGGTCAGCTCCAGCCGTACGATCGGCCGCGGCCGTGACGTCGGAGTGGCGCGGCGGGTGGTCACCACCTCGAAGCCGGCCTGCTGGAACATCGGCAGAGTGCCCGCGTACGCCGAGGCCGCGGTGACCCGGCCGGCGGAGGTGTCGACCGGGTACGCCTCCAGGGTGGTGGCGCCGTGGTCGCGGGCGTACCCGATCGCGGCCTGCAGCAGCGCCGTGCCGACCCCCTGGCCGCGCGCCGGCTTCGCCACCACGAAGCACACGATCGACCACACCGGACGTTCGTCGAGCGGGGCGAGCACCGTCGAGTGCATCAGCCGCGGATAGTCCTCGCGCGGGCCGAGGCTGACCCACCCCACCGTGAGCCCGTGACGGGTGGCGACCAGCCCGGGCGAGAGGGCACCCTGGTCGGTCCGCTCGGTCAGGTCGCGCAGCAGTGCGCGGTTGGCCTCCGCCTGCTCCCGGCTGCCGGTCCGGCCCCGACCGCGCCACTGCGCGCACCAGCAGAACGACGGATTCCCGGAGGAGAACAGCTCGGCCAGATGGTCCCAGTTGCGCGCCGTCAACGGCGCTATCTGAAGATCACTCATCATCCCTCCCGGTGCGCCCACGGAACACGCCGCAGTATGCCGGCGGGCACCGACAAAGGGCTCGGGTCGCTGGCGCGCGGTCGCGGGCGGGCCATAGGGTGGTGCCCTCAGGGCAGCCCAGCGGGACCGGGTCGCTGCCGCGACCTGCCGGCACGGCCGCGGCAGCCAGCACACGGAGGGAGTCGAGGCGACATGCGGGTACTGGTGATCACGGCGCCCTTCGCCGCCCACACCTATCCGCTGGTGCCGCTGGCGTGGGAACTGCGCACCGCCGGGCACCAGGTGATGATCGCGACCGCGGGCGAGGCGCTGCGCGCGGCCGAGTCCGGCCTGCCGGTGGCCGACATCGCCCGCGCCTTCGACCTGACGCGCACCATGCGTCGCTACTCGCTGCGCAACCCGATGCTGGCGCGCGCGGAACGCTCCGGCACCGCCGGTACGAAAGCGGTGGCTACGCTTTTCGGGGAGATCAACGACGAGCTGGCCGACGGGGCGGTGGGGCTGGCCGACCAGTGGCAGCCCGACCTGGTGCTGCACGGTGCACTGGCACCGGTAGGCGCACTGGTCGCGGCACGGCGGCGGGTGCCGGCCGTGTTGTGCGACCACACCCTGTTCGACGGGCAGCACCTCAGTTTCGCCACCACCGGACATCTCAGCTACGCCTGCGGGCGTCACAGCGTGGCCGAGCCGGCGGCGCCGACCGCGGTGATCCGACTGTCGCCGCCGAGCATGGTCGGCGATCGGCCCGGCTGGCGGATGCGGTACGTGTCCTACGACGGCGGCTGGGTCACACCCGACTGGCTCGACCAGCCGCACCCACCGCGGATCGCTGTGGTGCGCAGCAGCCCCGAGGAGGACGGCGCGGCCCTGATGCGCGCCGTGGTCAAGGTGACGCCGCAGCTGGACGCCGAGATCGTGCTGGTGCGCCCCGACCTGGACGGTGGGCCGCCGCTACCGGACAACGTGCGCACCGTCGAGTGGACCGCGCTGGGCCGGGTGCTGCCCACCTGTGCGGGACTGGTGCACCACGGCGGCACCGACGCGGTGCTCACCGCGCTGGTGCACGGGGTGCCGCAACTGGTGGTCCCCGACGCCGGGGAACGGCGCCACAACGCCGGGCTGGTGCACCGGCGCGGGGTGGGGCTGGTGGCCGGGCGCAAGGAGATCAGCGCGGCGCTGCTGCGGCGGCTGATCGAGGAGGACGACCTGGTCGGCGCCGCGCACGAGGTACGGGTGGAGATGACCAGCGCACCGGGGCCCGACGAGGTCGCCGCCAAGCTCGCCGACCTGCCCTCCGGCGACGAACCCCGCTGAACATTCCGACCTCCTCGTCTACTTCAAAACACATTGCGAAACTGGCCCGAATCCTCGCGCATGTGAATAGACGGCGAGATACCGCTCGCGAAGCGCGGCTGCGAGGCTCTGCGGGCGCTACGCTGCCGCCGGCGCGCCGGGCCGTTACAGGGGCAGCTCGAACCCGAGCAGGTCCCACACCAGCGAGAGGTCCTCGCCGAACCCCCAAGCGCTCCCCCAGACGCCGACCAGGACGGCGACCGGAAGGTCGAGGTGCGACGGGAAGACGAGCACCCGCGCGAGCCGGACCGCGGCCCGCCTGAGCCAGGTCGCGGCCCGCCTGAGCCAGCCGGAGGCCGGCTGCACCGGACCGGCCCGGCCGGCGGGTGGACCGGCATCCACGGTCCGGAGGAACGCTAAGCGGTGGATGCCCACATACGCCAACAGGAACCGCAGCCCGGTCAGAACGGCGGCGCCGCTGCAGGTGAAGGTCACCACCAACACGACCAGCCACGCCGTCACACCGCCCGACGAAAGACCCTCGTCGATTCCGCCTGCCGTGGCCGCCACCACCGGCATCATCATCACCACGCCGGCCATGGGCACGAGCCACGCGAGCATCCTGACCATCAGGCCGATCATGAGCTCGTCGGGGTGAGCCGGGCGGGTCCGCACGTCCTGCACGAGCGCTTCCGCAGATCTGCGTTCCCCCCCGTCCCGTCGCGCGTCCCGGTTCCACAACCAGGCCATGATCGGGGACATCGCCATCGTCACCCACACGCCACTGTCGCGCATCGGCCGCGGCGGCGGCATCAGTGGATCTTTATCGGCTGTCGGGAACTCCAACCACGACACCTCCCGAAGGCGCGGGCCCGCCAGCATTGTCGCAGTCGCACAAGCGTCACTACCTCGCCGGTGCACCGATGGGTTCGGGGCGTGGTAGGCGGCGTGCCGGCCGGCTGATCCAGGTCCTTCCTGGCGCAACTTGCTAACATGCGGGGCATGACTGACGTACCGGTACGGATGTAGGCTCGGCCGCCTCTTCCGTCGACCAGGGAAACCTCACGGACGCGGGCCGCCGGCCCTTCCCGTACACCCTGAGCGACGGAATCGAGAGGACCGGGCATGGACCTGACCGCGTACGACCACCACGCCATCGAGACCCAGGCGCGCGCGCTGTGGGA
>SLSW01000042.1 GCA_007130245.1 Micromonosporaceae bacterium
GCGGCGAGGCCGAGGTGGACGGCTTCAACGAGCTGGTGCTGCGCGCCGGGCTGACCTGGCGGCAGGTGGTGGTGCTGCGCGCGTACGCGAAATACCTGCGCCAGGCCGGCACCGTGTTCTCCCAGGAATACCTGCAGTCGACCTTCTGCTCCTACCCGGCGCTGGCGGGGCTGCTGGTGGAGCTGTTCGACACCCGGTTCGACCCGCACCAGACGCTGCCGGAGGCCGACCGCACGCTGCGGGTCAAGGAACTGGTCAACCGGATCAACCGGCGCCTCGACGAGGTCACCAGCCTCGACCAGGACCGGATCTTCCGCGCGTACCTGGCGCTGATCCAGGCCACCATGCGCACCTCGTTCTTCCAGCGCGGCGAGGACAACCGCCCGAAGTCCTACGTGGCCTTCAAGCTCGACCCGCGGGCGGTGCCGGACCTGCCGGAGCCGCGCCCGCGGCACGAGATCTTCGTCTACTCGCCCCATTTCGAGGGGGTGCACCTGCGCTACGGCCAGGTGGCCCGCGGGGGGCTGCGCTGGTCGGACCGCCGGGAGGACTTCCGCACCGAGATCCTGGGCCTGGTCAAGGCGCAGGCGGTCAAGAACGCGGTGATCGTGCCGGCCGGCGCCAAGGGTGGCTTTGTGCTCAAACGCGCGCCGGCCGCGTGGGAGCAGCGGCGCGTCGAAGCGGTCGAGTGCTACCAGCTGTTCATCTCGGCGCTGCTCGATGTCACCGACAACCTCGTCGGTGGCGAGGTGGTGCCGCCCGAGGGTGTGGTGCGCTACGACAGCGACGACCCCTACCTGGTGGTCGCCGCGGACAAGGGCACCGCGACGTTCTCCGACATCGCCAACGAGATCTCCCGCGCCCACGGGTTCTGGCTCGGCGACGCGTTCGCCTCCGGCGGGTCGGCCGGCTACGACCACAAGAAGATGGGCATCACCGCCCGTGGCGCCTGGGAGTCGGTCAAGCGCCACTTCCGGGAACTCGGCGTGGACGTGCAGAACGACGATGTCACGGTGGTCGGCATCGGCGACATGTCCGGCGACGTGTTCGGCAACGGCATGCTGCGCTCGCGCCACATCAAGCTCGTAGCCGCCTTCGACCACCGGCACATCTTCGTGGACCCGGACCCGGACCCGGAGACGTCGTACGCGGAACGCCAGCGGCTGTTCGCGCTGCCGCGCTCCTCCTGGGACGACTACGACCGTTCCCTGATCTCCGCCGGTGGCGGGGTGTTCCCCCGTACCGCCAAATCGGTGACGGTGACCCCGCAGATGCGCGAGGCGCTCGGCATGGCCGACGGGCCGGCGACCATCACCCCGTCCGAGCTGATCCGGGCGGTGATGCAGGCGCCGGTGGATCTGCTGTTCAACGGCGGCATCGGCACCTACGTCAAGGCGACCACCGAACCGAACGCCGAGGCCGGCGATAAGGCCAACGACCCGGTGCGGGTCAACGGGGCGCAGCTGCGGTGCAAGGTGCTCGGCGAGGGCGGCAACCTCGGGCTGACCCAGCGTGGCCGGATCGAGTACGCGTTGACCGGCGGGCGCATCAACACCGACTTCATCGACAACTCCGGCGGCGTGGACTGCTCCGACCGTGAGGTCAACATCAAGATCCTGCTGGCCGCCGCCGGCCTGGAGGGTCCGGAGCGCGACCAGCTGCTGGCCGACATGACCGACGAGGTCGCGCGGCTGGTGCTGCGCACCAACTACGACCAGGCGGCGGCGCTCGGCCACGCCCGGGAGCAGGCGGCCTCGCTGCTGCCGGTGCACCGGCGGATGCTGGCCGACCTGGAGCGCTCCGGCGCGCTGAACCGGTCGCTGGAGGCCCTGCCTACCGACGAGGAGCTGGACGAGCGCGCCGCCGCCGGCCGGGGCCTGACCGCGCCGGAGTTCGCGGTGCTGCTGGCGTACGTGAAGAATCTGTTGCAGGAGGAGGTCGTCGCGTCCGACCTGCCCGACGACCGGTGGACAGGGCAGGTGCTGGAGGAATACTTCCCGCAGCCGGTGGTGGCGGGCTTCGGTGACCAGCTGGACAGGCACCGGCTGCGCCGCGAGATCGTGGTGCTGGGCCTGGTGAACGAGGCGGTCAACCGCGGCGGCACCTCGTTCGTGTTCCGGGCGGTCGAGGAGACTGGCGCGTCGACCGCGGACGTGCTGCGCGCGTACGTGATCGTGCGCGAGGTGTTCGGGCTGCGGGCACTGTGGAGCGCGGTGGAGGAGCTTGACAACCGGATGCCGGTGGCCGGGCAGACCGCGGCGTACCTGTCCACCCGGCGGCTGCTGGACCGGGCGGTGCGGTGGCTGCTGCAGAACCGGCGCTCGTCGCTGGATGTCGCCGCCGAGATCGCCACGTTGCGCCCGGGGGTGTCGCGGCTGCTGCCGCAGCTGGGCACCCTGTTCCGGGGCACGGAGCGGGAGGTGCTCACGCAGCACACCGCGTCGCTGGTGGCGCGCGGGTTGCCCGAGCAGGTGGCCGACTGCACCACCCGGATCACCTACGGCTTCGGTCTGCTCGACATCGTGGAGGTCACCAGGGTGGCCGGGCTCGACCCGACCGGCGAGGCGGTCGAGCAGGTTGCCGGCGTCTACTTCACCCTGTCCGAGCGGTTCCGCATCGACGCGGTGCTGTCGAAGATCTCCGCGCTGCCGCGCGAGGACCGGTGGCAGACGCTGGCGCGGATGGCGTTGCGCTACGACCTGTACGCGGCGCTGTCCGCCCTCACCTCCGAGGTGCTGGCCTCCACGTCGGCCGGCGTCGACCCGGAGGCGCGGGTGTTCGGGTGGGAGCAGGTAAACGCGCCCGCCATCACGCGGGCACGCAACGCCATCAGCGAGCTGGAGACCTCCCGCGCGGATCTCGCCGTGTTGTCGGTGCTGCTGCGCCAGATCCGCACGCTGGTCCGGACCACCGGCACCTGACCCGCGCACCTCACCGTCGATCTTGCAGTTGCGTACGTCGTTTCACACGTTATGCGTAGATTTGTCGGGTGCACAAGTGCAAGATCGCGTGGCGGGGTGAGAACCAGCGGCGAGGCATGGCCGCGCGGCGAGAACGTTGCGCACGGTGGCGACGATGCCGGCGTGTGAGCCGTAGAGGTCCCGGTCGGTGAAGTAACGCATGACCCACCCCTGGGCCGCCAGCCAGTTCATGCGGGTCCGGTCGGCGCGGAGCTGCTCCCGCCCGGCGTGCGAGCCGCCGTCGTACTCCAGGCCGAGCTTGCGGCACCGGTATCCCAGGTCGAGCCGGTACCGGGGGTCGCCGAATTCGTCATCGACCCAGACCTGCGGCTCCGGCACGGGTAGTCGCGCATGGATGAGCACGTGCCTCAGCTGGCTCTCCTGGCGGCACTCCGCGCGGGGGTCGCCGAAGGGGATCAGGTGCCGTGCCCGCCGGATGCCGCGCAAGCCGCGGTGGCGCTCCGCTTCGACCAGCAGGTCGTCGCGATCGCACGCGCCCGCCCGCAACGCCGCGTCGATCACCGGCAGTGCGTCTGTACGCCGAACGGTCCGCGCGAGATCAACCACTGAACGTGCCGGCGGCGCGCACGCTACCCCTGCCACCAGCACCGGATCGATCACGGTCAACACCGCGTGGTGGGCGACCACGCCGCGGATGCGGGGTTTGGCGGCGGTGGTCGGGACGATGACATGGATGCGGTCACTGCCCAGCACCCCGAAGCCGTGCCGCGCGGCAGCGCTCTGGAAACCCAGGACACTGCCTGCGGGCAGCCGCATGAACAGCGCACGCACCCGGTCGTCGTCGTCGAGGTCCGCGCCAGCGTAGATCCCGCGGGACGGCCGCACGAGGCTGCCGTGGCGTAGTCCGGTGTGGATCCTTGCGCGCCCGATGTCCTGCGCGAGGTCGCGGTAGGTGACGAGTTCGGCTGACACATCCGCATGGTGTCCCGTCACCCGGCACAGCGACCTCCTTCCGTCCTGTCCTGTGGACAGAAGCCACCCCTGTGGACCGTGGCCTGATCTACCTCCTCATGTGCTAGGGCGAGCCCGCCCCGCTCCACTACCTCGCGTCGATCTTGCAGTTCCACACGGTATATAAGCGGCAATTCGGTTCATATCCACGCGCACAACTGCAAGATCGGCGTGAAAGAGGGGGTCAGGTGCGGTGGCGCAGGTGGCGAAGCAGATCGAGTGCCTCCCGGATCAGTGGCCTCAGTACGGGCAGCCGGGACATCGTGATCAGGCGGGCCAGCAGAGGTGCGGCGCGGTCGATGAGCAGGTAGGTCTTGCGTTGGCCAGGTGAGCGGTCGTGCACCCAGAACAGGATGACGCCCATGTACGCCAGCCACATCAGCTCCGGCAGTTCCTCGCGCAGCTGGGCGTCCACCTTGATGGTCGAGCCGTCGAGCGCTTCGGCGAACAGGGCAATGCTGGCCTGCCGCGCGCCCGCGGACTCGGCCGAGAACGGGCTCAGCGGGGAGTCCGGGTCCGCCGCGACCTTGAAGAAGGACGTGGCGAAGGCGTGGTACGGCGCGTTGGTGTCGACGCCGGCGTGCAGCACCCCGGCGAGCCGGTCAGCGAACTCGGTGGAGCCGGCCAGCACCGGCGCCGCCGCCGCCCGGTGCTCTGCCTGCACGTCGTCGTAGAACCGCAGGATCAGGTGTTCCTTCGAGGGGAAGTAGTAGTACGCATTGCCGACCGCGACGCCGGCCTCGCGGGCCACCGCCCGCATGGAGGTCGCGGCGTACCCGTGCTCCTTGAACATCCGCAGCGCCGTGTCCAGGATCAGCTGCCTGGTCTGCGCGCCGCGGGCGGTGGCCGCCGGCTCAGCGCCGGCACCGGTTGTCGCAGCCTGCTCGGTCATCGCGGCCACCGTACTGTCCCGTGCCCCGCTGTCGCTCGCGCACCCGCGCGGCGGTGGACACCACCCGTGCGGCCAGCGGTCGCAGCCGGGGAGTGGCCAGCCGGTGGGCCAGGCCGCGGTAGCCCGCCCACGCCCGGGCCGCCCGGCACATCCGGCAGCGGGCGTCGTAGAGCACCGTCAGCTCGGCAACGGCCGGCCCGGCCGTTCTCGTGGCCATGGCTGTCAGGGCCGTCACCTCGCCGGCTCCCCGGTCGGCGGCGGGAAGGAGCCCGCTGCCGCGCCGGCCGGCGCGGGTGCCGGTGGTGGCGCCGCCGGCAGGTGGCCGCTCGGGGGCAGGGGTGGGTGCTGCTCCTGCCGGCGCAGCCGGGAACGCCGGTAGCGGCTGAGCACGAACACGTTGAACAGGTGCAGCGATCCCAGCACCAACAGCACCAGCCCGATCTTGACCGACAGCTGCTCCATCGCCGTCGCCGCGGAGTCGATCACCTGGCCGGTGCGCATAGCGATGGTCACGTAGCCCAGGTTGAACAGGTAGAACCCGACGATCAGCAGGTGGTTGACGGCGCGTGCGACCCGCTCGTCACCGAAGACGTCCTGCAGGAACACGATCCCGTTGCGTGACAGCGTGGTCGCCACCCAGATGGTCAGCGCGACGCTGACCCCCAGGTAGACCAGGTACATCGCAAGCTTGTAGTCCACAGCCACCCCTCCTTGAACGCGTTCAACTTGAGCCTCAGCGTGCACGCTAGTTTGAACGCGTTCAAGTAGTCTGCGACGGAACGGGCCAGGACGGGGGACACCGTACGGTCATGATTGGATGGGCCGGTGCGGCCAGGTGACCCCGACCCCGACTGCGTGATCGCGCTGGACGCCGCGACCGTGACCCGTTCCGGCCACCCGCTGCTGCGGCAGGTCACCTGGCGGGTGGAGCTGGACGAGCGGTGGGTGGTGCTGGGACCCAACGGCGCCGGCAAGACCACCCTGCTGAACCTGGCCGGCGCCCGGCTGCATCCGAGCGAGGGCACGGTGCACGTGCTCGGCGAGCGCCTCGGCCGCACCGACGTGCACGAGCTGCGCACCCGGGTGGGGTTGTCCACCGCAGCCCTCGCCGACCGGATTCCGTTCGACGAGTCGGTGCGTGACCTGGTGGTCACCGCGGCCTGGTCGATCCTGGGCCGTTTCCGGGAGCGCTACGACGCGCAGGACGAGAGCCGGGCCGCCGCGCTGCTGACCCGGCTGGGCATGGACGGGCTGGCCGAGCGCACCTTCGGCACCCTGTCGGAGGGTGAGCGGAAGCGGGTCCAGATCGCGCGGGCGCTGATGACCGATCCCGAGCTGCTGCTGCTCGACGAGCCCGCCGCCGGGCTGGACCTCGGCGCGCGGGAACGGCTGATCGCGTACCTGGCCGCGTTGGCCGCCGACCCGGACGCGCCCACCCTGGTGCTGGTGACCCATCACGTGGAGGAGATCCCGCCCGGGTTCACCCACGCCCTGCTGCTGCGCGACGGTGCGGTGACCGCGCAGGGGTTGATCGGAGACACTGTGACCAGTGCCACCCTGTCCGAGGCGTTCGGCACCCCGCTGCGGGTGACCTACACCGCAGGGCGTTTCTCCGCCCGCGCCGCCTGACCGGGCACAGCGGATCTGCGGATCTGGACCCCCGATTGCGCGGGATGGAGGGTTAGGTTAGCCTCACCTTAGCGAAGTTAGGAAAGCCTAACCCAACCGCCGGAAGTAGCTGGCTCTCCAGATGGAGGTTACTACATGCGCGTCCGATCGACCCGGGTCGCGGCGGCGCTGTTCGCCGCCGGAGCCGTGCTGCTCGGGGCCGCCGCATGTGCCACGGATAACGGCGACGAACCGGGCAACCCGGATTCCGACGGCAGCATCACCCTCTACAGCGGCCGCAACGAGTCGCTGATCGGGCCGCTGCTGCAGCAGTTCACCGCCGAGACCGGGATCCAGGTCGAGGTCCGCTACGGCGACACCGCGCAGATGGCCGCCCAGCTGCTCAACGAGGGCGAGCGCACTCCGGCCGACGTCTACCTGGCCCAGGACGCGGGCGCGCTCGGTGCGGTCGCCAACTCCGGGATGTTCGCCACCCTGCCGCCCGAGGTGGTCGAGCAGGTTTCCGCGATGTACCGGCGCAGCGACGGGGAGTGGATCGGCATCACCGGTCGCTCCCGGGTGCTGATCTACCACCCCGACCTGGTCGACGCCGAGGAGCTGCCGGACTCGGTGCTGGACCTGACCGAACCGCACTGGAACGGTCGCATCGGGCTGGCTCCGACCAACGGGTCGTTCCAGGCCTTCGTCACCGCGCTGCGGGTGCAGCACGGCGACGATGCCGCCCGCGCGTGGCTGGAGGGCATGGCCGGCAACGACCCGCAGATCCGCGAGAGCAACGGGCCGATCGTGGCCGACGTCATCGACGGGCGCATCGACGCCGGTCTGACCAACCACTACTACCTGTTCGAGCGCGCCAAGGAGCTCGGCGTCGACGTGGACGAGATGTCCGCCCGGCTGCACTACTTCCCCGGCGGTGACACCGGGGCGCTGATCAAC
>SLSW01000294.1 GCA_007130245.1 Micromonosporaceae bacterium
GCCGGCGGCTCCTCGGCCGGCGGCTCCTCGGCCGGCGGTGTCTCCGGCGCCGCCTGGTCCGGCGGCACCTCCTCCGCCTCGCCGTCCTCGGCGATGGTCGGGATGCCCCGCTGGCCCTGCTCGACCAGGTTCTCCAGGCCCTCCTCGAGCGAGTCCGCCAGCGTCACGTACTGGCCGTAGCTCATGAGGACCTTCTGCATCAGCGGGAATGCCTCCGCGGTACGGGTCTGCACGTAGACCGGCTCCACGTATAGCATGCCGTCCTCGTACGGCAGCGACAGCAGGTTGCCGAACCGCACCAGGGCCGAACCCCCCGCCTCCAGCAGGGTCAGCTCCTGCCGGATCGCCGACGCGTTGACCATCTCCTGGTGCACCTGCTCCGGACCGGAGATCCGGGTGTCCGACGGCAGTCGCCACGCCTGCAGGTGCTGCTCACCGTCGACGTAGGACCCGGAGATCACCGCGGCCAGGTTGCGCCGGTTGACCGGGCTGACCGCCGAGGTCAGCTGGAAGGTCGGGCCGGCCTGCTCCGGGAACTCCGTCAGCAGGTAGTACGGCGGCTGCAGCAGCTGCGAGTCCGGGTCGTCGGGAGTTCGGGGCACCTGCCAGAAGTCGGTGCCGGCGAAGAACTCCCCCGGGTCGGTCACGTAGAAGCGGGCCAGCAGGTTGCGCTGCACCTTGAACATGTCCACCGGGTAGCGGAAGTGCGCCAGCAGGTCGTCCGGGATCTCCTCCCGCGGCACCACCAGGTCACCGCCGAACGCCTGGTTCCACGCCTGCAGCACCGGGTCCTCGGGCTCGTACTCGTACAGCGTCACGGAGCCGTCGTAGGCGTCCACCGTCGCCTTGACCGAGTTGCGCATGTAGTTGACGTCCTCCCGCGCCAACTGCGCCACCACCCCCTCACCGACCTGGGCGTCGGCGGTCTCCTGCTGCAGGTTGATCCGCTGCGAGTAGGGGAAGGTCTCCGCGGTGGTGTAGGCGTCGACGACCCACTGGATCCGTCCGTCCACCACCACCGGATACGGGTCGCCGTCCACGGTCAGGAACGGCGCCACCCGCTCGACCCGGTCGCGCGGCACCCGGTGATAGAGCACCCGCGACTCCGGGTTCACGACCTCCGACAGCACGAAGTTCGCCTCCCGGAAGTGGATCGCGTAGAGCAGGTTACGGCCGAACGAGCCGATCTCCACACCCCCGTCGCCGGTGTACCGGTAGGTGTCCTCACCGGCGGCCAGCGGCCGGTCGAACTCGTCGCGGCCACCCACGACCACGTAGTCGATCATCTGGTCGCCGTAGTAGACCCGCGGCTGGTCCGGATCGAGCGCCGGCACACTGCTCGACGCCTGGCACCGCTCGCCGCCGACGACCTCCTCTGCCTCCTCGTCCACAGCGGTGCCGAGGAAGCCGGAGGCGAAGTATGGCCGGCCGTTGCAGACGATCTCGTTGGCCGGCGCGCCCACCACGCCGAAGCCGTGGCTGTAGTAGCTGTGCCGGTTCTGCCACTGCTGCTGGGGCTGGGACAGGCCGTCCTCGTAGTCGATCTGCCGCAGCCCGACCACGTAGTCGACCAGCTGCCCGTCGCCCTGCTCGTAGCGCACCACGTCGAGCTTGTCACCGAAGCCGTAGAACCCACGCACCTGCTGCAGCTGGGTGTAGGTCTGCGGCAGGATCTCCGGGTCCAGCAGCCGGATGCTGGAGATGAGGGTCTCGTCCTCGGCCATGCCCTCGGGCGGCGTGTCGTTGCTGCCGGGGAAGTCGATCAACTCGTGGCCGTCCAGAGCGAACGCGTACCGGGTGGCGTCGATGCTGTGCTCGATGTACGGCGCCTCCTTGTCACCACGCGTCGGATTGACGTCGAAGGTCTGCACGCCCCACGGGTAGATCCCGCCGATCACCAGCGCCGCGACCACCAGCAGAGCCAGCGCCGCACCCGGGTAGGTCAGGTTGCGGAACACCGCGTTGGCGAACACCACGACCGCGATCGCGACCAGGACCGCGATCCACATCAGCATCTCCTTGGCCGGCAGCAGCGCGTTGACCGACGCTGATCCGGCGCCGGTCAGCGTCTGGCCGGCGGCCAGATCGAAGTTGTCGAGCATCAGGCTGCGCTGGTCCAGCCAGTAGGCGACGGCCTTGAGGCCGACGAACAGCGCCACCAGGATCGACAGGTGCGCGCGGGCGGCGTTGGTGACCCGGTCGCCGACGCCCTGCAGGCGCACCCCGCCGTAGAGGTAGTACATCGCCAGGGCGCCGATCAGCGACAGCACCACGATCGCGAAGCCGGTGCCGAGCAGGAAGCGCAGGAAGGGGTACTGGAAAACGTAGAACCCGGCGTCCACGCCGAGGATGGGATCGGCCCAGCCGAACTCGCCGCCGTTGCGGAACAGCAGCCACTGCTCCCAGCGGCCCTGGGCGGTCAGGCCGGCGAACAGGCCCACCAGTGCGGCGGCGGCCCCGATCCAGATGCCGATCCTGGGGGTGAACACCTGCCGGTAGCGTTCCAGCGACTGCTGCTCCGGAGAATGCGGCCGCAGCAGCGGCCGCATCCGAAACGCGAGCCAGAGGTTGAGGCCCACCAGGAGCGCCATCCCGAGCCCGACCGTCAGGAACAGTCCGACCCGGGTGAACAGGACGCCGGTGAAGACCTGCGTGTACTCCACCTCGCGGAACCACATCAGGTCGGCCCAAAGATCAACAGCGCTGCCGAGCAGGCTGAACAGCACGAAGACCCCGACGATCACCGCCACGGTGACCTTGCCGCGCCGGCTCATGCCAGGCACAGGGGGGCGACCCTCTCGAACGACCACGGTGAATCAGCTCCGCACAAACTATGACAACGTCTCAGGGCGGTCCCCAGCCTACCCATACCCTCGGTGGTCGGCTGCCTCCGGATACCCCCGTTGAGGTTCTCGTTATCCCCCCGTTACGACCCGGGCCCGTCCGCCTCAGCAGCGGGTGAGTTCCTCGCCGCTGCGCAACGCCGCCAGCTCGTCCAGCGCCCCGGCCAAGGTCTCCACCCGGATGAGCGCCAGGTCCGGTTGCGCATTGCGCACCGCCTCGTCGCAGTTGCCTGCGGGCACCAGGAACGCGCTGGCGCCGATCTCGCGGGCCGCCACCAGCTTCTGCGGCACCCCGCCGACCCCACTGAGATTGCCCTCATCGTCGATCGAGCCGGTGCCCGCGATGATGTGGCCCCCGGTCAGATCCTCCGGCTGCAGCTTGTCGATGATGCCGAGGGCGAACATCAGCCCGGCGCTGGGTCCACCGATGCGGTCGAGCTCGATGGCCAGCTCGAACGGGACGTCGACCTCCACGTCGACCGCCACCCCGATGCGGGGCGTCTCACCGTCCTGGGCATCCGGGGCGGTGGTGATCTCGACGGTGCCCGGTTCGCCGTCGCGCAGGTAGCCGATGGTGCGGGCGGTGCCGGGCGGGTGTTTGGTGACCTCGCCCTGTAGCTCCGCTATCCCGTCCACTTCCACCCCGTCCACCGAGGTGATGACGTCGCCCTCGGCGAGCAGGCCGTCGGCGGGGGCGTCCTCGAGCACGAGGGCCACCACCAGGCGGGTCGGGTAACCCAGGTGCCGCAGGGCGGCGGCCTCGGCGTTGGTCTGGGAACGGGTGAACTGCTGCTGGTTGCGCTCCTCGATCTCCTCGCGGGTCTGCCCGGGTGGATAGATCAGTTCGCGGGGGACCACCGCCTCCTCGCGGTCGAGCCAGCCGCGGATGACCTCCGGCAGGCTGGCGTCCGGGTTGACGCCGACCGTGGTCAGTCGCAGCTGGCCTTCCGAGGTCGAGGTCTCGATGCCGGAGATCTCGATAACCGGCTCGCCGTTGCTCTCGCCGAGTGTGTCGACGGTCGGACCGGGGTCGAGCACCACGTACGGCACGGGTGCCGTCAGCACACCGGTGGCGAGCACGGCCACCATGATCGCCCCCACCAGCACCGTGATCCCTCGACGTTGCATACCCGGCAGCCTACCGGGCCGCAGGCGCATGCCCGGGAGGCTGCTTCGGGCTCCACCGCGCTGCCGGCATGCGCTGATCGGAAGGATGTCGGGTGTGGGGGGCGGTTGATGCCGTTGCTTCGAGCGTACGGTGGAGGGGTGTCTGACAATCCGTTCGGTTTCGCTGCGGGCGGGCAGCCGCCCGACCCGAGCGACCCACAGCAGATGCAGCAGTTTCTGGCCCAGCTGCAGCAGCTCTTCGCGTCGTCCAGCGCCGGTCCGGTCAACTGGGATCTCGCGCGGCAGGTAGCCGCCAGCCACCTGGGCACGCACGGAGATCCGCCGGTGACCGACGCCCAGAAGTCGGAGGTGGCAGAGGCACTGCGCCTGGCCGACCTCTGGCTGGAGCCGACCACCACGTTCCCCTCCGGCATCCAGGCCACCGCGGCGTGGAACCGGAACGAGTGGATCTACCACACGCTGGAAGTGTGGAAGCAGCTGTGCGACCCGGTCGCCGCGCACATGGTCGGGGCGATGGGTGAGCTGGTGCCGGAGCAGGCGCGCGCCAGCATGGGGCCGATGCAGTCGATGGTGACCGCGTTGGGTGGCGCGTTGTTCGGTGGCCAACTCGGCCAGGCACTCGGTTCGCTGGCAGCCGAGGTGCTCTCGGCCGGCGACATCGGCCTGCCGCTCGGGCCGGCCGGCACCGCCGCGCTGGTTCCGGCCAACCTCGCCGGGTACGGAGAGGGCCTGGATATCGAGGCCGGGCAGCTGCGGCTGTACGTGGCGCTGCGGGAGGCGGCCCACCAGCGGCTGTTCGGGCACGTGCCGTGGCTGCGGGGCCACGTGCTGGCCGCGGTCGAGGCGTACGCCGCCGGCATCCGGGTGGACCGGGAAGCGGTCGAGGAGGCCATGAGCAAGGTCGACCCCGCCGACCCGGAGTCGATGCAGCAGCTGCAGCTGGAAGGGATCTTCTCGACCGACTCCAGCCCCGAGCAGGCCGCGGCGCTGTCCCGGCTGGAGACCGCGCTGGCGCTGGTCGAAGGCTGGGTCTCGCACGTGGTCGAGACCGCGGCCACCGACCGGCTGCCGGAAGCGGTCGGGCTGGCGGAGATGTTCCGCCGGCGCCGCGCCGCCGGCGGTCCGGCCGAGCAGACGTTTGCCGCGCTGGTGGGTCTGGAACTGCGGCCGCGCCGGTTGCGCGAGGCGACGGCGTTGTGGGCCGCGCTGACCACCCACCGTGGTGTCGAAGGTCGCGACGCGCTGTGGGGCCACCCGGACCTGCTGCCCACCAACGACGACTTCGCTGATCCGGACGGCTACGCGCAGCACCCACCGGAGCTGGACTTCCCGCCGGAGTAGCCGACCCCCCGGCCGGCGGCCGTCACTGGGTGGCGGCCGAGACGCCCTCCAGGTATCCGCGGGCGCGCTCGGCCCTGGGGTACCGGCCCACCAGCGCCCAGAAGTGGTTGCTGTGGGTCGGCACAATCAGGTGTACCAGTTCGTGGAACACGACGTAGTCGAGCACCCAGTCCGGCATACCTCGGACCCGCTCCGAGATCCGGATCGTGGCGTCCTCCGGCGTACAGGAACCCCACCGGCACCGCTGGTTACCGACCCACCGCACACTCGCGGGTGAGACCTGATGGTCGGACAGGTAGCGCGCTGCCAGCTGTCGGGCACGCGCCAGCAGGTCGGCGTCGGAGCGGCGGGTGCGGGCCTGCCGGGCGGCCAGGCGCGCCAGCATCCGTTCCACCCACTCGCTCTCCTCCTCATGGGAGAACCGGTCCGGGATCAGCACCACGACCCGCTCGCCGTCACGGTACGCCGAGACCGTGCGGCGGCGGCGGCTACTGCGTCGGACCTCGACGACCGGGGCCGAACTGCTCACACCGGCACGTTAACCGGCCGGCACCAGGGCGGCGCAATAGGCGAACGGCTGAGGCGCGACCGGTTTTTACCTGATCATCCCGGTTTGACCCTGCGTATGAGGATTATTCCGCGGCGGAGACCGCGCACACCGTGCTCCCCATCGGCAATATCCCGGCGTGTCCCGGCGAATGTGGCCGGCTCAGCGCGCCGCGGCGGGCACACTCGGACAGGGGTGCAGCCGATCGCTGCCCACGCGAGCGAAGGGGTGGGAATCGTGCCCGACACGTACAACGGCTACTGCGTGAAGTGCAAGCAGAAGCGCGACTTCGAGGGCGAGGTCTCGGTCTCCAAGACCGGCATGCGCATGGCCAAAGGTCCCTGCCCGGTGTGCGGGACGACCGTGAACCGCATCCTCGGCAAGGCCTGAGCACCCACGTCCCCGACCGCGCCGGGCGTGCGGCACGCCGCACGGTCGGCTACCCGACACGTGTCGGGCTGTCCGCCCGGTGACACTACGTAGCCAGGGCTGTGGACAACTCCGTCAGTTTCTGTGGATAACTCGCGCTTCCGCGTGGATTTCTGTGGACAACCCGGTGCCGCGACTACCGTGCGGTGACAACGTGCGACGCCATGACACACCAATCGGTCGCGCACGACACCGCCGGGCCGGCACCCACTCCCCTGGCCCGCCCCACCCTCCTTCCCGGGCTGCGCCGGCTATGGCGCGGCCGGCACCGCCTACAGCTGGGGCTCGACCCGTCCCGGGCGGTGGTGCTGGACCTGCCGACCCCCGGCACCGCCCGCGTGCTCGACCTGCTCGACGGCACCCGTTCGGAGCGCCGGGTCGTCGCCGACGCGCGACGGTACGGCATCAGCGAACGGGACGCCCAGGCCATGATCGACAATCTGCGGGCCACCGGGCTGGTGGTCGGGGCACACGCCCTGCTGCCGCACACCTTCCCGGACGCGGTCCGGCGCCGCCTGCGGGCCGAGGCGGCGTCGCTGGCCCTGCGCGGCACGGACGCCCCGGCCACCCCGGCGCAGATCCTGCGTCGGCGCGCATCCGCCCGGATCATGATCAACGGCGGTGGACGCCTGGTCACGGCCACCGGGGTCGCCCTCGCCGAGGCCGGGATCGGGCACGTCTCGCCGGCGTGGGACCGTCCGGCCGAGGCGCGCGAGGTCGCCGCGGCCATCTCCCGGCACGCCCCCGGCACCCGTACCTCGCCGCTGCCGCGCCGGGAGGCCACCTTCGTGCTGGAGGGCGGGACCGCCGGACCGGCCAGCCTCACGGCCGCCCGCTACATCCGGCTGCCGCACCTGGCGGTGACCATCCGTGACGGCACCGCAGTGATCGGCCCGCTGGTGCCGCCGCGCGGCACCCCGTGCCTGAACTGCCTGGACCTGCACCGCCTGGATCGGGATCCGGACTGGGCGGACCTGGTCCCGCAGTTGGCGGCGCCTCCGGACCTCGAACCGTGCGCGACCGCGACCCTGCTCACCGCGAGCGGGATCGCCGCTGGCGAGGTGCTCAGCTGGCTGGACGGGACGACGCCGAGCACACTCGGCGGATGCGTGGAGATCACCGGCGGCGGGCAACTGCGGCGACGCCGCTGGCCACCGCACCCCCGCTGCGACTGCGCACGCCGCGCCCACCGCCGGGCGCCCGTACGGTCGCCGGAGCCGGAGGCCGCTGTGCGTCCCGTCACCTGAACCGCGTCCCGGCCACTCATTCGAGTGGCCGTTCGCGGCGATCCGGGGACAATGGCCACGTGGAAGAGCAGCCGGCCGAGGAGATCCCGCGCCGGGCGGTGTCACGCACCGCCCGGCTCGCCGGGCTGCCGTTGGGTTTCGCCGGCCGCACCGCCCTCGGGTTCGGCAAGCGGATCACCGGCGCTGCCTCGGACGTGGTCTCGGCCGAGGTGCAGCAACGCACCGCCGAGCACCTGTTCAAGGTGCTGGGGCAGCTCAAGGGTGGGGCGATGAAGTTCGGCCAGGCGCTGAGCGTCTTCGAGTCGGCGCTGCCGGAGGAGCTGGCCGGCCCGTACCGCCAGGCGCTGACCAAGCTGCAGGAGGCGGCTCCGCCGATGCCCGCCGCCACCGTACACCGGGTGCTCACGGACGCATTCGGTCCGCGGTGGGAGTCGAAGTTCGTCGACTTCGACGACGAACCGGCCGCCGCGGCGAGCATCGGCCAGGTGCACCGCGCGGTATGGAAGGACCGTTCCCGATCCGGCCGACCGGTGGCCGTGAAGGTGCAGTATCCCGGCGCCGGTGACGCGTTGCTGTCCGACCTGGGCCAGCTGTCTCGACTGGCGGGGCTGTTCAACGTGCTGCATCCGGGCCTGGATGTCAAACCGCTCGTCACCGAGCTGCGGGAACGCATCACCGAGGAGCTGGACTACGAGCTGGAGGCGTCGGCCCAGCGCGCCTTTGCCGAGGCGTACGCCGATGATGACGAGATCGCCGTGCCGGGTGTGGTGGCCAGCTCGCCGCAGGTGCTCGTTACCGAGTGGTTGGACGGCACCGGCATGTCCACCGTGATCTCGTCCGGCACGACCACGATGCGCGACCGCGCCGGGGCGCTGCTGGCCACCCTGCATTTCTCGGCTCCCCAGCGGGCCGGACTGCTGCACGCCGACCCGCATCCCGGAAACTTCCGCATCCTCGAGGATGGGCGGCTCGGGGTGATGGACTTCGGCGCGGTGGCCCGGCTGCCCGACGGGCTGCCGGAGCCGGTCGGCCGGTTGGTGCGGCTGACGCTGGCCGGCGACGCGCAGGCGGTCTACGGCGGCCTGGTGGACGAAGGCTTCATCAAGCCCGACCTGGACATCGACGCACCGGCGGTGCTCGACTTCCTACGGCCGATGCTGGAACCGATCGCCGTCGACGAGTTCCAGTTCACGCGGGCGTGGCTGCGGGGCGAGGCGGCCCGCATCGCCTCGCCCCGCAGCCCCGCGTACTCGCTCGGCCGGCAGCTGAGCCTGCCCCCGTCGTACCTGCTCATCCACCGGGTGACCATGGGGTCGATCGGGGTGCTGTGCCAACTGGAGGCCCGGGCGGCATACCGGGCGATCCTGCAGCGCTGGCTGCCCGGCTTCGCCGGGTGACCTCTCGCCCCCTAGATCAACGAGAGACGGCTGGTGGGCATTCGCGCCCGCGCGAGCATGTGTGCGATCAGTTGCCGTTCGGCCGGGTACGACATGGTGTGTGTCCTCTCAGTCCGTTCATGGTCTGCGTCAGTGCTGTTTCATCCAGTGGTGCGATGTCTATTTCATCCAGTGGTGCGATGTCTATCCGTGGTGATGTCGCGCGTCCCTAGGCGGCCAGCCGCAACCCGTCGCGGCACTCGACCGCCTCGGCGGCACGGGTGTTCGCCGCGACACGCAGTTCCGCGTCGCGAGCCAGATCCTCCTTGCGCGGCCGGCCCCGCGGCCGCTTGCGCGGCACCACCACGCCGCGCTCGAAGATCTCGCCACCCCAGACGCCCCAGGGTTCCTCCCGCTCGACGGCCCCGGCCAGGCATTCCACCTGCACCGGACACTTGCCGCACAGCGACTTGGCCAGTTCCAGTTCCGCCGGTGATTCGGAGAACCACAGGTCGGGGTCGAAGTTGCGGCACGGCAGCGCATCCGCCGCGACACCGGACGGCGCGGACGGTTGCGCCATCGCCAGACTCATGTTCCGGTCACCTCTCTTGATCGATCTCGTGAATCTCTGGGCAATAAGTAAGGCCGCGGATCCCGGTTTGCGGGTTCCGCGGCCTCGAGGTGAGCCGGTCGGTCTTGATCTAAACCGGTCTACCTCGAGGTGGAACACCGCGGATCTCTCCCGCGAAGGCGGCCTGCGCCACGGGGAGGTTCGTGCCAGCGATCGGCGGGACTGCGGACACACTGCCCCCGTAGCCGAAGTCGGTGGACGGCGCGAGCCGGACAGCGAAACGGCCCACGGCAGCATCGTGGGCGATCCGGAGGCGCGCGGCGGGCAGCGTCGACGGCCGCTGGCACGTGTCACTGATCTTCACCGTCGTCACCTCCGCTCCGCTTCTCTTGGATCGACGGCACCAGCCGTCGTGCTGGTGTGAGCCACAATTTACGCCCACCCCCCGACCGAGGCAATCGAATTAATGTTCCGGTGGCGAAGTTGTTACCTGCGGCACAGACCTGCCGGTCACGAGCGCGCGCACCGCCTCGCCGTACGCCGCCAGCTTGCGCGGACCGATCCCGCCGATCGCCGCCAGTTCCGCCTCGGTGGTCGGCTTACGCTCGGCCAGTGCGGCCAGCGTCGCGTCGGTGAACACCACGTACGCCGGGACCTGTTGCTCGGCGGCGACCACGCGACGCCACTCGCGCAGCCGCTCGTAGAGCTCTTCGTCGCGATCGGACGGACAGGTGGCGCACCTGCCGAGCTTGCGGTCCGCCCCGGCGATCAGCGTCGCGCCGCAGATCCGACAGGAGACGATCTGGTGACGCCGGGCCCGCGGCCGGGCGCCCGGGCCGCCACCGGCGTCGCTCTGGGTCGAACCGGTCAGCTGGGGCAGGAACCGGCAGGGGCGGCGCGCGCGCCCACCGGGTGCGCGCGCCTGCCCGTACGACAGCCACAGCCACTGCCGGGCGCGGGTGATCCCGACGTAAAGCAGCCGGCGCTCCTCCTCCAGCGCGTCGTCGGTGCGTGCGTGGGACGTGGGCAGGGTCCCGTCGGCCAGCCCGACCAGGAACACCGCGTCCCACTCCAGGCCCTTGGCCGCGTGCAGACTCGCCAGCGTCACGCCGTCCACAGTAGGTGAGTGCTGGATCGCCGCCCGCCGGGCCAGGTCGTCGCAGAACTCGGCAAGTGTCGTCAGTCGTAGTTCCTCGGCGAGGGTGACCAGCGCTGCCTGCGCCTCCCAGCGTTCCCGGGCGGCGCCACCGCCCGGCGGTCGGTCACGTTGCCAACCGGTGGCGGCCAGCGCGTCGGCCACCGCCGCCGGCAGCGGTGTGTCGTCGGGCGTGGTCCGCACGGCCGCCCGCAGCGCCACCATCGCCTGGCGCACCTCGGGGCGGTCGAAGAACCGCTCCGCACCGCTGACCACCGCCGGCACACCCGCCTCGGCCAGCGCCTCCTCGTAGCTCTGCGACTGCGCATTGGTGCGGAACAGCACCGCGATCTGGTGCGGCGGGGTGCCGGCCGCGATCAGCTCCGCGCACCGGGACGCCACCGCGGCCGCCTCGGACGCCTCGTCGCCGAAGATCCGCAGATCCGGCTCCGGCCCCGGCGGGCGCTGGCCCTGCAGCGCCACCCGCAGCCGGGCCTCGCCACCACGCGCCTGCCGGATGACCGCGTTGGCCAGGCCCACCACCTGCGGGGTGGAGCGGTAGTCACGCACCAGGCGCACCACCACCGCTTCGCGGTACCGGCGCGGGAACTCCAGCAGGTAGCTGGAGGTGGCGCCGGTGAACGAGTAGATCGTCTGGCTGGCGTCGCCGACCACGGTCAGGTCGTCGCGGCCACCGAGCCACGCCTGTAGCAGCCGGTGCTGCAACGGGTTGACGTCCTGGAACTCGTCGACGACGAGGTGCCGGTACTGCCCGCGGATCTGCGCGGCGACGTCCGGATGCTCCTCGATGCCCCACACCGCCGCCCGCAGCATGTCCTCGAAGTCGATCACGCCCCGGTTGCGCTTGATCTCCTCGTACGCGGTGAAGACCTCGGCGACCTTGTCGGGTTCGTACGGCATGTCGCGAGCGGCCTTGGCGGCCGCGGCCGCGTAGTCGGACGGCTCGACCAGGTTCGCCTTGGCCCATTCGATCTCGCCGGCGAGGTCGCGCGCGCCGGCGCGGTCGGCGCGCAGCCCGGCGCGGGCCGCCGCGAGTGTGACCAGCCGGGCCTTGCTGTCGACGACCTCCGGCATCTCCCGCCCCTCGAGCAGCCGGGAGGCGAAGTATCGCACCTGCCGCAGTGCCGCGGCGTGGAAGGTGCGCGCCTGCACCCCGTCGGCGCCGAGCTGTGCCAGCCGCTCGCGCAACTGGCCGGCGGCGCGCGCGGTGAACGTGACCGCTAGCACACCCCGGGGGTCGATCTCACCGGAAACCACCCGGTATGCGATGCGGTGGGTGATCGCACGGGTCTTGCCGGTGCCGGCGCCGGCGAGGATACACACTGGACCGGCCGGGGCGGTCACCGCGCGTAACTGCTCCGGATCCAACGCGGACAGCGTCTGTCGCATCGGCTCATCCACGCCGGCGCCTCCTCATCCGCCCACCCCGTCCTATCCGCCCACCCCCGCGGAGGGTGACCGCGACCACCCTCCGGGCATTTTCGCAGCCGGGTATGACGTTGCACCGGGTAGCCTCGGGTGTCTCGACCGTCGATACGCCCCGTCCACCCCCCGGGAGGTCCGTTCATGTTGACCATGTATTCGACCCGCTGGTGCGGCCACTGCCGACGGCTGGGCCGCCTGCTCGACGGCGAGGGCATCGCGTACGAAACGGTCGACATCGAGCAGGAGCCCGACGCGGCGGAGTACGTGGCCAGCGTCGACAACGGTAACCGTACGGTGCCGACGGTGCGGTTCCCCGACGGCAGCGCGCTCGTCAACCCCAGCCTGGTCCAGATCAAGGAGCTTCTCGCCACCCTCGACCCCGACCCGCGTTGATCATGGAGTTCTCCGGGCGTGTCGTCCGGCGTGTCGCGCGAGAACTCCATGATCAACACAGGTCGGGGGGGCGGCCGGGTCCTACGGTTGCGCCGCCGCCCAGTCGCGGACGACCTCGTCGAGCACCGTCAGCGGTAGCGCCCCGGAGCCGAGCACGGCGTCGTGGAATGCGCGGATGTCGAACCGGTCGCCCAGCGCCGCCTCCGCCTCGGCCCGGATGCGCTGGATCTCCAGCCGGCCGGTCATGTACGCCAGCGCCTGCCCGGGCGCGGAGATGTAGCGGTCCGTCTCGGTCCTGATCTCCACCTCGGACATGGTGGTGTTCGCCCGCAGAAAGTCGACCACCTGCGCCCGACTCCACCCCTTGGCGTGCAGTCCGGTGTCGACCACCAGCCGGGCCGCGCGCACCGAGTCCTCCGCCAGCATTCCCAGCCGGGCCACATCGCCGGAGTAAAGGCCCATCTCGTCGGCCAGCCGCTCGGCGTACAGGCCCCACCCTTCCGAGTACGCCGTGAACGGGCTCAGCCGCCGCAGCAGCGGCAGGTCGGTCAGCTCCTGCGCCCGGGTGAGCTGGAAGTGGTGGCCGGGCACCGCCTCGTGGAACGCCACCGCCTCGGCAACATGCCGGTCGCGTTCCTCTGCTTTGTACGTGTTGGCGAAGTAGATCCCGGGCCGGCTGCCGTCCAGCGCCGGCGGCAGGTAGTACGCCGCCGGAGCGCCCGGCGCCTCGGTGTCCGGCACCGGTTGCACCGTACAGCTCTGGCTGGGCAGCACCCCGAACCACTGCGGCGCCGCTTTCTCCGCCCGGGTGATCGCGGTCCGGGCGGCGTCCAGCAGCTCCTCGCCGTCGCGCCAGCGCATCGCCGGGTCGGTACGCAGCCGATCGAAGATCTCCGCCACGTCGGAGGTGCCGAACACCCGCGCGCCGATCTCGGCGTACTCGCGGCGCAACCCCTCGATGATCTCCAGCCCGGTCTGGTGCAGACCCTCCGGCGTGCGGTCGGACGTGGTGGTGTGCACCCGCACCATCCCGGCGTAGAACGACTCACCGTCCGGCAGCCAGCACAACCCGGGACGGTCCTCCGGGCGGCCCTGCGGGGCCACCTCCGTGGCCAGCACGTCGCGATAGCGGCCGTACGCCGGGCGCACCACCTCGGCCAGTAACCGTTCCCGCTCGGCCTCGAACCTCACCGCGTCAACGCCGCTGTCGGTCGGCGGCTGCGGCCGGCGCAGCGGGTCAGCGGCCGGGTCAGCGGCCGGGTCGGCTGCGGCGTCGGCGAGGTAGCGGTCCAGGTGCGCCACGGTCGCGTCCACCAGCGGCCGCACCGGGGTGCGTCCGGCAGCGACGCCGGCGCGGTGGCGCTCGGCGAGCGCGTCCAACACCTCCGGCAGGCCCCGCAACCGGGTCAGGTAGCCGTCGGCGTGCGCCGCCTCGGTAATGCTGACCATCGGCAGCATGTTCAACAGCCCGATCGCCGGGGCGAACATGGAGTCGGTGATCGTGTATTCGGTGTCGCGGGTGGCCAGCGAGTCCAGGAACGCATCGGCGCCCTGCAGGACGACCGACCGGGTCAGCCGGTCATTGTGGTCCAGGGTGGACGGGTCGATCTGGTCGGCGCGGGCGGCGATCGCCGCCACCCGTGCCCGCAGGGTCTCCTCCGCCGCCTCGGTGTAGTCCGGCAGCCGGTCCTCCCGGTCCCGGATGCCCAGCAGGCTCGCGCCGACCGGTTGCTGATCCAGCGCGATCTGCACCAGCTCGTCGGCGAGGGCGGCGACCTCCGTCGCCTGTGTGTCGGTCATTGTCTGCTCCCTCTCGTGGTGTGCCGCGACGGTCAGGCGCGGCGGGTCATAATGCGGGCGGTGACGGCGAGGCCGGCCAGTCCCCAGGCGGCGAGCACCAGGAACGGCAGCGCCGGCACGCCGGTGGCGGGCACGTCGATGGTTTCCCGCATCGCCTGGGCCATGTACTGGAACGGCAGCCACTGGTGCACCGCGGCGAACCAGTCCGGCAGCCGCTCGGCCGGGTAGTTCACCGGCGCGAACATCAACGCCATTATGATGATCATGTTGGAGATGATCCCGGCGAGCTCCGGTTTCGCGGCGTACCCGATGCCGTACCCGATGCCGACCGCGCCCAGCGCCACCAGCAGCACCGCCGGCACCACCAGCGGGCTCACCGCGAAGCTGATGTCGAACCGCAGCGTCGCCACCACCAACGCCGCCACCATGCCGGGCAGCGCGACCGCCACCCATACGGTCGCGTCCGCAGCCAACATGGCCAGCCGCGGCACCGGCATCGCCCGCTGGTAGTCGAACAGCCCGCGAAGCTTCTGCTGCGCGACCATCTGGGGGATGAGCACCATGCCCACGGTGATCAGCGCCACGGTCGGCGCGCCGGTCGACAGGTAGAGCGCGGTAACCCGGTCGTGGGTCGGGATCAGGAACGCGAAGCCGAGCACGATGCCGGCAGCCATCAGGGTCTGGACAATGAACATGAACGGCAGCGTGGTACGCAACCGGAGGATGGTCCACTTGAGCAGCAGCGAGTAACTACGCAGCCAGTGCCGCATGACCGACCTCCTCCGTGGCGTCGGCGCCGTTCTCGGTGCCGACGAGTCTGATGTAGACGTCCTCCAGGCTGACCGGGGTGACGGAGAATTCGTCGACCCGGCCGGCGTCGCGTTGCTCCTGTGCCCAGGCCAGGGTGGCGGTGGCCGTGCCGGTGGCGATCGGGACCGCTACCCGGCGGCCGGCCACCACCGCCGGTTCCACGGCGTCCACGTCGCCGGCGAGCCGGTGCGCGGTCGGCTCGTCGGCGGCCACGACCTCCAGCCGCAGCCGGTCGGCGTCCTGGCCGCGTAGCTCCGCCGGAGTGCCGTGAGCGACGACCCGGCCCTGGTCCAGGATCACCAGCCGCTGCACCGCCCGCTCAGCCTCGATGACATTGTGGGTGACCAGCACCACCGCAACCCCCGCCGCGCCGAGTGCCCGCACCTGCTCCCACAGCAGCCGGCGTCGCACCGGATCGACGTCGTTGGTGGGCTCGTCGAACATCACCACCCGGCCGGGCTCGGCCGCTGCCATGCAGAACGCGGTCAGCCGCTGCACACCACCGGAGAGTTTCTCGCCGACGGTGCTGGCCCACGGCGCCAACTCCAGCGCCTCGATCAACTCGTCGGTGCGCTGGCGGGCCCGTTGACGACTCGCACCGCGGATGCGGGCCATCGTCTCGATCGCCTGGCGCGGGGTGATGCCGGTCAGCGGCGCCTGCGCCTGCGGTTGCAACGCGCACACCCGGCGCGCCATCGCCGGGTCAGCCACCGGGTCCCGACCGTCGATGCGGATGGTGCCGGAGGTCGGCTTGACCAGCCCCACCACCTGGTTGAGCAGGGTGGTCTTGCCGGCGCCGTTGTGGCCGAGCAGGCCGAGCACCTGACCGGCGTCGACCTCGAGCGAGATGTCGTCGTTGGCGCGGGCGCCCTTCTTGTACATTTTTGTAAGGCCATCAATCTCTAACAGCATGCCATCGCACCTTTCGTGGGTTGTCGTCAGTTCGCTACGGGTTGCGGTACGACACGCTCCGGGGTGACGGGCTCCGGGGTGGACAGATGGCGACCGAGCCAGACGTAGCCCGCGGCCACCGCGACCACCGCGCCGACCAGCACGAACAGCAACCGGTAGTCGACGATGCCGACCAGCACCGCGCCGGCGCCGATAGCCAGCGTCTGCGGCCCGACCACCAGCATCTCCACCGCCGCCACGGTGCGGCCCATCAGGCGCTGCGGCGTACGCCGTTGCAGCAGGGTGTGCAGGGACACCACCAGCAGCGGCACGCCGAACCCGATCACCGGTACGGCGGCCAGCCCGAGCAGCAGGTGCGGGTAGGTGAAGGCGAACACCCCGGCGGCCACGATGCCGGTGCCCAGCCCGGCCGCGCCGATCTCACCGAGGCGCCGGATCACCGCCGAGGCGGACAGGCCGCCGACGACACCGCCGGCTCCCAGCGCGGCGCTGAGCACGCCCAGGAACGCCTCCGGCCGGTTCAGGCCATGGTCGACGTACGCGAACAGGAGCGCCTCGGCGAACCCGAAGGCCAGCACCGTCAGCGCGACGCCGGCCACCAGCCGGCGCAGCGCGCGCTCCCCGAACAGGTGGCGGGCGCCCGCGACCGCCTCGGTGAGCCAGTGCAACTGTGCAGGGTCGGGTTCGGGGCGCTGCTCCCGGACCGGGATGGTGGCGATCACCGTGGCGGCGAGCACGAACGCCGCACTGGCGATCATGACGACGACCGAAGCGTGGAACAGGGTGTAGAGGCCGGCACCGCCCAGCGGGCCGACCAGGCGCAGGCCCTGCTTGACGGTCTGCAGCGCACCGTTGGCGTCGGCCAGCAATTCGTGCGGCACGACCTGTTTGATCAGTCCCTGGATGGAGGAGGCGATGGCGATGTATGACAGGCCGTAGAACGCGGCGACCGTGAAAATGATCCACACGTCGGTGTGGTCGGTGACCAGCAGCAGCGGGGTCAGCAGCACCGCGATGGTCAGGTTGGCGACGATCAGGAAGGGCTTGCGGCGGAACCGGTCGACGAACCAGCCCACCAGCGGCGCCAGCATCATCGGGGCGACGATCGCGAAGATCGTGGCCGCGGCCAGGCTGTCCGATCCGGTCAGTCCCTTGACCCAGATCGCCAGCACCAGGATCAGCATCGACTCGGCGGTCATGGTGACCACGAGCCCGGCGAACAGGCGCCGGAAGTCCGGTCGCCGCATCACGGCACGCATCGGGGGGATCTCGCTTTCGGTCTAGCCGCCCTCGTCGGCGGCGTTGTCGGTGTCGGGCCCGGTGGCGGCGCCCGGCTCGATGCCGGTGCCCCGCTCGATGCCGGTGCCCGGCTCGATGCCGGTGCCCCGCTCGATCCCCTTGCCCGGCTCCATGCCAGTGCGCGGTGTGCCGGGCCACAGGTCGGCGGGATAGGCCCAGGCGACCAGCCGCACCGGCTGGGCGTCAGGCGGTCGCTTGCCGGGGTCGATCCGATTGACATCCCGTAGGCCGAAGCGGCGAATCAGGTTCATGAACTCCTCCCGAAACTCCGCCAACTCGTCCGGGGTCAGGTAGTCCCAGCTCTGGGTGGAGAAGGAGGCGTCGCGCCATTCGCTCGGCGCATCGTGGCGGTTGGCGAACCATCGGCGGAAGGAATCCACCTCACGCTGCAGCATCGCTTCCATCAGCGCGTCCTCGGCGGCGCCGAACTCCGGCTCCTGCTCCAGGTCGGCCGCGGTACCGACACTCTGGGCGATCGGGCGCCACGGCCGCTGCCGGCCGGTGCCGCCCTCGGCCTCTTCGATGAAGCCGTACCTGGCGAGCTGGCGCAGGTGCCAGGAGCAGTTCGCCGCCGACTCGCCGGTGCGCTCGGCGAGCTCGGTGGCGGTGGCGTGTCCTGCCTTCACCAGTTCCTCCATGATCTTCAACCGGAGCGGGTGGGCCATCCCCCGCAGGATCGTCGCGTCGCGGATCTCCCGCCTCGGTAGCTCATTGCCGGGTCTGTTCTGCTGGTCAGTCATGGCTCGAAGCCTAGCTTTCGAGAGTTGTCTTTCGATTGGCGTCCCGCTGATCCGGTGACCCGGCCGGGCTCATCAACCGACCAGTGCCGGCGCCCCGATGCGGGCGGCCGCTGGTGCGGTTACCGCCCGGGTGGCGCGTTGGGAGTCACACGGCCCGGCGGTGGCCGTCCGGCGGGCGATCCGGGCAACGCGGAAGGCGGCTGCACCAGCGCGCCGCTCTTGAAGCCGGTCGGTCACGAACTGCTCGACGTAGACGGTGCTGAACATCTTGTCCTCCTGTTGACTGCTGTGGAAACTGATGTTTCGAAGCATAGCTTTCGAGAGCGCCCCTTCGCAAGAGGCTTTTCGAAAGAAGTGCTTAGTCAAACACCTTCGCCGGGAAGCGGACTCGACCCCCGGCACAAGCTCGGCCGAGTTGTCCGGTTGACGATGTCCGACCACCCGTTCGGCCCGATCGTTGCGCCAATATGGCGGACCTGCTTGCCTGGCGCCGGCAGGCGCGACAGCATGATTCGCGAGCGTCCTGGACGTGCACTCCGGCATGCGGGCCATAGTGGGTGAGGCAAGTGCAGTATGTGGTCGTCCGAACCGACATCCGCCGGCTCACGCCCGACGACCTGACCGCCGCCTGGGCCCAGGGCGGCAGCCCCCGGGACGAGCGCACCCTGCCCGAACCGCGGCGGCAGGTGGCCTTCGCCGACAACCTCGAATCGGCGCTGCACCTGGCACGGGCCCTCGCCAGCGTGGGCACCGTCCGGTCCGGCCGGCAGCGGGTCAAGGTCGTCCGCCTCGACTGACCTCAACGAGGGAGGGGCGAGGCGTGGAGCCAGGTGTGTATCAACCGGTAGGCGATCGACGCCGGGCCGGGCAGGTACACCGGCACCCCGGGCGCCGGCTCGCCCCGCAGGGCGCCGCGCGGACCCGGCTCGTTCGCGAACACGGACGCGATCTCCGCCCGCGTGAACCAGCGGGCCGCCGCGATCTCGGCCGGGTCCAGCCGAAACGGCTGCGCCGGGTCGGCCACGCCGGTGAAGCCGAGCATCAGCGAACCAGGGTACGGCCACGGCTGGCTGCCCTCGTACCGCAACTCCGACACCCGTACCCCCACCTCTTCGTACACCTCGCGCGCCACCGCGTCCTCCGCCGACTCCCCCGGCTCCACGAAGCCGGCCAGGGTGGAGAAGAACCGGCGCCCGTCGCGGCCCACCGGGCGGGCGGCATTGCTACCCAGCAGGCACCGCCCCTGCTCGCCGGCGACCCCGTCGTGCACCAGCACGATCACCGCCGGGTCGGTGCGCGGAAACAGGTGCGTGCCGCTGGGATCGACCCGCAGCCACCCGGCGGCGGCCGCCGACGTCTCCTCGCCGGTCGGCGGCGCGTACCGGTGCGTGGCGTGCCAGTTCACCAGCGCGGCGGCGGTGGCCAGCAGCTCCGCGTCCCGCTCGGACAGTCCCGCCCCGACCTCCCGCAGGGTCACCGGCCGGGCCCCGGGCCACTCCGGCAGGTCCGCGACCACCGCGAAATACGGCGTGTCCTCGGTGTCCACCCCGAGGAACAGCCGGTCGCCGGTCGGCGCCTCGTCCGGCTCCACGAACACCAGCTCCGGGCCCGGGCTGCTCAGCACCTGGGCCGACGAGTCGATCACCAGCACCCGGGCGCGCGCCCACGCCTCGTCCAGCCACCCCGGGTCGGTGCGCCGGTGCGCCGCCCGGTCCACTCCGGAGCGCCATCGCGGCGGTGGAGTCATCGTTCCTCTCGCACGACCGGGGTGAGCCTGGCCAGGTCCGGCTCGATCCGCTCGGCGTCACCCAGCGCCACCGACACCGCGGCGGCCGGCGCCAGGTACCGACCCGCCACCGCAGCCACCTCGTCCACCCCGACCGACGCGAGGTCGTCGGCGTAGCGCGCCAGGTGGTCCAGCCGCAGCCCGACCCCGGCGTACCCGCTGGCCGTCCCGGCCAGCCCCGCCTGGGTGGACATGCCCAGCTGCAGGGTGCCCAGCGCGTACCGGCGAGCCTGTTCCAGCTCGTCGGCCGACGGCGGCACACTGGCCAACCGGCCCAACTCGTAGCTCGTCTCCAGCAGCGCCGGCGCGGTCACCTCGGTGGCGACCTCCGCCGAGACCACCAGCACCGACCCGGCCACCGAGTGCTCGACGGTCGAGTGCGGGCCGTACGTGTAGCCCTTGTCCTCGCGGATGTTCTCCACCCACCTCGAGGAGAAGTAGCCGCCGAAGATCAGGTTCGCCAACTGCAACGCGGGATGGTCCGGGTGGGTACGGCCGACCGCCGGCAGCGCCAGTCGCAGCGACGACTGCACCGACCCGGGTCGGTCCGACAGCACCAGCGGGCCGGTCACCAGCGGCGGCACCGGCGGCAACGCCTCCGGCGGCGTCCCGCTGCCGTCCCATCCGCCCAGCGCCCTCGACACCGACGCCATCACCGCCTCGGGGTCCAGGTCACCGGCCAGCACCAGGATGGCGCCGGCCGGGCGCACCCAGCGGCGGTGCAGGTCACGCAGCTCGTCGGACTCGACCGCACGCACCTGCGCCGGCTCCGGCGTCTGCACCGCGTACGGATGCGTGCCGTACGACCGGCGCAGCAGCGCCACCCTGGCCAGGTGCGCCGGCTGGCTGCGCGCCACGTGGATCCGCTCCACAAGCCGGTCCCGCTCGGTGGCCACCTCCTGCTCCGGGTAGCTGGCGCCGGTCAGCACGTGGGCGAGGATCTCCAGGATCCGGTCCAATCCGGTCACCAGGCCGTTGCCGGACACGAGCAGCCGGTCCGGATCCACACTGACGCCCAGCGCCCCGCCCACCGCCTGCAACGCCGCCGCGATGTCCACATTTGACATCTGCGCGGTGCCCGACATCAGGGTGTCCGCGAGCACGTCGAGGCCGGCCAGCGGCGCGGCCGGCGTCGGTATCCGCAGCCGCAGCTCCACCAACGGCACGCTGGGCCGCTGCACCACGATCACGGTCAGGCCGGTGGGCAGCTGCTGCTCCACCCACTCCGGCACCCGTAACGGCCCGGATAACTCCAGATCCGGCAGCACACTGGTCACGACCCACCTCCCGGAACGACCTCCACGGACGCCCGCCGGTCGGCGCGCAGCGTGGCCGCCGCCTGCTCCACCTGCCCGGCGGTCACCTCGCCCACCAGCCGGGGCAGGTCGTTGACCAGCGCCGGGTCGCCGTGCACCAGCTCCAGGCCGGCGATGGTCAGGCTGCGGCCGAGCACCGCGTCGGTGTCGCGCAGCAGGTGCGTGGCCATCCGCGCCTGGGTGCGCCCCAGCTCGCCGGGTGCCAGCCCGTCGGTGGCCAGGCGGTCCAGCTCCTCGTCGACCGTGGCCAGCACCGGGTCCACCGCACGGCCGGCGGGCAGCCGGGCCTGCAGCACCAGCGCCGTGGGGTCGCGCACCGCATACGGCTCGCCCATGAACCCCAGGTAGCCGCCGACGCTGGTGACGCTGCGGTCACGCAGCACCATGCGCTCCACCAGCCGGGAGGCGTCGCCGTCGGTGAGGACCTCGGCCAGCACCACGTACGGCAAGAAGGCCGCGCGCTCGGCCACCGGATCCGGCACCCGCCACGCCGCGGCCACCGCCGGCGCCGGTGCCAGCGGGTCCACGTACGACTCCCGGCGCTCGCCGGTCAGGTCCGGCTCGGCCAGGGCCGGGCGCGGCGGCGCCGGGCGCGGCGGCACGTCGCCGAAGTGTTTCTCGATCAGGATCCGGGCCAGGTCCGGGTCCACGTCGCCGGCCACCGTCAGCACCGCGTTGCCGGCCGCATAGTAGGTCTCGAAGAACCCGGACGCGTCATCGATGGTCGCAGCCTCCAGGTCGTCGAACGACCCGTAGCCGTCGTGGGCGTTGCCGAAGGTGTCGAACATGACCGGCGGCAGCTTCAGCCACGGAAACCCGCCGTAGGGGCGGTTGAGCACGTTGACGCGGATCTCCTCCTTGACCACGTCCACCTGGTTGCGCAGGTTCGCCTCGGTCAGTATGGGGCCGCGCATCCGGTCGGCCTCCAGGAACAGCGCCCGTTCCAGCGCCCCGGCCGGCAGCGTCTCGTAATAGTCGGTGTAATCCAGGTGGGTCGACCCGTTGAAGGTGCCCCCCGCGCCCTGCACATGCCGGAAGTGCGCCAGCTTCTCCAGGTGCGCCGAACCCTGGAACATCAGATGCTCGAACAGGTGGGCAAAGCCGGTGCGACCGGGCGGCTCCGAGCGGATTCCCACGTCGTAGAAGACCGCCACGGCGATCACCGGAGCGCTGCGGTCGGGCGCCAGCACCACCCGCAGGCCGTTGTCCAGACGGAACCGCTCCACCGGGTAACTGGTGCCCGGGATCGGCGGCCTGGTTGCTGTCACCCGCTGACGTTAACAGGAGCGGCGCCCGGGCGGCGGCGGGCGGTGCTGCGGGAGCGGTTCCCGGCCACCGAGGAGCAGCGTCAGCGGGCCGCCCTGTCGGCCTGCCGGTGGACACCCCACAGTCCGGCGACGCCGGACAGGGCTCTCAGGAGTCGCCGGTTGGCACCCCATCGCCGTCCTGCGCGCCGAAGCGGCGGCGAAGCTCGCGCTTGAGCACCTTGTGGCTCGGCCCGAGCGGCATCTCGTCGACGAACCGGACCATCCGCGGGTAAGTGTGCCGGGCCAGCCGCTGGCGGCACCAGTCGATGAGCTCCGCCTCGGTGGGTGTGGCCACGGACGTCTCCGGCACCACCACGGCGCAGATCTCCTCGCCGCGCACCGGGTCAGGCACCCCGATCACCGCGACCTGCGCGACCGCATCGTGGCGCGCCAGCACCTCCTCCACCTGGCGCGGATAGACGTTGAACCCGCCGCGGATGATGATGTCCTTCTTGCGGTCCACGATGGTGATGAAGCCGTCGCCGTCCCTGGTGCCGAGATCACCGCTGCGGAACCATCCGTCCACCACCGCCTGCGCGGTCGCCTCCGGGCGGCCGAGATAGCCGGTGAACACGTTGTGCCCGCGGATGACGATCTCGCCGAGCTCCCCCGGCGGCAGCAACTCGATGCGGTCGGCGACCTCGGCACGGGCGATCGCCACCTCGACGCCCCAGACCGGATGGCCTATCGTGCCCGCCCTCACCCCGAAGTGCGGCTGGTTGGTGGTCGCGGTCGGCGAGGTCTCCGACAACCCGTACCCCTCGAACACGGTGGTGGAGAACGCCGCGTTGAACTTCTCCAGCACCGCCAGCGGCAGCGAGGCGCCGCCCGAGATGCACAGCCGCAGCCGTGGCAACTCGGTGCGCCCGGCGGCGGCCTCCACCAGGCCGACGTACATCGTCGGTACGCCGTGGAAGACGTTCACGCCCTCGCGCAGCATCAGATCGATGGCCGCCTCGCCGCTGAACCGGGCCAGCAGCACCAGTGTGGCGCCGATGCGGAAGGTGCCGTTCATCGCCACCGTCTGCCCGAAGGTGTGGAACAGCGGCAGGCAACCGAGCACCACGTCGTCCGGTCGCGCGTCGTTGGCGTCGAACACGTTCACGGTCGCGTTCATCACCAGGTTGAGGTGGCTGAGCAGCGCCCCCTTCGGCTCGCCGGTGGTGCCGCTGGTGTAGA
>SLSW01000304.1 GCA_007130245.1 Micromonosporaceae bacterium
GCCCCCTTTCGGGCGTACTCGTTGGTCTATCCGGCTGGTGACGTTGACCTTCGCAAGATCGCCTACTACTTCTCCCACACCAACCTGGAGCCGGTGTCCGATGAGGCGCAGCAGGCGCTGCGTCAGGCCATGGAGCAGTGGCGGGACCGGTGGCGTGGCCAGGACCCACCGCGCCTGTACTACCAGCGCGGTCCCGGCTTCGTCCAGGTGGTCGACGAGCGGGGGACCCGCGCGTACCCGACGGCGTTACGACGGCTGGCGTGCCGTTGTCTTCCTCCGTTGTGGCGACGCACCCCGGACCCCGGCCGCACTGGGCCGCGAGCTGGCCGGCGAGTTCGCCAGCGACGCGCCGACGAGCGCACAGGTTGAAGAGTTCCTCCAGGAGTGCCTCCAGCATGGCGTCGCGGTGACCGAGAGCGGGCGGTACCTGACCCTGGCGCTCGCAGCCTCCTGAGCTGGTCCCGGTACCCACACTTCCGAGTGCCCGGGTACGGACATGGCCCCCGGGAGGTGCTTCCGGGGGCCCGGCGTCGCGTCAGTAGTCGTACGGACCGCTTCCGGACTCCTCCTCGCCGCCGCCGTCGGTGCCGCCCTGGATGGTCAGCGACACCGACACGGGCTCGCTGGCGGGCTGGTGGTCGAATGTGTGGATCTGCACCCACATGGTCTGCTCACCGTCGGGTGCATTCTCCACCAACACCTGATCAGCCTCGTAGAGGTCGAACCCGGTCTGGTCGGTCGGGTCGTCACCGAACCAGATGTGCAGATGATGCACTTCGTCCTCGATCGGCCCGAGCTCCACATCGGTGCCGACCACGACGTCGAACGGCACCGTGACCACGTCGCCGTCGAGCGGCCCCATGATCTCCAGCATGGCCTCGTCGGCACCCGTGCCCGGCTGTTCGGCCGGTTCACCGTTGCCGAGCCCGACGGTGCCGTCGTCGGGGCCGGCCTCCTGCGCGCACGCCGCGGTCAGCGCGGTCGCCAACCCCAGCACCGCCGCCGCAGCGAGTGTTCTCTTCCTATAGCCACGTTTGCTGTCCATACCACTGCTCACGGCCCGGCGCGGTCGCCGGTTCGCGAGGATGGCGATGGTCAGTAGTCGCTGGTGTCCGGCATGTCAGCGCCACCGCTGATGACCAGCGACACCGACGCCTCCGGGCCGACCGGGGTGTGGTCTGCGTAGTGCAGCGACACTGTCATGACCTGAGCCCCGTTAGGGGCGTTGTCCACCCGTACGACGTCGGATTCGCCGACCACCATGAAGGCCGACGGGTCGTCGCCGAACCAGATGTGGACGTGGTGCTCCTCCACAGCCGGCGGTCCCAGCGACACGCTCGAGTCCACGATCACCTCGAACGGCACCGTGACCTCGGCACCGTCCGACGGTGACGTGATCCGGATGGTGTCGCCCGACTCGTCACCGCATGCCACTGTGGTGGTCAGAGCAGCCAGCGTGAGGGCAGCCGCGGCAGTAATCCGGCGCAGAGTGACCATATTCCGTACCCTAGCGGCCGCCGGCCCCTCCGCTCAATAGGCGATTGTCATTCCGCTGCGCCAGCGCCGCTTTCGCCGCATCACCGCGGCCGTGCCGGGGCGCCCCGTTACCGTGAACGGGTGCGCGATCCTACTGTGTCCCGGTTCGCGGCGGCCCGGCTCGGCCCGGCCGCACGCGTCGCCGCGTTTCGCCGGCTGGCGGAGGAGACCTTCGACGTGCTGGTGATCGGCGGCGGTGTGACCGGCGCCGGTGCCGCCCTGGACGCGGCCGCGCGCGGTCTGTCGGTGGCCATGGTCGAGGCGCGTGACCTGGCGGCGGGCACATCCTCGCGCTCCTCCAAGCTGGTGCACGGCGGCCTGCGGTATCTGGAGCAGGCCGAGTTCGGGTTGGTGCACGAGGCCCTGTCCGAGCGGGAGCTGCTGGCCGCGCGGCTCGCCCCGCACCTGGTGCGGCCGGTGCCGATCCTGGTTCCGCTGCCGGCGGGGCCGTCGGTGCTGCGGGCGGCGCGGCGGACCTGGTACGGCACCGGGGTGGCGCTCTACGACGCGTTCGCCGGCGTGACCGGGCGCGGACGGGGTATGCCCCGGCACCGCCACCTGTCCCAGGCCGCGGCGCGGCGACTGTTCCCGAGCCTGCGCCCGGACGCGTTGACCGGTGCGATCCGCTACTACGACGGCCAGGTCGACGACGCCCGGCTGGTGGTCACCCTGACGCGCACCGCTGCCAGCCTCGGCGCGGCCGTCGTAACCAGCGCGCCGGCGGTCCAGCTGCGACGCCGGTCGCGGGAGGTGACCGGCGCCCGGGTGCGCGACCTGGAGTCCGGCACCGAAATCGACGTGTCCGCCCGGACCGTGATCGCCGCCACCGGGGTGTGGAGCGACGACATCACCGCATTGCTGCCCGACGCACGGCCCGGGCTGCGGGTGCGGGCCAGCAAGGGCATCCACCTGGTGGTGCCGCGGGCGGCCATCTCCGGCGACACCGGGCTGATCCTGCGCACGGCGGCGTCGGTGCTGTTCGTGCTGCCGTGGGGCGGGCACTGGATCATCGGCACCACGGATACGGAGTGGGCGCTGGATCGCGCCCACCCGGCGGCCTCCGCGCACGACATCGGGTACCTGCTCGCGCAGGTCAACCAGGTGCTGGACCGACCGCTGACCACCGCGGACATCGAAGGGGTGTGGGCCGGGCTGCGGCCGCTGTTGGCCGGCGAGGATGAGGCCACCTCGGCGTTGTCGCGCGAGCACGCGGTGGTCGAGCCGATGCTGGGGCTGTTCCTGGTCGCCGGAGGCAAGCTGACCACCTACCGCGTCATGGCCGCCGACGTGGTGGACCGGGCGGTGCGCCGGTTGCCATGGCCGGTGCGCGGTTCCACCACCGGCATGCTGCCGCTGCTCGGCGCCGACGGGTACGAGGCGTTGTGGCGCGACCGCACCACCCTGGCGCGTCGCCACCGGGTCGAGGTGGGGGTGGTGGAACATCTGCTGGAGCGCTACGGCAGCGCGGCGACCGAGCTGCTGGCCATGATGGCGCAGTCGCCGGAGCTGGCTGAGCCGGTGATCGGTGCGCCGGAGTATCTGGCCGCCGAGATCGCCTACGGGGCACGGGCCGAGGCGGCCCTGCACCTGGAGGACGTGCTCACCCGCCGTACCCGGATCTCCATCGAGACACCGCATCGCGGCGAGGAGTCGGCGCGGCATGCGGCGAGGGTGATGGCCGCGGAACTGGGCTGGTCGGACGCGGACGTGTCGCGGGAGCTGGCGCACTACCGGGCGCGGGTGGACGCCGAGCGCGAGTCCCAACGGATGCCCGATGACCTGAGCGCCGACGCCGCTCGTCTCGGTGCCCCCGACGTCCGCCCTTTCCGCGATCTTGGACGTGTGGCGCCCTCATGAGGGCGATGATCGACAAGATCGTCGAAGGTCCGGGTGGGACGGATCGCTAGGGTGGGGGCATGCGGATCAGGGTGGTCGACGCGTTCACCGACCGGCCGTTCTCCGGCAACCCGGCGGCGGTGTGCCTGCTGACCGGCGACCGCTGGCCGGACGAGACCTGGATGCAGACGGTGGCCGCCGAAATGAACCTGTCCGAGACCGCCTTCGCCCATCCGCTGACCGACCGGAAGGAAGCCGACTGGGGACTGCGCTGGTTCACCCCCACGGTCGAGGTGGACCTGTGCGGCCACGCCACCCTGGCCACCGCCCACGTGCTGCACACCGACGGGGCCGCACCCCACACGGTGCGCTTCGCCAGCCGCAGCGGCGTGCTGGTCACCCACGCCGCACCGGAGGGACGCCTCACCCTCGACTTCCCGGCCGCACCGGTCGAGGCGACTGCGGCACCGGACGGGCTCGCCGCGGCGCTCGGAGCGGCACCGACCGCCACCTTCGGCACCGGTGCGCTGGGCGACCTGCTGGCGGTGCTGCCGGACGAGGCCGCGGTCCGCGGCCTGGCTCCCGACCTGCCGGCCGTGGCCGACCTGACGCGCCGCGCCCACCTGCGCGGAGTCATCGTCACCGCACCGGCGGCTGGTGACGGCCACGACTTCGTGTCCCGGTTCTTCGCGCCGGCCGTCGGCGTGGCCGAGGACCCGGTCACCGGCAGCGCCCACACCGCGCTGGCGCCCTACTGGTCCGCGCGGCTGGGACGCGACACCCTGGTCGGGCGGCAAGTGTCCGCGCGTGGCGGGCTGGTGCACACCGAGGTCCGCCGCGATCGGGTTCACCTGACCGGCCACGCCGTGACCGTCCTGGACGGCACCCTGCAGACGGGGCCGGCCCAGGGCTGCTAGTCCGCTGCCCGGCCGAGGGCGAGCAGGGTGGCCGCGGAGATGGCGATGCCCTGGTAGAAGCGGTCCAGCACGAAGTTTTCGTTCGGGGCGTGGTTGGCCTCGTCGACATTGCCCAGCGGCAGCAGCAGCGCGGGCATGTCGAGGGTACGGGTGAACACCCACATCGGCAGGCTGCCGCCGGCCACCGGCACGTGCGTCGGCTCCGCGCCGGCGACCGAGCGCACCGCGCCGGCCACCACCTCGGCGTACGGGGTGTCCATCGGAGTGCGCGACGGATGCATGGCACCGTGCCAGGCCAGCTGCACGTCCGGGGCGTGACGGCGCACGTGCGCCTGGACGAGCTCCCACACCGTGTCGGCGTCCTGTCCGTCGACCAGGCGGATGTCGCACTTCGCGGTCGCCGTGTGCGGCAGGATCGTCTTGACCTGCGGACCGTCGTAGCCGCCATGCAGGCCGTTGATGGTCAGGGTCGGCCGGGCCATCGACCGCTCGACCAGCGACGCGGCCGGCGACGGTGCCAGCCGGGTTGCGCCGATCGAGGCGAGCAACTGGTCCGGGTCCGGCTCCAGCGTCGCCATGGCCTGCTGTTCCCGCTCACCCATCGGCGCGACCAGCTCGTTGACGCCGTCGATCGTGACGACGCCGTCCGCGTCCTTCATGGAAGCCAGCAGGTGCACCAGCGTCCACAGCGGGTTGGGCGGGATCTCGCCGTAGTGTCCCGAGTGCAGATCGCGCTCGGCCCCGGTGGAGGTCATCTCGAAGGCGACGATCCCGCGCAGGCCGTAGACGAGCTGGCAGTGCCCGGAGGCGTCGACCGGTCCGTCGCTGACGATCGTCACATCGCCGGCCAGTTCGTCGCGGATGCCGGCCAGCGCCTCGTTCAGGTGCGGGCTGCCCAGCTCTTCCTCGCCGTCGAGCACGAACGTCACCGAACAGGGCAGCTGACCATTGAGCTCCAGCAGCAACTCGGTGGCGATGATGTGCGCCAGGTGCTGGCCCTTGTTGTCGGCGGTGCCCCGCCCGAACATGCGCCCGTCGCGGATGTCCGGTTCGAACGGGGGGCTGTCCCACAGCGCATCCTCGCCCGGCGGTTGCACGTCGTAGTGGCCGTAGATCACCACGTGCGGGGAACCGTCCGGACCGGCCCGGTGGGCGATGACCGCCGGCTGGCCGTCGGTGGGCAGCAGCCGCGCGTCGAAGCCGTTGCCGCGCAGCACGTCGCGGATGTGGGCGCCGGTCTCACGCACCCCCCAGTCCAGCGCGGACACCGACGGCATGCGCACATAGTCGGCCAGGCGCCGCACGTACTCGTCGCGTCGTTTCTCCACCAGGCCCTGCACCTGTGCCAGTGTGGCTGCCATCGCGCTCTCCCTGGAGATTGAGAAGTGTCAAGCGCGACGATACCGTCGCCGTCAAGGCTGGACGTCCCGATCCAGGGAGGACAATATGGAGACGCTGTCCCGCTGGCAAGACCGGTTCACCCGGCCCCGGCTGTTCGCCACCGAGGTGGCTCCGGCCGACCGCACCGCGGGACTGGTGACCACGGTGGAAGGCGCGCAGGTGCGGCTGCACGCCTGGGACGTGCCGACCGGCACCATGCGGCCTGTCGACGCCCCCGGTGCCTATCCCACCGGCTACCGCTGGCTGGGCCACGACGGCGCGCGGGTCTACGTGCTCGTCGACCACGACGGCAGCGAGCTGGGGCACCTGGCCGCCGTGGACCTGCGCGGCGAGACGCCCCCGGTCGACCTGACGCCGAGCCTCGACCCGTACACGGTGCGCGGCGTGGGCGTCAGCCGCGACGGTGCCGGTGTGGTGCTGACCGCCGTCGACGCCGACGGTTTCCACCTCTACCACCTGGCCGACCCGGTGCGCCCCACCCCGTCACCTCGCACGCTGGCGTGGTTCCACCACGAGGCATGGACCTGCCTGCTCAGCGCCGACGGCGAGATCGCGACCGTGGACATCACCGAGCACAACCCCGGCGTGCGGCGCTTCGCGGTGCGGGCGCTCCGGGTCGACGACGGCGCGACCGTCGGCACCCTCACCGACGGGGAGAACACCAGCGTGGAAGCGCGGCTGTTCTCGCCCCGTGCCGGCGATCCCACGGTCGCCGTCACCACCGACGCGTCGGGAGTGTGCCGACCCCTGCTGTGGCACGTTGTCGAGGACACCCGCCGGGCGCTGGCCGTCGAGCGCCTGCCGGGCGACGTCGTGCCGGTCGACTGGTCCGACGACGGCCGCCACCTGCTGCTGGTCCACACCTGGCGCGCCAACCAGCAGCTGCTGCGCTACGACCTGGACAGCGACCGGTTCGAGGTGCTGGACCTGCCGCCGGGCACCTACCACGAGGACCGGATCCGCAGCTCCCAGTTCGGCCCGGACGGCACGGTGCTCGCCGGCGTCGAGTCCCTGCAGGCGGCGCTGGCGGTGCACCGGCACCGGCCCGGGGCCGGCAGCGACCTGGTGCTCGCCAGCGACACCCCGCCGGGGCATCCGGTCCGCTCGGTCGGCATCACCTCCAGCGACGACGTGGAGGCGCAGGGATGGCTGGCCACACCCGCCGGTTCCGGTCCTCATCCCGCGGTGATCATCGTGCATGGCGGGCCGCACGCGGTCGACGTGGACTACTACGACCCGGTGACGGCGATGTGGGTCGATCACGGGTACGCCTGCCTACGCCTCAACTACCGCGGATCGACCTCGTTCGGTAAGACGTACCGGGAGGCCGTGTGGGGCGACGTCGGCCACTGGGAGGTGGAGGACATCGTCGCCGCGCGGCAGTGGCTGGTCGACCGGGGCGTCGCGGCCCCGGACACGGTGCTGCTGTCCGGCGCCTCGTACGGCGGATTCCTGACCCTGTACACGCTCAGCGTGCGCCCGCAACTGTGGGCCGGCGGGATCGCCGAGGTCGCCCTGGCCGACTGGCGGCTGGCGTACGAGGACGCGAACCCGGCGCTGCAGGCCGCCATGCGCGGCTGGTTCGGCGGCACGCCCGATGAGGTCCCGCAGCTGTTCCGGGACCGCTCGCCGTTGACCC
>SLSW01000299.1 GCA_007130245.1 Micromonosporaceae bacterium
CTAAATGATGCGGCCCGCTCGGCTATCCGGGCGCGGCAGATCGGTTTCGTGTTCCAGGATGCGGTACTGGACGCCTCGCGTCATGTGCTCGATGCGGTGGTGGAGCCGGCGCTGTATGCCGGGGCGACACGGCGCCAGGCCGAGCCGCGGGCGCGGGCGCTGCTCGAACAGTTGGGGATCGCGGTGCGGGCCGAGCACCGGCCCGGTGAGATCTCCGGCGGCCAGGCGCAGCGGGTGGCGCTGTGCCGGGCGCTGGTCAACGACCCGCAGGTCATCCTCGCCGACGAGCCGACCGGCAACCTGGACCGCGCCAACGCGGCCGCGGTGCTGGGGGTGCTGCGGCAGGCGGCGCAGGCCGGGCGCACCGTGGTGGTGGCCACCCACGACCCGTACGTGCTGGAGCAGACCGACGAGGTGCTGGCGCTGTGAGGCTGTCCACCATGCTCAGCGAGGCGTTGCGCACCGCCGCCCGAGGTGTTGCGGTCGGTGTCGCCGCTCGCCACCCGCCACGTCGGTGAGGAATAGGTGCCCGACAGCGTCAACAGGTCCTTGTGCCGCGTGCACGCTGGCACGCTCCACACGCCGGAGGTTCAGTCCGTTCGGGGGGCGGGTAGGGCGGCGGGATAGATGACGTCGATCTCGCGGATCGACGTGGGGAAGTCGCGCTGGTTGTTCGTCAGGAAGCGGTCCGCACCGATGGCGACCGCGGTGGCGAGGTGTGCCGCGTCAGCGGCACGCAAGCGGTACCTCATCGCTAACGCGGTGGCGATCTCGGCGGTCGCCCGGTCGAAGCGATGCAGGTTGAGTCGGGCCAGCAGGCGTGCCAACACCTGCGCCTCCTGCCGGAGGCCGTCGCGCATCGGCTTGGCGAGCACTTCGGGCAGCAGCAGCGTCGAGCCGACCCCGACCGGCGAGTCCGGGTGTTCCGGCGACGGCGAAAACAGCGGCGCTATCCGGCGGCCGAGTGGATGATCGGGCGCGGCTGCGTAGATCAGCACATCGGCATCGAAGGCATCCACCGGGCTGTCACCGGGGCTCGCGGGCGAGCCGGACCTCGGCGACGAGTTCCTCCGCGCGCTCGGCGGTCATCCCGGCCGGAGCCGGGTGGCCGGCCGGCGGTTCCGGGGTGAACAGCTCGCGAACCCGGTCCACGTCCTCCTGTAGGGCGTCCACGCGGCGGCTCCGGAGGAGATCCGGATGGACGAGCACGGCGGCGACCCGGCCGTGCCGGATGATGGTGATCTCTTCGCCCTGCTCCACCCGGTTGAGCAACTCGGGCAGGGAGGCCCGGGCATCGCTGGCAGTCACGGTGTTCACCTAAAAATTGTACGTCTACGTACACCGGCGTACAACGCGCTTTCACCAGCCGGACGGCTGGCGGTGGCGCTCGAGGTACTCCTCGACGTCGAACGGCTCCGGCTCCAGGCACGGCGAGACCACGTGCAGGTAGAGGTCGCCGTGGTCGTTCTGGAACGCGCGCAGCCTGAAGCCGTCGGAGTCAACGGCGACCACCTCCCGCAGATGACCGCCGGTCGTGCGTTCCGAGGTGATGCGGTGCCCCTCCTCGCGCCAGTAGTCACGGGCGTCGGCGATCAGGTCGGCGTTGGTGAAGAACGAGCTGTTCGTGATCTCGTACCGGTGCCGGAGCCGGTAGTTGTTCGAACGGCCCCAGAACCGGCACGGCTCCTCCCCCCTGCTCCAGGCGTGGAGCCGGTTGTGGAACACCGCGGCGGCGGTCTCGCCGGCGCGGTCCTCCACCTCCTCGTACGCCTCCTCCGGGGTCATGTCCGCGACCCCGGAGCAGCCGGTCAGCAGCAGTGCCGAGACCACGGCTACCACCAACCCCAGCAACGGTTTCCTCATGAGTTCGCTCCTATCCATCCGGGTGCCCGGTCACGATCCGGGCGATGTGGTCGCGCGCGATGTTGCCGTCGTCCCAGTAGCCGGAGTGTCCGCTGAATACGTCGGCGGGGAAGGTCTGTCCACCGAACCGCGGGTCGGTGGGGCTCAGACCGTGGACCAGAGGCAGTCGCACCGGCGCAGACAGCCGTTGACCCTCCGGCGCCAGCAGCATCCCGGGCACGCCCCCGGGCGCCCTGGCAGCCTGGATCACATCGCTACGGGCGGTCGTGGACCAGACGTGTGTGGTCGGATCGGCGTCGATGTCCAACTCCGTGGACGAGCCGGAGAGCACGCCGGGGCTGCCGACGAAAATGAGGCTGTCCGCGCTCAGCCCGCCAGCAGCGGTGTGGCCGACGACCGTGGACCCGTAGCTGTGCCCCAGCACCGTGTGGTGCGAGTCGTCGCCGGTGGCCCGCAGCCCGTCGGCGTAACGCCGCAGATCGCCGGCGGCCTCGCGGGCATACCGGTCACTGGTCGCGGCCAGCAGCGTGTCCGGCGCGTCGAAGTCGAGCCAGTAGACCCCGGCGGCGCGTTCACCCGCTGCCGCCTCCCGCGCGTCGTCGCGCATGGCCGCGGTCCGCCCCACGTCACCGGCGATGTCGCCGAGCTTGGAGCCGGTGCCCGGAACGTAGGTGACCACGTGGTCGGCATGGTCGGGGTTGCCGATCGCGAGCACCACCCGGCCGTCGCCGCCCGGGTCGAACCGGACCAGGTAGGAGCGCCGGCCGTCCTCGGTGCGGGTGGTCCGCTGCCGTTCGATCAGGTCCAGCGATGCCAGCGCGGCGTTCACCGCGGCGATCTCCTGTTCCAACCGGATCGCCGCCAGCCGCGTGCTCGGCGCGACAAGCATTGCGTCGAGCTGGCGCTCAAGCTCGCCCAGCCGCGCCTCAAGCGCCTCGCGTGCCGGTGCGATCAGCGACTGGTTGGCCTGGTCACGGGCGTCGACCGGCACCCCGTCCAACGCCCCCACCAGCGCCGGATGGGCCGAGAGGAGGTAGCGCCGCTGCGCCGGATCCAGGCCGTGCCACCACCGGTGCACCGCCGCGGGCTCTGTGCCGACCTCCGGGATCGCCGCGCGGGGCAGGTACGTGTGTGCCTGCCCGTCCGGCCACGGCGCCACCTCCTCCAGCCGCCGCACCGCCTCGGCATCCACGCGGGCGGCCTCGGCCAGCAGCTCCGCCACCTCCGCGCGCACCGTCACCGCCGCCCGCTGCGCCGCGGCCGGGTCCGGACCGACCGGCGTCACCGTCCCGTCGGGATTGATACGCACCCCCGCGGCCGCCGCACGGGCCACCAGCTGCCGGGCGTGGTAACGCAGCCGCTCGCCGGCGTACGCCAGGTCGATGAGGATCTGCTCGTGGTGGCGCAGCGGCAACGGCGTGGCCTCCAGCGCGGCCTGCAGGCCCCGTGCCCGCCGCGCCGCCGCCTGCGCCGCAGGCCCCTGCCAGGCCTGGTCGGCCGCCCGCAGCGGCTCGGTCAGCTGCGCGGCCCGCCGTGCGGCCAGGTCGGCCAGCCGCCCCCACGCCTGGGCGGCGGCGTGCAGCCGCCCAGCGTCGAAGTGCAGCACCGCCGTGAACCCGGGGCCGCTCACGACGGCATCACCGCACCGGCGCGCGCGCCCGCCCGTGCGTCGCAGTGCTCGTACGCCCCGGCGGCGGCGGCGAACGCGTCGCCGAGCTCGTCGAGCTGGCCGGCCAGACCCTGCAGTTTCCCGTCCCACAGCCGCGCCGCTTCGACCGCCGCGTCGACGGCCCGCCACCCGCTGTTGCCGCCGCCAGCGATCGGTAGCGCCCAGCCGGCGCGCTCCACATCGGCCCGCAGCTCCTGCCCGACCGATCCCAGCACCGATCCGCTGCGCCGCAACCGATCCGGGTCCACCCGCACCGGTGGTGCCAGCCCGCCGTCGTACCTCACCTCGGACATGGCGGAGACGCTAGGTCCCCGACCACGCCCACCGGAACCCCTGTGGATAACCAGCGGCCCCGGCACCCGCACCGCTGTCCACAGGGGTTGAGCGCCGGCCTGACACCCGATACCGTGCCCGGCCGTTATCGTGGCGGGGTGATCGTAGGCATCGGCCTGGACGTGGTGCTGGTGGAGCGCTTCACCGGCGCCCTGACCCGCACCCCGCTGCTGGCCGACCGGCTGTTCACCGAGGCGGAACGCACCACCGCGTCGGGCAACCCGCGGTCGCCGGAGTCGCTGGCGGCCCGGTTCGCCGCCAAGGAAGCGGTCGCCAAGGCCCTGGGCGCGCCGGCCGGCCTGCGCTGGCACGACTGCGAGATCGTCACCGACCCGGACGGGCGGCCGTGGCTGACCGTGGCCGGCACGGTGGCCGCGGCCGCGGCCGAACGCGGCGTCGGCCGGTGGCACCTGTCGCTGTCGCACGACGGCGGCATCGCCTCGGCCATGGTGATAGCGGAGGACGGCACATGAGCGGGGAGATCAGCCGATGAGGGCAGCGTGGCGGGTGGCCGACATACGGGCGGCCGAGGCCGCGCTGATGGCCCAGCTGCCCGAGGGCACGCTGATGCAGCGGGCCGCCGCCGGCCTGGCCCGCCGGTGCACGATGCTGCTGCGTGAACGGTACGGGCGGGTGTACGGCGCGCGGGTGCTGCTGCTGGTCGGCGCCGGAGACAACGGCGGCGATGCGCTCTATGCCGGGGCGCGGCTGGCCGCACGCGGCGCGGTGGTGCGCGCCCGGCTGGTGCAGCCGGACCGCGCGCACGCCGGCGGGCTGGCGGCCCTGCGCACCGCCGGCGGCGGCGTCACCGAGGCGCTGCCGTCCACCGTCGACCTGGTGGTGGACGGCATCGTCGGCATCGGCGGCAGCGGCGGTCTGCGCCCACCCGCCGACGAGCTGGCCGCGGCCCTGCCCGACCTGCGTGCGGCCGACGGTGGACCACCGCCGGTGGTGGCCGTGGACGTGCCCAGCGGGGTGGCGGTCGACACCGGCGACGTCCCGGGCGCGGCGGTAACCGCCGACGTCACCGTGACCTTCGGCGCGCTGAAGCCGGCGCTGGTGGTCGGCGCGGCCGAACCCCTGGCCGGGGTGGTCGACCTCGTCGACATCGGGTTGGAGTCGCAGCTACGCAACGACCCCGCGCTGCGGGTGCCCGACCTCGACGACATCGCGGCCTGGTGGCCGGTACCCGGGCCGGGAGACGACAAGTACACCCGCGGCGTGGTCGGGGTCGCCACCGGCTCGGCGACCTACCCGGGCGCGGCGCTGCTGTCGACCGCCGGGGCGCTGGCCGGGCCCACCGGGATGGTCCGCTACGCGGGATCCGCCGCGGAGCGGGTCGTGGCCACCTATCCGTCGGTGATCGTCACCCCGCGGGTGGCCGACGCCGGGCGGGTGCAGGCCTGGGCGTGCGGCTCCGGGCTCGGCACCGGAGAGGAAGCGACCGCCACCCTGCGGGCGGTGCTGGCCGCCCCGGTGCCGGTGGTGCTGGACGCCGACGCGCTGAACCTGCTGGTCGACGGCGCGTTCGCGGACGCGCTGCGTGCCCGCGACGGGCCGCTGGTGGTGACCCCGCACGACCGGGAGTTCACCCGGTTGGGCGGCCGCGAGATCGGCCCGGACCGGGTGGAGGCGGCGCTGCGGCTGGCGGCGTGGATGAAGGCAACCGTGCTTCTCAAAGGAAACCGGACGATCGTCGCGCATCCGGACGGGCAAGCCTTTGTCAACCCCACCGGCACGCCGCTGCTGGCCTCCGGCGGCACCGGCGACGTGCTCACCGGACTGCTCGGGTCGCTGCTGGCCGCCGGGTTGCCACCGGAGCGGGCAGCGCTGTCCGCCGCCTACCTGCACGGGCTGGCCGGCCGGCGGGCGGCCGACGCCGGCCCGGTCACGGCGGCGTCGGTGGCAGCCGCGTTGCGCCCGCCTCGGTAGGGTGTCGGTATGTGGCAGGCGGAGGTCAGGATCGATCTGGACGCGGTCCGGCACAACGTGAACCGGCTGCGCGAGGCCGCGCCGGGCGCCGAGGTGATGGCGGTGGTCAAGGCGGACGGGTACGGGCACGGAATGCTCCCGTCCGCCCGCGCCGCGCTCGAGGCGGGCGCCACCCAGCTCGGGGTGTGCACCGTGGAAGAGGCGCTGGAGCTGCGCCGCGCCGGGTTGACCGTGCCGGTGCTGGCGTGGCTGCTCAGTCCCGGGTTGCCGTTGCACGACGCGGTCGCCGCGGACGTGGAGCTGTCGGCGGCGAGCACTACCCAACTGGGGGAGATGGTCACAGCCTCATCCCAGGCGGGTACCCCGGCACGCGTACATCTGAAGATTGACACCGGGCTCGCCCGCGGTGGCGCGACCCCGGCCGACTGGCCGGCGCTGGTGGAGGCCGCGGCCAAGGCACAGGCCGACGGCACCGTGGAGATCATCGGGATCTGGAGCCACCTGATCTACGCCGACCAGCCCACCCACCCCAGCGTCGACGGGCAGATCAGCGCCTTCACCGAAGGGCTGGAGGTCGCCGCCCGCGCCGGCATCCGGCCGCGTTACCGGCACCTGGCCAACTCGGCGGCCACCCTGACCCGCCCCGACACCCACTTCGACCTGGTGCGGCCCGGCCTGTCGGTCTACGGGCTGTCGCCGGTGGCCGGCGACACGTTCGGGCTGCGCCCGGCGATGACCGCCCGCGCCCGGGTGATGCTGGCCAAGCGGGTGCCGGCCGGGCAGGGCGTGTCGTACGGGCACACGTACCACACCGACGGTGAGGCCACGCTGGCCGTGGTGCCGCTCGGGTACGGCGACGGGGTGCCCCGGGCGGCGTCGAACGCCGCGCCGGTGTGGCTCGGCGGTCGCCGGCGCACCATCGCCGGGCGGGTGTGCATGGACCAGATCGTGCTCGATTGCGGCGACGACCCGGTGGCCGCCGGCGACGAGGCGGTGCTGTTCGGGCCGGGCGCCGACGGCGAGCCCACCGCCGACGACTGGGCGGCCGCGGTCGGCACCATCAACTACGAGATCGTGACCAGGTTCGGTGGTCCGCGGGTGGAGCGGGTGTACGACCATGAGTGAGGTGAGCACCGAGTCGCGCAGCTGGCGGCGCGCCGGGATATTCGGGGCCGTGGTGGGCGTCGCCGCCGCCGGGCTTGCCGCGGGCGTGGCCGCGGAGCGGGCGGTGGTCAAGCGGCTGCGCAGCGTTCCCGACGACCCGTACGTGCACGAGCCGTTCGGCAAGCTGCCGTTTGACGAGTCGCTGACCGTCACCACGCCCAGCGGGCTGGATATCTACGTGGAGATCGTCGACCCGGCCGACGGGGTGGAGATCGAGGCCGACTTCGCCGCCCGGGTCTCGTCGGCACCGGCGCCGGAGCCGACGGTGCTGTTCGCCCACGGCTTCTGCCTGGACATGGGCGCCTTCCACTTCCAGCGCAAGCTGCTGATGCGCCGCGGTGACTGGCGGGCGGTCTACTTCGACCAGCCCGGCCACGGGCGTTCCAGCCGGCAGCTGCGCGGCGAGTACGAGCTGCCGGCACTGGCCGAAGCGATACACACGGTGCTGGAGGAGACCACGCCGCAGGCCCCGGTGGTGCTGGTCGGGCACTCCATGGGCGGCATGGCGATCATGGCGTTCGCCAAGCGCTACCCGGAGCTGTTCGCCGAGCGGGTGGCCGGGGCGGTGCTGATGGCCACCTCGGCCGGGCGGATGGAGGGTGTCGGCTCCGGGGTGCCGGAGCTGGTCGCGCGGATGCGGCGGCCGCTGGTGCCGCTGGTCAACGGCGCCGCCCGGCTGCCCGGCGGCATGATCGACCGGGGGCGGCAGGCGTCGACCGACCTGTCCTGGCTGCTGACCCGCAGGTACGGCTTCGGCGGGGACAGGCCGTCGCCGTCGCTGGTGACGTACGTCGAGCAGATGAACTCCAAGACGCTGACCGAGACGGTCGGCCGCTATCTGCGCGCGCTCTACGAGCACGCCGGGCACGACGCGCTGACGGCGCTGCGGGACAAGCCGGTGCTGCTGATCTGCGGCGACCAGGACCCGATCACGCCGGTGGCCCACACTGAGGAGATCGCCTCCTACTTGCCGGACGCGGAGCTGGTGGTGGTGCCGGACTCCGGGCACATGGTGATGCTGGAGCACGCCGAGGAGGTCAACGCGGCGCTGGTGTCGTTCCTGGAGAAGATCGAGTGACCGCTGCCGGTCGTCCCGCGGCCTTCCCGCTCGCCACCGAGCAGGACACGCGGGCGCTCGGCCGGGCGCTGGCGGCGGTGCTGCGCCCCGGCGACCTGGTGGTGCTGGCCGGTCCGCTGGGCGCCGGCAAGACCGTGCTGGCGCAGGGCATCGGCGACGGGCTGAAGGTGGCCGGACCGGTCACCTCGCCCACGTTCGTGATCGCGCGGGTGCACGCCGGGCCGGTGCCGATGGTGCACGTGGACGCCTACCGGCTCGGCGACGTGCCGGACCCGCGCGCCGAGGTCGACGACCTGGACCTGGACGCGGAGCTGGAACACGCGGTGCTGGTGGTCGAGTGGGGCGAGGGGGTCATCGAGCAGCTCGCCGACGCGCACCTGCTGGTGCGCATCGACCGGCGCGCCGACGACGTGCGGGTGGTCCGGCTGGTCGGCCACGGCGGGGACTGGGCAGCGCGCCTGGCGACCGTCCGCCCTCGGTAGGGTGCGTAGCGTGCTCGTGCTCGCCATCGACTGCGCTACCGCGGCGACCGCGGTGGCGCTGGTGCGACTCGAGGCCGGCGGGGCGGCTGCCACCGTGGCGCACCGGCGCCACCTGGATCCGCGGGCGCACGGCGAACAGCTGGCACCGATGATCACGTCGGTGCTCGCCGACGCCGGTGCGCGGGCGACGGACCTGTCCGCGGTGGTGGCCGGCACCGGCCCCGGCCCCTACACCGGGCTGCGGGTGGGGCTGGTGACCGCCGCCGCCATTGCCCAGGCGCTGCAGGTGCCAACGTACGGCGTCGGTTCGCTGGACGGCATCGGCGCAGCCGGCCCGGTAGCCGCCGGTTCCGGGGCGGCGACCGGCCCGGTGCTGGTGGCCACGGACGCCCGGCGGCGGGAGGTCTATTGGGCGCTCTACCACGGCGGCGTACGCCTGACCGAGCCGGCGGTGGACCGGCCGGCAGAGGTCGCGCCGGTGTTGGCCGCCCGCGGGGTGCGCCGGGCATACGGCGAGGGGGCGCTGCGCTACCGCGACGAGTGGGGCGTGCCGGTGGCCGACGAGCCGACCTACCCGGATCCGGCGGTGCTCGCTTCGGTGGCCGCCGAGCGGATCATCGCCGGGGCGCCGGGCGAGCCGCTGGTGGCGCGCTATCTGCGCCGCCCGCACGCGGACGCGCCGACGCCCGCGAAGCCGGTGGGGCCCGTCAAACCGGCGGGTCGGCGATGACGCTGGTGCCGATGCGGGTCGGCGACCTGCCGGAGATCCTGCGCATCGAAGAGGATCTGTTCGGTGTGGAGCGGTGGACCGAGGGCATGTTCCGCACCGAGTTGGAGGCGGGACACTATTACCTGGTGGCGCGCGACGACGCGGGTGCGGTCGCCGGCTACGCCGGGCTGGCGATGGCCACACCGGACGAGGCGTGGGTGAACAACATCGCGGTGCGCCGGGACGCGCAACGCGGCGGCGTCGGGCGGGCGCTGCTGGAGGCGCTGCTGGCCGAGGCGGCGAAGGCGGGCGCGCGCCGGGTGCTGCTGGAGGTGGCATCCGACAACGAGGCGGCGCAGAAGCTGTACGCCGGGTACGGGTTCGAGGTGGTCGCGGTGCGCCGCGGTTACTACCAACCGAGCAACACCGATGCGCTGGTGATGGTGCGTGAACAGTAGGCGGGAGGCCGAGCCGCTGGTGCTCGGCATCGAGACCTCGTGCGACGAGACCGGGATCGGCATCGTGCGCGGCACCACGCTGCTGGCCGACGCGCTGGCCTCCAGCGTGGACGAACACGCCCGCTTCGGCGGGGTGGTGCCGGAGGTGGCCAGCCGCGCTCACCTGGAGGCGATGGTGCCGACCATGCGGCGGGCACTGTCCGAGGCCGGGGTGAGCCTGGCCGACGTGGACGCGATCGCGGTCACCGCCGGTCCGGGTCTGGCCGGCGCGCTGCTGGTGGGGGTGGCCGCCGCCAAGGGGTACGCGGTGGCGGCGGACAAGCCGCTGTACGGTGTGAACCACCTGGCCGCGCACGTGGCAGTGGACACGCTGGAGCACGGGCCGCTGCCGGAGCCGGCGATCGGGCTGCTGGTCTCCGGCGGGCACACGTCACTGCTGCAGGTGGACGACCTGACCGGCGATGTCACACCGCTGGGGGCGACCATCGACGACGCCGCCGGGGAGGCGTTCGACAAGGTGGCGCGGCTGCTGGGGCTGCCGTTTCCCGGAGGGCCGCCGATCGACCGCGCCGCGCGGGACGGCGCCGCGGATGCGATCGGGTTCCCGCGCGGGCTGACCGCGGCGAAGGACCAGGCGGCGCACCGGTACGACTTCTCGTTCTCCGGGCTGAAGACCGCGGTGGCGCGCTGGGTGGAGGCGCGGCAGCAGGCCGGCGAGCCGGTGCCGGTAGCCGACGTCGCGGCCAGCTTCCAGGAGTCGGTGGCCGACGTGCTCACCGCCAAGGCGGTGGCGGCCTGCCGGGAGCGGGGTGTGTCCACCCTGGTGATCGGCGGCGGGGTGGCGGCCAACTCGCGACTGCGGGCGGTGGCCGAGCGGCGGTGCGAGGCGGCCGGGGTGACGTTGCGGATCCCGCGGCCGAAGCTGTGCACCGACAACGGTTCGATGGTGGCCGCGCTCGGGTCGCGGCTGGTGTCGGCCGGGGTGGCGCCCAGCCGCCTGGACCTGCCCGCCGACTCCGCTCTGCCCGTCTCCGTACCGTCGGTCTAGGAGTTGTCCAGGTTGGTGTCAAACGGGACGGGCCGGTTGTCTCTGAAGCCGGCGCGAGGCTGGAGGTCGGCGGGACGGTGGATGTGATCGTACGGATGTGGGAGGTACGCGGGTATCCGGACCGCGTGCCGGATCTGATCGCGTGGGTGTGCGACACCGCGCTGCCGGAGATCGAGCACGATCCGCGCCATGCCGGCAGTGAGGTGTTCTCCTCCACCGACCGGGTGGTGGTGATCTCCCGGTGGCGGGGAGAGCCGCTGCCGCTGCCGGACCCGCCGGCCGACCTGGTGGCCCGGCCGCCGTACGCGTGGGACTTCGCCCCGGTCGACCGCTGACGCCCCCGCGCGCCGCCCCACATGCTCGCTTGGTTGGGCTGGGGGCGATCTTGTGACCCACTATGTCCGGATATTTCTGAACACAAGATCGCCCGCTACCCAACCAGGCCGGAGGGGGCGTCGGGCTGGAGGGAGGCAAGTTGGGCGGCGAGTTCGGTCAATCGGGCGACCACCGGGCCGGTCCAGGTCGGGTCGGTGTCGGCGTGCTCAGTGGTGCGGATCGCCTGCATGCCCAGCGCTTCGGCGGCGGCCAGCTCGGCGTCGGCGCCGTCGCCGACGTAGACACAGTCGCCGGGTTCGACCGCGAGCCGCTCGCACACCGCCAGGTAGATCCGTGGATCCGGCTTGCCGACCCCGATCTCGTTGGAGAATCCAGCCGCGTCGAAGCGCGGCGCCAGCCGGCCACGGCGGAACGCCTCGGGCGAGCCGGCCGAGGTGTTGCTGACCAGGCCGAGTGACCAGCCCGCGGTGCGCAGCCCGTCCAGCACCGACAGGGTGGCGTCAGCGACCGAGCTGAACAGGCCGGCGTTCATCTCCTGCCGGATCGCCAATGCCTCGGCCACCCGGTCGCCCTCCGGAGCGCCGCCGACCAGCCGCGCGACCTCACGGATCTCCCTGTCGAGGTCGCCCAGGGCGCCGGTGTGCCGGGCGGGCCAGGTGCGGTTGAAGGCGGCAATGTACGCGGTGGGGTCGACCCCGAGCACACCGGCCATGGTGGCCAGTGCGGCGTCCCGGGTGCCGTCGTCACCGCCCGGGATCAGCGTGTTGAACAGGTCGAAGAGGACAGCACGTGGCATGCGCGCCAGGGTAATACCCGCGCGCATTGTGTGACCGGCGTCGCACGCGTGACCGCGGGAAATTCAGTGGCTCAGGCAGATTGCTCACCGTAACGTAACGCGAGCCATGCGTACGCTTCCCGTGGCCGATCCGGGAACCCCCGATCACCGGTCACCCACCCGTTACCTGCTCTGGCTCGTCCGGCACCAGTGGCGCACGCTGTCCGTCGGCGTGACGTTCGGCATCGTGTGGATGGTCAGCCAGGCGTTCGTGCCGGCGGTGCTCGGGCAGGCGATCGACGCGATCACCGCCCGCGACCAGTCGCTGTTGACCGCGTGGGGCGCGGCGCTGCTCGGTCTCGGCATCGTGCAGGCCGCCGCCGGCATCGCCCGTCACCGGTGCGCGGTCCACAACTTCCTGTCCGGCGCCTACCGCACCGTGCAGGTCACGATCCGGGCCACCAACCGGCTCGGCGCGACCCTGCCGCGCAAGCTCGCCTCCGGCGACGTGGTGGCGATCGGCACCGCCGACATCAGCCATATCGGCAACGCCCTGGACGTCACTGCCCGCGGCGTGGGGGCGGTGGTGGCCATCATCACCATCGCCGTGATCCTGCTGTCGGCATCGGTGCCGCTCGGCCTGGTGGTGCTGATCGGGGTGCCGCTGATGACCGCCCTGGTCGCGACCCTGATCCGGCCGCTGCACCGCCGCCAGCACGACTACCGCGAGCAGCAGGGCGCGCTGACCACCCGCGCGGCCGACATCGTCGCCGGGTTGCGGGTGCTGCGTGGGGTCGGCGGCGAGTCGCAGTTCTCGCACCGCTACCGCGACGAGTCGCAGCAACTGCGCGCGGCCGGGATGCGGGTGGCGAAGGTGGAGTCGTTGCTCGATGCTGCCCAGATCCTGCTGCCCGGAATCCTGGTCGTGGTCGTGACCTGGCTCGGGGCCCGGTCCGCGCTGGCCGGAGAGATCAGCGCCGGGCAGATGGTGGCGTTCTACGGGTACGCGATGTTCCTGATGCGCCCGCTGCGCACACTCACCGAGTGGGTGCACAAGACCACCCGCGCGCACGTGGCGGCCCGCCGGGTGGTGCGCCTGCTGGCGCTGGAGCCGGAGCTGGCCGACCCGCCGGTGCCGGCGCGCCGCCCCGACCCGTACGGCGAGCTGACCGACCCCGCCTCCGGCCTGCGGGTGCCGCCCGGCAGCCTCACCGCGGTCGCCGCCGACGACCCGGCCGACGCCACCGCCATCGCCGACCGGCTGGGTCGCTACACCGACGGCGAGGTCAACCTGGACGGCGTACTGCTGTCGGAGCTTTCCCGGGCGACGGTGCGGGAGCTGATCCTGGTGGCCGAGCACGACGCCCGGCTGCTCTCCGGCCACCTGCGCACCACCCTCGACGTCACCGCCGACGGCGACGCGGACGGCGACGCGGACGGCGACGCGGATGGGCGGGACGGCCGGATCCTCGCCGCCCTGCGGACCGCCAGCGCGCTGGACATCCTGGAGCAGCTGCCGGACGGCCTGGACGCCCCGGTGGTCGAACGCGGCCGCGAGTTCTCCGGCGGGCAGCAGCAGCGGCTCCGGCTGGCGCGTGCCCTGCTGGTCGACCCGCCGCTGCTGGTGCTGGTGGAACCCACCAGCGCGGTCGACGCCCACACCGAGGCACGCATCGCCGCCGCGCTCGGTGCTGCCCGGCGCGGGCGCACCACCGTGGTGTGCAGCACCAGCCCGCTGGTGCTGGATCGCGCCGACCGGGTGGCGTTCGTGGCCGGCGGCACGGTGGCCGCGGTCGGGCATCACCGGGAGCTGTTGGACACCGACGCGCACTACGCCGCCGTCGTCACCCGAGGGGAGCAGCAGTGACCGACACCGCGCCGCCGACCGTACGCCGCTCGCTGCCGGTGGCCGACAAGGCGGCGGTCCGCCGGTACGCCCGGCGGCTGATGCGCCGGCACCCGCGGCTGCTGGCCGCGGCGCTGGCCTGGCACGTGGCCGCGGCCGTGGCCGGCCTCGCCCTGCCGTGGCTGATCGGCGACCTGGTGGAGTCGGTGGCCGAGGGCGCCACCGTGGCCACCGTGGACCGGGTGGTGCTGGCCGTGGCCGGGTTCATCGTGACGCAGGCGGTGCTGACCCGGTTCGCGCGGATGGCCTCGGCGAGGCTGGGCGAGACGGTGCTGGCCCGACTGCGGGAGGAGTTTGTCGACCGGGTGCTGTCGATCCCGCTGGGCACGGTCGAGAAGGCCGGCACCGGCGATCTGCTGACCCGCACCACCCGCGATGTCGCGGCACTGTCGCACACGGTGCGGTTCGCGGTGCCGGAGACCCTGATCGCCGCCGCCACCGGCTGCTTCGCGGTGGGGGCGCTGGTGCTGGTCGGTCCGCTGCTGGCGCTGCCGTGCCTGGTGGCGGTGCCGCTGCTGTGGGCCGGGGCCCGCTGGTACCTGCGCCGGGCGCCGGCCGGCTACCTGCGCGAGGGCGCGGCCTACTCCGACATGACCGACGGGCTGGCCGAGACCGTGGACGGGGCGCGCACCGTGGAGGCGCTGCGGCTGGCCGACGCGCGGGTACGGCGCACCGACGGCGACATCGGGCGCTCCTACCGGGCCGAGCGCTACACGCTGTTCCTGCGCACCGTGTTCTTCCCGACCGTCGAGGTCGGGTACGTGCTGCCGGTGGTGGCCACGCTGGTGATCGGCGGCTGGTTCTACACCCAGGACTGGGTGAGCCTGGCGCAGGTCACCGCGGCGGTGCTGTACGTGCAGCTGCTCATCGACCCGCTGGACCGGCTGCTGTCATGGCTGGACGAGCTGCAGGTGGGCGGGGCTTCGCTGGCGCGGCTGCTCGGCGTGGCCGACACCGCCGGCACCGCCGACCCGGCCGCCGGCGGGACCGTGGCGGCGGTGACGGCGCCGCGCACCACGCCACCCGGCGGCGGGCGGATCGCCGTACGCGACGTGCGGTTCGCCTATGTCGCCGGCCGGGACGTGCTGCACGGGGTGGACCTGACGGTCGAGCCGGGGGAGCGGCTGGCGATGGTGGGACCGTCCGGGGCGGGCAAGTCCACGCTCGGGCGACTGCTCGCCGGCATCCACGCGCCGGCGACCGGGTCCATCACCGTCGACGGCCAGTCGCTGGCGTCGCTGCCGCCGGAGCAGCTGCGGCGGGAGGTGGCCCTGGTCACCCAGGAGCACCACGTGTTCCTCGGCACGGTGCGCGACAACCTGCTGCTGGCGCGCCCGGACGGCACTGACACGCAGGTGCGGCAGGCGCTGGCGGCGGTGGACGCCGCCGAGTGGGTCGAGGCGTTGCCCGACGGGCTGGCGACAATGGTCGGCACCGGGCAGCTGACTCTGTCGGCGGCGCAGGCGCAGCAGCTGGCGCTGGCGCGGCTGGTGCTGGCCGACCCGCACACGCTGGTGCTCGACGAGGCGACCTCGCTGCTCGACCCGCGCGCTGCCCGGCACCTGGAACGGTCGCTGGCCGCGGTGCTGGCCGGGCGCACCGTCATCGCGATCGCGCACCGGCTGCACTCGGCCCACGACGCCGACCGGGTGGCGGTGGTCGAGCACGGACGGATCAGCGAGCTGGGCAGCCACGACGAGTTGGTGGCTGCCGGCGGGTCTTACGCGGCGCTGTGGCGCTCCTGGCACGGATCGACGGTTGACGACACGACGGGCGCGCGCGCCTGAGCGCCGCGCCCGTAGCTGCGGTCCGGTCCCAATCAGATTTCGCGGATGGCCAGCAGGATCGCCCCCGGGCCGCCGAGGAAGTGGGTGCCGATGTGCACCTCGGCTTCGAAACCGACGCCGGTGACCATCACCCCGACCAGCGCCGGGGCGATACCGAAGCTGCCGTAGCTGGTCACCGCCGCGGGAGTGATCTCAGCGAAGACCTCCACCGCCTCGGGTGCGGCGAGCAGGTGCATCCTGGCCACGTTGCCGTTCTGCCAGGCCTTGATGAACTCCCGTGCGTAGTCGATCGCGTCGTCGGGGTAGAAGGTGATGTTGTACGACACCTGCGCGGTCGCGTGTGGATCGCCGACGGAGGCGGCCGGGATCAGCAGGATCAGGAAGTCGCCGTCGCCGTTGTAGAACGAGCAGTAGTGGCCGGTGTCGCACTCGATGAAGGTCCAGTCCGGCGAGGGCGGGCCGGGAATCTGGATGAGCTGCTCGTGCACCTGCGCGACGGTCAGCTCGCCGAGCCGGGCCAGGTCGCCGTCGGTCCACGCGGCCACGACCGCTTCGGCGTACGCCTGCGCCGTGTCCGGGTAGCCGGTGTCGGCCGCGTCGCCGCTGCCGGTGCCGGCCGCTTCGTCGGCGCTGCCCGTCGCGCTGCCGGCGCCGCCGCCCGGGGCGGCGGGGGCGGGGCTGGCGGTGGCGTCCGGGTTCGCCCCGAGGCCCGCGACCGGGGCAGCGGACGGTGCCGCGTCGTCGGGTCCGCGTTCGCAGGCGGTGCTCACCAGCACGACCGCGAGTATCGCGGCCGCCAGGGCCCGGCCGGCCAGCCCACGGGTGGCACTCTGTCGATCGATGGCGGTTCCGGTCATGTCGAACTCCCTTCCGTGTCGCCCGGCCAGGAGGCCGGACAATGGTGGGAGTCGGTTGGGGCGGTGGCGCCAACAGTTTTCGTGGATCCCGTTCAGGCGGTGCGGTCGGGGCGGGAGATGTCGCCGAGTCCGGCGCCGGTGAGCCGGACCAGGTCGGCCGGGGCGAGTTCCACCTGCAGGCCCCGCCGGCCGGCGCTGACGTAGACGGTGTCGAACTGGTGGACTGAGCTGTCGATGACCATGGGCAACCGCTTGCGCTGGCCGAGCGGGCTGATGCCGCCGCGCACGTACCCGGTGGCGCGCTCGGCCGCGGCGCGTTCGGCAAGCACCGCCTTGCGGCCACCGGCCGCGGCGGCCAGCGCCTTGAGGTCCACATCTCCGGTGACCGGCACGATCGCCACGGTCAGCGCGCCGTCCACCTCCGCGACGAGGGTCTTGAACAACCGTCCCGGGGGCACCCCGAGCGCGTCGGCCACCGCGCGGCCGTAGTCCGGTGTGTCGGCCGATACCTCGTACGGATGGAGGGTGTGCGCCACCTTCTGCCTGACCAGGAGCGCCGTCGCCGGCGTCGCCGCACCTGCCACGGCGTTCACGCTACCGGAGTCGGTGGTGGTGTCTGCCGCCCGCCTTTGAGAGCTGCTCGCGCAAACGGAGCACGCTCGCGCACCGGGCACACATGCCACGGAGCACCACTGTCTGCGTAGCCGATGCCGCAACTGCCAGCGGGTCACGCGATCCTGTCCGAAGGGCGGGCACCGTTGGCTGCATGGATGACGCGGCGCTTGACGGCGCGTGCAGGATGCCGCAACCATCGTGAACAGACGAAGCGAGCTCCACTGTGCCCGCGGGCCCGGAGCTTCGCACGACGGGCAGAGGAGGACTGATGGCCGAGGAGCACCACACCCGGCAGTCCGCCGGCGATCCCGGCGTGACCATTGAGAAAGAGCTGCGCTTCCGGTCCGGTGACGCGGATTGTGCCGCCACGCTTTACCGACCCGGTGCCAGCGCTGCCGGGCCTGTGCCGTGCATCGTGATGGCCAACGGTGTCAGCATGACCCGCCGCGACGGAGCCCCTCGCTTCGCCGAGCGGTTCGCCGCCGCGGGCTTCGCGGCGCTCACCTTCGACTACCGGCATCTGGGCGACAGCGGCGGTGAGCCACGGCAGCTGATCGACCTCAACCGCAAGCGCAATGACATCGCGGCCGCGGTCGCATTCGCCCGTACCCTCGACGGGGTCGACTCCAATCGGGTGGCCCTGTGGGGGTTCTCACTCGGTGGCGGCCTCGTGCTCTATACCGCAGCCTCGGACGGGCAGCTGGCCGCGGCGGTGGTGCTGTGCCCGTGGGTCGACGGACTGGCGTTCCAGGTCGCGGCGGGCCTCCGCTACAACCTGCGGCTCGCGGCCGCCGCGACAAGCGCGCAGTTCGGCCGCCGGAAAATGCAGATGCCGGTGGTAGGGCCGCCCGGGCGCCTGGCCCTGTTCACGCAAGCGGAAGCGGCCCCGGGTTTCGAGGCGGTACGCGGGGGGAACTCGCTGTGGCGTAACGAACTCTGCGCGTCACCGGTGCAGCCGGCTGCCCGGTTCCGGCCGGTGCGCAGCGCCGCCCGTGTGCGTTGCCCGTTGCAGGTCAGCCTCGGGACCAGCGACACGATGGTCCCGCTCCGGCCGATCGAGCGCGTCGCCGCCCGTGCTCCGCGCGCGGAGCTGCACCGCTACCCGGTCAACCACTTCGGCGGGTTACTGGACGGGTTCGACGACGTGGTCCGTGACCAGATCGACTTCCTTACCCGCCATCTGGAACCGGCAACCTCCGGCTAGCGTGGCGGGAGTCGTCGCAGCTCCGGCGCTGACGCCGGGCCATCAATACGATGGATGATGCGGCGCTTGACAGCCCGTCACGGTGCCCCGACCATGGGCGGGAACAGGCGGAAACGGGCTCCACTGTGCTCCCGCGGATCGGGTCTCATCTCCGCCAGGCGGGGCAAGAGGAGGGCTGATGGCCGAGGAGCACCACACCCAGCGGTCCACCAGCGACAGCGGCGTGACCACCCAAGAAGAGCTGCGCTTCCGGTCCGGTGACGGTAGCTGCGCAGCGACGGTCTTCTGGCCGCGCGCCTACGGCAGCGGCGACCTGCCCGCCGTGGTCATGGCCAACGGGGGCGGCATGACCCGGGGCGACGGGCTGCCACGCTTCGCCGAGCGGTTTGCGGAGGCCGGTTTCGTGGCGGTGACGTTCGACTTCCGGCACCTCGGTGACAGCGACGGCGCGCCCCGACAGCTGCTCGACCATGACCGGCACCGGGCGGACCTCACCGCTGCCGTGGCTTTCGCGCGCGGGCTCAGCGGCGTCGATGCGGAGCGGGTGGCGCTGTGGGGTTTCTCGTACAACGGCGGCCACGTGGTCCGGGTCGCCGCGGAGGACGGGCGACTGGCAGCCGCGGTGGCGATGTGTCCGATCGTCAACGGGCTGGCGTTCACCCGCTACGGCGATCGGGGTAGTGCCCTGCGGCTGGCTGCCGAGGCGGTGCGCGCCGCATTCGCCCGCCGGCCGGTTCACGCGCCGCTGGTCGGCCCTGCCGGCTCGCTGACGCTGCTCGCCCAACCCGAGGCGCAGTCTGCCATGGAAGCCCTGGCGGCTGCGGATTCCCGTTGGCGCAACGAGCTGCGTGCCTCGCCGTTCAAGCCCGCCGCACTGTTCCGGCCGGTGCGGCACGCCCGCCGGGTGGGATGTCCGTTGATGGTGATCCTCGGCCTGCACGATACTGTCGTCCCGCCGCGCCCGATCGAGCGGGTCGCCGCCCGTGCTCCGCGCGCGGAGCTGCACCGCTACCCGGTCAACCACTTCGGCGGGTTTCTGGACGGGTTCGACGACGTGGTCCGTGACCAGATCGACTTCCTCACCCGCCATCTGGGGTCGGCGAACTCCGACTAGCGTGCCGGTGAGAGTCCCTGGCAGGTCGCGCGCCGCCGCAGGTCAGCTTCCCGGTGCCGGCGCGCCGAGGCGCGCCAGGCAGAACAGCACCCGCGGCGCAACGGTTCCGGGTCGTCCCCGACGTATTGCCGTGCCCGCGCGTGCAACCGGACGCGTGCCGGCGCCGGCAGGCCGTCCACGAACGGGGCGAGCTTGGCTGCTCGCGCAAACGGAGCGCAACCGTGCACGGAGCAACTCTCACAGGACCTCACACTGAGCAATTGTCACCGAACCCCAGTTGACTGACATCCACAAGGTACGTCGCAATGACGTTGCTCACGCTTCCTGTGTGGCGTTGGCCACATTGCCAGATAACATTCTGGTGAACAGCTCGCGTTGACATTCCGTCTTTTCGTGAGGAGGAGCGAATGGGGCACCGCGCGAGTCTCGGCGGAGTGGGAGCCGTCTCATCATAATTCATGAATAATCAGGTCAGTGTTCTATCGCGCTGTTACTTCTACTACCGGCAGTCGATTTACCGCAACCTACAAGTGGTCAGCAATCGCGATCCGCGCAGTCTATTCCAGACGCTAACGGTACGGCGCAGGCTCGGACCATCGTTTGTCGCGGATATCGGAGTGTCTGCCGGGAGGGGTACGGTGCCAGACAAAGTGGAAGAACGCGAAGCAATCACCGACATCACCGCAAGAATGCTGCGCTCGCTGCCTACTACAGAAGCGCTGCTGAGGTTCGCTCATGAGGGTAATGACGAGGCGCTGTCAGTATTCGCTACCGGCTTAGCGCACCATAAGGAGCATGGACCCGCGGCTCTGGCGACCTTGGTCGAGATTATCAGCCGCTCACGCGAGAGGGATCCACAGGGACGCGTCCACCGATTACTCGATACCGACACCATTCCTTTCGGAAAGCTGTCCACCACCGACGTTGACCGGGAGGTGCTTGAGTATCTGACAGCACTCCTGAACAGCGATGTGAAAGCGGCGCAGAAGGTCCATTATGGCTGGGAGCAGAAGTGCAGCGCGTACGGCTGCCGGTATCCCATGATCCAACGGATCTCCCTCTGTCTCAGGACGATGGCTGTGTTCGCCGCACAAACTGTCTACGGCGGCGCGCCACGATGCCCGACTCCTGGAGGCACCGGAATGTATCTGTGAATCGTCGCCTCAGCCCAGCGCCGCCTTCGCCACCACCGGCGCGCCGAGACGCGCCAGGCAGAACAGCACCCGCGGACGCAACGGTTCCGGATCGTCCCCGACGTATTGCCGTGCCCGCGCGTGCAATCGGACGCGTGCCGGCTCCAACAGGCCGTCCACGAACGGGGCGAGCTGGGCCATGCCGAACCGCCACGCCACCAGGTCGTCGGCGCTGGACAGACCAGTGTCGACGACGGTGTCGACCATCCGCGCCGCGCGCCACCCGGCCTCGGCAGCGGCGGCCGCGAACCGGTCCGGGTCGCCGAGCGCCGGGGCGGAGTGGGTCTTGAGCGAGTCGTACCACCCCGGGCGCCGCCAGCCGGCCTCGGTGGCGGCGGCCTCCACCTGCTGCTTGGCCGAATGCTCCCAGTCGGCGTGAAACGTCGCGGCCAGCAGCGCCCCGCCCGGTCGGGTGACCCGGGCGGCCTCGGCCAGCGCCGCCACCGGATCGTCCAGGTGGTTGAACACGAACGCGGCGACCACCGCGTCGAACGAGGCGGCCCGGAACGGCAGCCGGTACGCGTCGCCGGCCACCGCCGCCGGGCGGGCCCGCCGGTCGTGGGCCAGCATGCCGACCGCCGCGTCCACCGCCACCACCCGCGCGCCCGCGGCGGTGCACACCCGGGAGGCGGCGCCGGTGCCGGCGCCGATGTCCAGCACGGCGGCACCCGTCAGCGAACCCGGGTGCGCGCCTACCAACGCCTCGCTCAGGCGCTGGTAGGCGCGTTGCGGCCCGGCCGCCCACGCGGCCGCCGCCTGGCCGTAGGCGTCGCGCACCTCCCGGACGCTCACCCCAGCCACCTCTCCGCGGCCACGACCCGCTGTTCCCACCACTGCAGTTCGGCCGGATCGCCGAACGCCTTCTCCCAGCCCAGCACCAGGAACGCACCGATCAGGCAGAGTTCGAGCTGGCGCTCGAACCATCCGCCGGTGTCGACGCCGTGTCCTTCCAGCGCCCGCCGGTACGCCGCGATAGTGTCCTCTTTCGATTCGGGTAGCCGGGCGGCGTTGATCGCCACGTACCACGCCAGGTCGAAGCAGGGTGGCGCCTGACCCGGCGTGGCCCAGTCGAGCAGGATGGTGCGCCCGTCCGGCCCGGTGCCGAGGTTCCCGCACTTCCAGTCCCCGTGCACCAGGGTCGCCGGCGTGTCCGCCAGCGCCGACACCAGCGGACCGGGTTCGTCGATGAGTGTCAGCGCCAGGGCGCCGGCGCGGGGCGCCACCACGGGCAGCCGCTGCCACCCCTGCGGCATCAGCGTGGTCGGCACCGGGTGGGTGCCGCCGTAGTCGCGTTCGGCGGCCGCCGTCCACGGCGAGAGCACCAGCAGCCGGCTCTCCATCGGCAGCAGGCCCACCGTGTCCTCGTACCCGATGAACTCGGCGTGCAACGCCGCCATGTGGTCCAGGAATCGCCGGTGCTGCGCCAGCGGCAGCGGCCCGTCCCCCTCCGGCACCAACCACTCGGTCACGTCGCGCATCAGCAGGGCGGCACCGTGCGGCGGGTCGTCGGCGCAACCGACCACGGCGTGGTCGAGGCAGTCCGGCAGCCGGTCGAACAGCCCGGCGCACCACATCAGCCTCGGCCGGCACGCCAGGTCGCCGGTGGCCCGGGCCACCCAGTCGGTGGCGAACCCGAGCCGTTTGAGCACGTAAATCTCGTCACCGATGGTGACCCGTTCCAGCGACGCGCCGGACTTGCCGTCGCCGGCGGCGAGCTGCTCACGGGTGGTCACACCCGCGAGCAGCTCGCTCACCGACTCCGTCACCGGCCGGACGGCCGGCAGCGTCGGTGACACCATGCGCGGTCCCACCCGGACGGTGGTCATGGCCGGGCTTCCAGCACCACGTTGAACGGCGTCTCCGCTGCCTGGCGCACCCGGGTGAACCCGGCCTCCCGGATCACCTTCTCCAGCCGCGCGTTGCCGGCCTGCGCCCCGAGCGCCGCGCGGCCCTGCTGATTCAGCGACGCCGGGGTGCAGATCATCGTGGAGATGGCGTAGTAGAGCCGGCCCACCGGGTTGAGGTTGTCCTCCACCCGGTCGCCGGCGCGCGGCTCCACGATCATCCAGGTGCCGTCGGGCGTCAGCGACTCGTACACGTGCCGCGCCGCGGCGACCGGGTCGCCCATGTCGTGCAGGCAGTCAAAGTAGGTCACGAAGTCGTACGTCCCCGGGTAGTCGGTCGCCGCCGCCGTCTCGAACCGTACCCGGTCCGACACGCCGGCGTCGGCCGCTCGCCGCCGGGCCGCCTCAATGGAGGCTTCGTGGTAGTCGTACCCGATGTAGCTCGACGCCGGGAACGCCTCCGCCATGATGATCGTCGACGCGCCGTACCCGCAGCCGACGTCGGCCACCCGGGCGCCGGCCCGCAGCTTGTCCACCACGCCGTCCAGCGCCGGCAGCCACTCGGACACCAGATTGGCCTGGTAGCCGGCGCGGAAGAACCGCTCGGTGCCCTCGAACAGCCCGTCACCGTGCTCGTGCCAGCCCACGCCCTCGCCGGTGCGGAACCCCTCGACGATGCGCGGCGCCAGCGCGAACACCGACTTCGCGCCCTGGAACAGCCCCGGCACGTACACCGGGCTGTCGCGGTCAGCGAGCACGTACGCCTGCTCCGGCGGCAGCTCGTACGCCTCCGTCGTGGGGTCGTAACCCAGGAAGCCGCTGGCGGCCTGGGCGTTCAGCCACTCCCGCAGGTACCGCTCGGTGGTGCCGGTGCGCGACGCCAGCTGCGGCGCCGTGAGCGGGCCGTGGTCACGCAGCGCGTCGTACAGCCCCAGCTCGTCGCCGATAGCGGTGAGCACGGTGTTGTACGCCGCGCCGACCTCGTTGACAACCGTGCCGAGGAACTCCTCCA
>SLSW01000288.1 GCA_007130245.1 Micromonosporaceae bacterium
CGGCGACCCGATCCGGGCGCTCTACATCTGGGAGGGCGGCCTCGGCATCTGGGGAGCCATCGCCGGCGGTGCGTTCGGGGTCTGGCTCGGCTGCCGCTACCAGCTGAAACTGCCGTTCCTCATGGTCGCCGACGCGGCCGCGGTGGGTCTGCCGCTGGCCCAGGCGATCGGGCGGCTCGGCAACTGGTTCAACAACGAGCTCTACGGCAGCCCCACCACGCTGCCGTGGGGCCTGGAGATCCACGATATGGTCGCTGGCCGGGCGCTCGAGGGCCCGGACGGGGAACCGGTCACGCACGCGGCCACCTACCATCCGACGTTCCTGTACGAGATGCTGTGGAACATCGGCGTGGCGCTGCTGGTGCTCTACGTGGGCAACCGGCTGCGGCTGGGCCACGGCCGGCAGTTCGCGCTCTACGTCGCCGCCTACACCGTCGGGCGCACGTGGATCGAGATGCTGCGCATCGACGAGGCCACCGAGATCGTCGGTGTCCGGATCAACGTGTGGGTGTCGCTGCTGGTGCTCGCCGCGGCGGTGGCCTACCTGGTGAAGGTGCGCGGTCCGCAGGAGTACGTGCTGCCGCTCGGGGAGGACGAGTCGGCGGGCTACCGGGTCGTCACCGAGCAGGAGTTCCACGACGCGAGGGCAGCCAGCGGCGCCGACAGCACCGGCCAGGAAGCCGGTGACACCGGGTCGGACGACGTAGGTGACCCTGAAGAGTCGGACCGGGCGTCGTCGGCGGACGCCGGGGCGCCGCGCGACGACCGATAACGTCTGATGGCAGCCGCTCCGGCCCGGACCGCGATCGTGGTCGGCGCGGGCATCGGTGGCCTGGCCGCCGCGGGCGCACTGGCCCGCACCGGATGGCGGGTCACCCTGCTGGAGCGCGCCGACCGGCTGCGTACCGCACCGATCGCGCTGCTGCTGTGGCCCGGTGGGGTACGGGCGTTGCAGGTGCTCGGCCTCAGCGCCGGGCTGGCGGCGATAGCCACCGAGGTGCCCGACGCCGGCCTGCGCCGCCCGGACGGGCAGTGGCTGGTGCAGCCGCGCGCCGCCAGCTCCCCCACACCGCTGCTGGTGCACGCCGAGGACCTGCACGATGCCCTGGTCGCCGGCCTCGGCGACCGGGTCGATATGCGTACCGGCGTGTCCGCCCGCCTGGCACGCACCGGCGACTCGACCCTGCCGGCGGTCACCGACGGCCACTCCACCTGGGAGGCCGACCTGGTGGTGGCCGCCGACGGCGCCGACAGCGCGCTGCGCGCCGCGGTGGCTCCGGCCACTGCCGCAGTGGCCGCGGGGGCGACCACCTGGCAGGCGGTGATCCCCTGGTACCGGGCGCCGGAGCTGCCGCCGGACCTGGCCGGGCCGGTGGTCACCCAGGCCGGCGGCTACCGGTTCCGCACCGCCGCACTGGGTGAGCGCAGCAGCAGCGGCACGTCCGGACGCGGCGGCATCTACTGGGCCGCCACCGGTCCCGGCGCGCCCCGACCGGAGCCGGCGGCGACCCAGCTGGAGCTGCTGCGGCGCTGGTTCACCGGCTGGCACCCGCCGATCGAGACACTGCTGGCGGCCACCGAACCGGACGACGTGGTGCAGCGGGAGCTGCGCGAGCTGCGCCCGCCGCCGGAGCGCCTCGCCGCGCCGGTCGGCGACGGTGTGACAGTGCTGCTCGGTGACGCCGGCCACGCCGTCGCCGAGCATCTCGGGCAGGGCGCCTGCTTGGCGGTGGAGGACGCCGCCACGCTGGTGTCGGCGGTGCACAGCGCGACGCCGGGCCGGTCGCTGCACGCGGCCGCCGCGACCTACCAGCGGGCCCGCCGCGCCCGGGCGGACGAGGTGCGCCGGCACGCCCGCCGGTTGGGCGCCACCGGGCCGCTGGCCGGCCTGAACCGGGTGCAGGCACGCCGCCGGGAGCGCGCCGCCGCGACCGCGGCCGCGTGGCATCCACCGGCATAGGTACACTCGACGGACACCTCAACAGCACGAGCAGGGCCGACGACGTCCCTTCGCACCACGATCCGACGTCCAGGAGGCCCCGTGACTGTGCGGCAGCATCCGCGTGGACCGCGTGTCCAGCAAACACTCCATCCGGCCGGGCTGTACGACCCTGCGTACGAGCACGACGCCTGCGGGGTGGCGTTCGTGGCCGACCTGCACGGCCGCCGCGACCATCGGGTGGTCGCCGCCGGCCTGACCGCGCTGCGGCGGCTGGACCACCGCGGCGCGCGCGGCGCCGAGCCCGACACCGGTGACGGCGCCGGCATCCTGCTGCAGGTGCCCGACGCGTTCTACCGGCACACGGTGGATTTCGACCTGCCGCCACCGGGCCGCTACGCCACCGGCCTGGTGTTCCTGCCGTCCGAGGAGCGCACCGCCGAGGTGGCGCTGCGGGTGCTGGACAAGTACGTCGCCGCCGAGGGCGCGCGGATCGTCGGGTGGCGTGACGTACCCACCGACGACACCGGCCTGGGCGCCACCGCGCGGGCGGCCCAGCCCCGCATCCGGCAGGTGTTCCTCACCGCCGCCGATCCGGCCGCCGCCGATCCGGCCGCTGCCGACCGCTCCGGCGCCGACCTGTCGGGCATGGAGCTGGAGCGGGTGGCCTGGTGCGTGCGCAAGCAGACCGAGCGGGAGACCCGCCAGCGCGGCGCGGCCGCCTACTTCCCGTCGCTGTCCGGCCGCACCATGGTCTACAAGGGGATGCTGACCCCGCAGCAGTTGCCGACCTACTTCCCGGACCTGACCGATGAGCGGTTGACGTCCGCGATCGCGCTGGTGCACTCGCGGTTTTCCACCAACACGTTCCCGTCCTGGCCGCTGGCCCACCCGTACCGGATGATCGCCCACAACGGCGAGATCAACACCATCCGCGGTAACCGCAACTGGATGGCCGCCCGGGAGGCGTTGCTGGACTCGCCCCACCTGCCCGGTGACCTGCGCCGGGTCTTCCCGGTCTGCGACCCGGACGCCTCCGATTCGGCCAACTTCGACGAGGTGCTGGAACTGCTGCACCTGGCCGGACGCAGCCTGCCGCACGCGGTGCTGATGATGGTGCCGCAGGCGTGGGAGAACGACACCGGCATGGACCCGGCCACCCGGGCGTTCTACCGGTTCCACGCCTGCCTGATGGAGCCGTGGGACGGCCCGGCCAGCGTCGCCTTCTCCGACGGCACCGTGGTCGGCGCGGTGCTGGACCGCAACGGGCTTCGCCCCGGCCGCTGGTGGCACACCCGCGACGGCATGGTGGTGCTGGCCAGTGAGGCCGGCGTGGCCGACGTGGACCCGGCTGAGGTGGTGGCCAAGGGCCGGCTGCGGCCGGGGCGGCTGTTCCTGGTGGACACCGCCGCCGGGCGCATCGTCGACGACGAGGAGATCAAGCGTGAGCTGGCCGCCGCGGCGCCGTACGACGAGTGGCTGCACGCTGGCCTGATGCACCTGGACGAGCTGCCCGACCGCGAGCATGTCATCCACACCCACGACTCGGTGCAGCGCCGCCAGCAGACGTTCGGCTGGACCGAGGAGGAGCTCAAGCTGCTGGTGGCGCCGATGGCCCGCACCGGCGCCGAGCCGGTGGGCTCGATGGGCACCGACACCCCGGTCTCGCCGCTGTCGCAGCGCCCGCGGCTGCTGTACGACTACTTTCACCAGCTGTTCGCCCAGGTGACCAACCCGCCGCTGGACGCGATCCGGGAGGAGCTGGTCACCAGCCTGGCCACCACCATCGGCCCGGAGGCGAACCTGCTCGAACCGGGCCCGGCCAGCTGCCGCCAGATCACCCTGCCGTACCCGGTCATCGACAACGACGAGCTGGCCAAGATCCTCTCCATCGACGCCGACGGCGACATGCCGGGTTTCCAGGCGGTGCGGGTCTCCGGGCTCTACCCGCTGCGCGACGGCGCCGACGGACTCAAGTCGCGCCTGGTGGAGATCTGCCGGCACGTGTCGGAGGCGATCGAGGACGGGGTGCGCATCCTGGTGCTGTCCGACCGCGACTCCACCGCGGATCTGGCGCCGATCCCGTCGCTGCTGCTGACCGCCGCGGTGCACCAGCATCTCGTGCGCGAACAGACCCGCACCCAGGTGGCGCTGGTCGTGGAGACCGGCGACTGCCGCGAGGTGCACCACGCCGCCACGCTCATCGGCTACGGCGCCGCCGCGGTCAACCCGTACCTCGCCTTCGAAACCGTCGAGGACCTGGTGGCCACCGGCGCGCTGACCGGTGTCGGGGCGGGCGAGGCGGTGCGCAACTACGTGCGCGCCCTCGGCAAGGGCATCGTCAAGATCATGTCCAAAATGGGCATCTCCACCGTCTCCTCGTACTGCGGCGCGCAGGTATTCGAGGCCGTCGGGCTGGACAACCGGCTGCTGCAGCGCTACTTCACCGGCACCCCGGGGCGCATCGGCGGGATCGGGCTGGCGGAGGTCCACGCGGAGGTGGCGGCCCGGCACGCGCGGGCGTGGCCGGCCAACCCCGCCGAGCGCGCCCACCGCACGCTGGAGGCCGGCGGGGAGTACCAGTGGCGCCGCGACGGCGAGGTGCACCTGTTCAACCCGGAGACGGTGTTCCTGCTGCAGCACGCCACCCGCAGCCGGCAGTACGAGGTGTTCGCCCGCTACACCGACACCGTGGACCGGATGGCGTCCGGGACCGGGTCGCTGCGCGGCCTGTTCCGGCTGCGCACAGGCGTACGCGAACCCGTGCCGGTGGACGAGGTGGAGCCGGCCAGCGAGATCGTCAAACGGTTCGGCACCGGCGCCATCTCGTACGGCGCGATCTCCGCCGAGGCGCACGAGACGCTGGCGGTGGCGATGAACCGCCTCGGTGGGCGCTCCAACAGCGGTGAGGGCGGCGAGGAGCTCGACCGGCTGCACGACCCGCTGCGGCGCTCGGCGGTCAAGCAGGTCGCCAGTGGACGGTTCGGGGTCACCACCGAGTATCTGACCTCCGCCGACGACATCCAGATCAAGATGGCGCAGGGCGCCAAACCCGGCGAGGGTGGCCAGCTTCCGGGTAACAAGGTGTGGCCGTGGATCGCCCGCACCCGGCACGCCACCCCGGGGGTGGGGCTGATCTCGCCGCCGCCGCACCACGACATCTACTCCATCGAGGACCTCGCACAGCTGGTGCACGACCTCAAGAGCGTCAACCCGGCCGCGCGGGTGCACGTCAAGCTGACGTCGGCCTCCGGGGTGGGCACAGTGGCCGCCGGGGTGGCGAAGCTGAAGGCGGACGTGATCCTCATCTCCGGACACGACGGCGGCACCGGTGCCGCGCCGCTGGGCTCGCTCAAGCACGCCGGTACGCCGTGGGAGCTGGGTCTGGCGGAGACGCAGCAGACGCTGCTGGCCAGCGGCCTGCGCGACCGGATCACGGTGCAGGTCGACGGGCAGCTCAAGACCGGCCGGGACGTGGTGGTGGCGGCGCTGCTGGGCGCGGAGGAGTTCGGCTTCGCCACCGCCCCGCTGATCGTCGCCGGCTGCATCATGATGCGGGTGTGCCACCTGGACACCTGCCCGGTCGGCATCGCCACCCAGGATCCGCAGCTGCGCCGCCGCTACACCGGCCGGCCGGAGTTCGTGGAGGCGTTCTTCCGCTTTCTGGCCGAGCAGGTGCGCCAGCACCTGGCCGCGCTCGGGTTCCGCACCGTCGACGAGGCGGTGGGGCACGCCGAGCTGCTCGACTTCACGCCGGCGGTGTCGCACTGGAAGGCGCGCGGGCTGGACCTGTCACCGGTGTTGCACGTGCCGGCGCTGCCGGACGGCGCGGCCCGGCGGCGCACCCGCACGCAGGACCACGGGCTGGCCTCGTCACTGGACACCGACCTGATCGCCGCGGCCACGCCCGCGCTGACCGACAGCATTCCGGTGGCGATCCGACGCGACGTGCGCAACGAGCACCGCAGCGTCGGCGCGATGCTCGCCGGGGAGGTCATTCGCCGCTTCGGCGGCAAGGGGCTGCCGGACGACACCATCGAGATCAGCCTGCGCGGCAGCGCCGGGCAGTCGTTCGGCGCGTTCGCGGTGCGGGGGATGACGCTGCGCCTGTACGGCGACGCCAACGACCACGTCGGCAAGGGACTGTCCGGCGGCCGGCTGGTGCTGCGCCCGGACGAGGCCGCACGATTCGCCGCCGAGGAGCACATCATCGCCGGCAACGCCGCGCTGTACGGCGCCACCGCCGGGGAGCTGTTCTGCCGCGGGCAGGTGGGGGAGCGGTTCGCGGTGCGCAACTCCGGCGCCACCGCGGTGGCCGAGGGCGTCGGCGACCACGGGTGCGAGTACATGACCGGCGGCGTGGTGCTGGTGCTCGGCGAAACGGGGCGCAACTTCGCCGCCGGGATGTCCGGCGGCACCGCGTACGTGTGGCGGCTGGATCGCCGCCGGCTCAACCGGGAGCTGGCCGCGCAGGACCTGGTGGAGTTGGCGCCGCTGAACGTCGAGCAGCAGGTCAGCGTGCACTCGCTGCTGGAGCGCCACGCCGCCGAGACCGGCTCGCCGGTGGCCTCGTCCCTGCTGGACCGGTGGCCGCAGGCGGCCGGGGAGTTCACCGCGGTGGTGCCGCGGGCCTGGCGACGGGTCACGGAGGTGATGCGCGCCGCTGAGGCCGACGGGCGCGACGTGGACGCGGCGGTGATGGAGGTGGCCCGTGCCTGACCCGCAGGGATTCCTACGCCATGCGCGCCGGCTGCCGCCGCGGCGGCCGGTGCCGGTGCGCATCATGGACTGGCGCGAGGTCTACCCCGGCGCCGAGGAGCCGCTGGTGCGCGAGCAGGCCAGCCGCTGCATGGACTGCGGGGTGCCGTTCTGCACCAGCGACACCGCCGGTTGCCCGCTGGCCAACCGGATTCCGGACTGGAACGACCTGGTGCGCACCGGCGCGTGGCGGCCGGCGATCGAGGCGCTGCACGCCACCAACAACTTTCCGGAGTTCACCGGGCGGCTGTGCCCGGCGCCGTGCGAGGCGGCGTGCGTGCTGGGCATCGGCGGTGGTGAGCCGGTGGCGATCAAGCTGGTCGAGGTGGAGATCATCAACCGGGCGTTCGACGCCGGGTGGGTGACACCGCAGCCGGCGCCGGCGGCGTCAGGACGGTCGGTGGCGGTGGTGGGCTCCGGCCCGGCGGGGCTCGCCGCCGCGCAGCAGCTGGCGCGCGCCGGGCACGCGGTGACCGTGTACGAACGCGACGACGCGCCCGGGGGCCTGCTGCGGTACGGCATCCCCGACTTCAAGCTGGAGAAGGTGCAC
>SLSW01000133.1 GCA_007130245.1 Micromonosporaceae bacterium
AGGCCCGCCACCACCGCGTCGTTATGTCCGCCCGCTACCACGTGCACGGCCACCAGCGGCGTGACCAGGCCCAACCAGCTCGCCCCGGCCGGCGACACGCCGCACGCGCGGGCCAGCCGCGGGCCGTACGCCGCGACCAGCAGCGCGCCGGCCACCGCCACCAGCCGCAGCCCGCCGAGCGCCACCAGCAGCTGCGCGGACTCACCCGCGGCCACGGCGCGCGCCAGCGCCACCGCGGCCGCCGAGGCCAGCAGCGCCAGCGGACCGTACGGTGCAGTGCTGTCCTGCCACAATCCCGGCACCTCGGCCAGCCACGGGCATCCACCCGCGGCCGCGCCGACCTGGTACGGGTCGTACCCGTCCAGCCACACCGCGCCCTGGCAGGCGTACGCGTACATGTCGCGGCTGCCCAACGGCGGCGCCGCCAGCAGCGGCAGCGCCCACAGCCCGCCGGTGGTCAGCACCCACCGCAGGCGCGGCGCGTCCTCGCCGCGCAACGCCGCACCCAGGCGCCACCATGCCCAGCCGAGCAGCACCAGGCCCGCCAGGTAGGCCACCAGCCCCACCCGGAACCCCGGCCCGGTGCCCCACAGCGCCTCGGCCTGCGTGCCGGGAGCCCCCCCGGGCAGCGCGCCGGCCAGGTACCCGCCGGTGGCCAGCAACACCGCACCGGCCATACCGAGCCAGCGCAGCCTGCCGATCACGATGCCCAGCCTAAAGGTGTGCGACACGACCCGGTCGCACTGAGCGGTCTCGGTGGTTTTCACCGTTTCCGGCGCATACCCTGATGCCATGGAGCAGCACACCGCCCACGGGCTCACCGCCGGGCTGGGCGCCCGGGTGGAGCTGACGGTCACCGACTCCGACACCGCCCAGGCGATGGGCTCCGGCGACGTGCCGGTGCTGGGTACGCCACGGGTGCTCGCGTTGGCCGAGGCGGCCACCGTGGCCGCCACGGCGCCCAAGTTGCCGCCCGGTGCGACCACCGTCGGCACCCGGGTGGAGCTGGACCACGCCGCGGCGATTCCGGTGGGCGGGACGGTGACAGCCAACGTCACCCTCGCCAAGGTCGACGGGCGCCGGCTGCTGTTCGAGGTGCGAGTGGTGGCCAGCGACGAGGTCACCGTGGCCGAGGGTCGCATCGAACGCATCCTGGTCGACCGGCAGCGGTTCGTGGAGAAGGCGTTCGGTGAGTCCGGCTAAGGACGCTTCCGCCTGGACCGAGGTGGGCCGCGACGTCTACGTGCTGCGCTACCCGGTGCTGGACGTGAGCGTCACGCTGGTCGTCGGCGACGGTGCCGCGCTGCTGGTGGATACGCTGTCCACCGACGCGCAGGCCCGCGAGCTGGCGGAGGCCGCGCGCCGGGTAACGCCGCACCCGTGGACGATCGTCAACACCCACCACCACTTCGACCACTGCTTCGGCAACGACGTGCTCGGCGGCGGCCGGCCGATCTGGGGCCACGAGGAGGCGGCCGCGCTGCTGTCGGAGCGCGCGCCGGCGATGCAGCGGCGGTGGTACGAGGAGTGGGAGCCCACCCATCCGCAGCTGGCCGCCGGACTGGCCCGGGTCCGGGTGCGCCCGCCGGACCACCTGGTGCACCTGACCGAGACCCTCCAGATCGGTGGCCGGCTCGTGGTGCTGCGCCACCTGGGCCGCGGCCACACCGCCGGTGACCTGGTGGTGCACGTGCCGGACGCGGACGTGCTGGTCGCCGGCGACCTGGTCGAACAGTCCGGTCCGCCGGATTTCACCGACGGGTACCCGCTGGAGTGGCCGGAGACGCTGACCGCGCTGCGGCACCTGGCCGGGCCCGGCACCGCGGTGGTGCCCGGGCACGGGGCGGTGGTCGACCGCGACTTCGTCGCCGCCCAGCACGACTCGCTGGCGGCGCTGGCGTGGCTGATCCGCGACGGTCACGCCGACGGCGCCGAGGTCGACGCGGTGGCTGCGCGGGCGCCCTACGAGCTGCCGGTGGCACACGTGGCGGTACGCCGCGGCTATGCGGAGCTGTCCGGCGTGTCGTGACCCGGCCGGCACGGCCGGCCCCGCCCGGCACGGCCGGCCTCAGCTGACCAGCGAGCCCACCATCGGCTTGGTGTGCAGGGCGGACTGCGCCCGCGGGATGTCCGGTGTCAGCGAGCGCTCCACGAAGATCGCGTGCCAGACGCAGAACACCAGCACCGTCCAGACCTTGCGGGAATGGTCGGCCTCGCCGCGCCGGTGAGCCGCGAGCAGCTTCTGCACGTACGGCAGGTCCAGCAGGTCACCGGCGCCGGAGCGGGCGAGGATGTCCTGCGCCCAGCCGTACATCTCCCCCGCCAGCCACACCCGGGTCGGGGTGGGGAACCCCAGCTTGGGCCGGTTGACGATCGCCGGGGGCACCACGGCCTCCAGGGCGCGCCGCAGCGCGTACTTGGTGTCGCGCCCGCGCCGCGGCAGCTTCAGCTCGACCGGGATGGTGGCGGCCACCTCGAAGACCTCCCGGTCCAGGTACGGCACCCGCACCTCCAGCGAGTGCGCCATCGACATGCGGTCGGCCTTGACCAGGATGTCGCCGCGCAGCCAGGTGTACAGGTCCACGTACTGCATGGTGGTCACGTCGTCGAGGTCACCGGCCTCGGCGTACACCGGGGCGGTCACGTCGGTGTAGCTCACGGTCGGGTCGTAGTGCCGCAGCAGCCGCCGCTTCTCCTGCTCGAGGAATATCCGGGCGTTGCCGAAGTAGCGCTCTGGCAGCGGCGTGGTGCCCCGCTGCAGGAAGCTGCGGCCCTTGACCCCTTCCGGGATGACCCGGCTGACCGCCCGCAACGCCCGCTGCACCGGCTGCGGCAGCGCCTGCACCCGCGCGAGCGAATGCGGCTCCCGGTAGATGGTGTAGCCGCCGAAGAACTCGTCGGCGCCCTCACCGGACAGCACCACGGTGACGTGCTCGGCGGCTCGCTTGGCCACGAAGTACAGCGGCACCAGCGCCGGGTCGGCCACCGGGTCGTCCAGGTGCCACACGATGGTCGGCAACGCGTCCATCATGTCCTGCGGCCCGATGGTGGTCGGGATAGTGGTGACACCCAGTTGGCGGGCCGACTCCTGCGCCACCTCGATCTCGGAGTAGCCCGGCACGTCGAAGCCGACCGTGAACGTCAGGATGTCCGGGTGGAACTCGCGCGCGAGCGCCACCACCGCGGTGGAGTCGATGCCGCTGGACAGGAACGCCCCCACCGGCACGTCCGCGCGCATGTGCATGCGCACGCTGTCCCGCAGCGTCTGGCGGATCCGCTCGTACAGCTTCTCCGGCGAGTCGGTGGGCGTCGGCTGGAACGCCGGCCGGTACCACCGCCACGTCTGCAGCCCCTCCTGCGGCGTCCAGGTCAGGCACTCCCCCGAGCCGAGGCGGGCGATGTCGCGGTGCAGGGTGCCGGGCTCCGGCACGTACTGCAGCGTCAGGTAGTGGGACAACGCTGCGGTGTCCACCCCGGCGTCACCCGCGGCCGCGGAGACCGCGAACGGCAGCAGCGCCTTCTTCTCTGAGGCCAGATACATCCCGTCAGTGGTGACCAGGTAGTGCAGCGGCTTGATCCCGTACGGGTCCCGGGCGCCGAACGCCCGCTGCTGCTCCCGGTCCCAGATCACGAACGCGAACATGCCGCGCAGCCGGTGCAGCGCCGCCTCGCCCCACGCGTGGTAGGCCGCGGCGATCACCTCGGCGTCGCCGGCGGTGTCGAAGGTGGCGCCGTACTCGCGCGCCAACTCGTCGCGCAGCTCCACGTAGTTGTAGATCTCACCGTTGAGGGTGAGCAGGTAACGGCCACCCAGGTAGGGCAACGGCTCGTGGCTGGAGGTGACGTCGATGATCGACAGCCGCTTGTGGGCGAGCACGACCCGGTCGTCGACCACCTCGGTGCCGGTCTCGTCCGGGCCGCGGTGGTGCATGGTCTCCAGGGCGCTCGCGATCGCGTCCGCATGGATGGCGGCGCCCCCGTGCCTACTGAAGAAGCCCAGCAAACCGCACATATCGCGCATCCTCTCATGAACCAGGACCGCCCGGGCGAGTTACGCGGCACTACCGCCCTGCCGTTCGCAACCGCGGGTCGACGCCCGTCACACGCCCGGCGGTCCGCCCGGGACGCATCCGGACGGAGTACGTTCGAGGACATGAACGACGACACGCCCCGCCCGGACACCCCAGAGACCCAGACCGCGTCGCACGATCCGGACTTTCCGGAACGCCTGTTGAAGTTCATGCGCACCGGCTGGGCCGACCGCCCGCTGCCGGTGAGCCGGCGCGCCGAGGCCGACCGGTACGCCGAACGGCGCGCGCGGCTATCTACCGCGTTCCCCGGCGAGACACTGGTCATACCCACCGGGACCGAGAAGGTGCGGGCCAACGACACCGACCACCGGTTCCGGCCCGGCAGCGACTTCGTGTGGCTCACCGGTGAGCACGACCCCGACAGCGTGCTGATCATGCGACCGACCGGCTCTGGACACGAGGCCACCCTCTACGTGCGACCGCGCTCGCCGCGCGACACCGACGAGTTCTTCCGCGACCGCCGCTACGGCGAGCTGTGGATCGGCCGGCGCCACACCCTGGCGGAGAAAGCCTCCGAACTCGACGTCGCCACCGCGCCGTACGCCGACCTGCCGGCGGCGCTGGCCGACTGCGCGCCGGCGCGCACCCGGGTGCTGCGCGGGCTCGACACCGGCGTGGACACGGCCGTCGCCCGGTACGACGCCTCCGAGCCGGGCGCGCGTGACAAGGAACTGGCCTGGACGATCTCGGAGCTGAAGCTGGTCAAGGACGAGTGGGAGATCGCCCAGCTGCGCGACGCGGTCGACGCCACCGTGCGCGGTTTCGAGGACGCCGCCCGGGTGCTGCCGGGCGACCGGCCGGTCTCGGAGCGGCTCGTCGAGGGGGTGTTCGGCCTGCGCGCCCGCCACGACGGCAACGACGTGGGGTATTCGTCCATCGTCGGCTCCGGCGCCAACGCCACCATCCTGCACTGGATCCGCAACGACGGCGCCATCACACCGGGTGACCTGCTGCTGTGCGACATGGGGGTGGAGAACCGCCACCTCTACACCGCCGACGTCACCCGCACCCTGCCGGTCAGCGGGCGGTTCAGCCCGGCGCAGCGGCGCGTGTACGAGATCGTGCTGGCCGCCCAGCAGGCCGGTGTCGACGCGGTCAAGCCGGGCCTGAAGTGGGAGGACCTGGCGCTGACCATTAACCGGGTGCTCGCCGAGGGGCTGGCCGAGCTGGGCCTGCTGCCGTGCTCGGTGGACGAGGCGCTGGACAAGCAGTCCACCGTCTACCGCCGCTGGACACTGCACGGCTTCGGGCACATGCTCGGCATCGACGTGCACGACTGCGCCAATGCGCGCAGCGAGCACTACCGCAAGGGCGCCATCGACGAGGGTTACGTGTTCACCGTCGAGCCGGGGTTGTACTTCCAGCCCGAGGACGATCTGGTGCCGGCAGAGCTGCGCGGGATCGGCATCCGGATCGAGGACGACGTGCTGTGCACCGACGCCGGCGCGCTGAATCTGTCGGAGGCGCTGCCGCGCCAGCCCGACGAGGTGGAGGCGTGGCTGGCCGCCCAGCGCGAGGCGGGCCCCCGCCTGCCCGGCTGAGCCGGCACCCCGGCGGCCGTGATGCGCTAGCATCAGATGTATGCGCACCACTGTGTCGATCGACGACGACGTGCTGCTCGCGGTAAAAGACCGTGCCCGCCGCGAGCACCGTAGTGTCGGCGAGGTGCTGTCCGACCTTGCACGGCAGGCCCTGACCGGTGCTGCGCCGGCGGGGAACTCGACACAGGCCGTCAGCTTTCACGGCTTCGAGCCGCTCCCCCACCGCGGCGTCACGATCTCCAACGAGCTGATCAACCGGTTGCGGGAGGAGGAGCCGGAGTGAGTCGGGCGCTGCTGGACATCAACGTCCTGCTGGCGCTGTTGGATAGCGATCATGTGCACCACCGGCGCGCGCGAGACTGGATCAGCGATCAGATCGGCCACGGCTGGGCTTCGTGCCCGATCACCGAGAACGGGTTCGTGCGGATCATCAGCCAGCCGCGCTACCCCAGTCCGGTCCCGCCGGGCCGGGCCATGGAGCTCCTGCGACGCGCCACCGGCACCGGACACCACGAGTTCTGGCCGTGCGAGATCAGCCTGCTGGACCCGCATGTCGCCGATGCCGGTCGCATACACGGCCCCCGTCAGGTCACCGACGCGTACCTGTTGGCGCTCACCGTGGCCAACAACGGTCGATTCGTGACCTTCGACAACGGGGTCCCGCTCAGTGCCGTGCGTGGCGCCGATGAGCAGCACCTGATCGTTCTCTGAGGAGACCCCGCCCCCTGCGGGTCGCGTGAGCACCGGAGGCACCCGACCGCAGTGGCATGTCCGCCCACGCGCCGCAATCTTGGTCGCTGGTTGCCCACCTCGCGGCCCGGGCGTCCAAGATCTGCGAAAGTGGCTTGGCGGTGGGCAGAATGGGCAGGTGCGCTATCCACCGGAGCCGTGGCGCCTGCGCGGGCAGATGTACGTCTCGCTGTGGTGGGTGCCGCGTGCCCGCCTGCCCACGCTGCCGCCGGGCCTGGCCCGCGCGGTGCATCCGGTCACCGTGGCCGCTCGCGCACTGGTCGGCACCGCCTGGGTGGAGTACGAACCCGGTGGCGACATGCACTACCGCGAGCTGCTGTCAGCCGTACTGGTGCGCCACCGGGCCGGCCTTCGGGTGTGCATCGTGGACATCTGGGTGGACAGCCCGGCCTCCCGCGACGGCGGCCGGGAGCTGTGGGGCATCCCGAAGGACCTCGCCACTTTCACGCTGGAGCGCGACGAGAACCGGGGCGCGCTCGCCGCCCGCGCGGAGGCCACCGGCGACCGGGGGGCGACCACTGTCATCGCGCAGGCGTCGATCGGCGCCCGCCGGCGGGCCCCTGGACGGTGGCCGGTGGGGTTCTCGATCGTCCAGCTACTCGACGACCAGGTGAAGACCACACCGGTGCGCGGCCGCGCCGCGTTCGGCCCGGCGTCGGCGACCTGGCAGGTGCCGCCGACCGGCCCGCTGACCTACCTGGCCGGCCGCCGGCCCTGGTTGAGCATGGCGATGCACGACTTCCGCCTCACGTTCGGCCGGGCCTGACCTCAACGCCCCCCGGCAGCTGCGATCTTGGACGCGCACGGCCTCTATAGGGGCGCTGCGCGTCCAAGATCGGAAAGTTGGGGGCTTACGGCATCTGCTCGTAGGCGGGCAGGGTGAGGAACTCCTCGAAGTCCTTGGCCAGCGCCACACGCCGGAACAGCGTCATCGCCTGCTGGTAGGCCGGCTCGTCGTACGCGTCGCCAAGGGCTTCCTTGATCGCGGCCAGCTCCTCGGTGATCACCTGGTCGATGAACTCCTCGTCAACGGTCCGGCCGCCGGCCAGCGGCACCTCGTTGTGGATCCACTGCCAGATCTGCGAGCGGCTGATCTCGGCGGTGGCGGCGTCCTCCATCAGGTTGAAGATGGCCACCGCGCCGGTGCCGCGCAGCCACGCCGCCAGATACTGCAGGCCGACGCTGACGTTGTTGCGCACCCCCTCTTCGGTGATCTCACCCGGGGTGGCGGCGATGTCCAGCAGCTCGGCGGCGGTCACCGACACGTCGTCGCGCTGGCGGTCGAGCTGGTGGGGCCGCGTGCCGAGAACGTCGTCGAAGACCTCGCGGCAGATCGGCACCAGGTCCGGGTGCGCCACCCACGAACCGTCGAACCCGTCGCCGGACTCGCGCTGCTTGTCGGCGCGCACCTTCTCCAGGGCCACCGCATTGACCTCCGGGTCGCGCCGGCTGGGAATGAACGCGGCCATCCCGCCGATGGCGTGCGCCCCGCGGCGGTGGCAGGTGCGCACCAGCAGCTCGGTGTAGGCGCGCATCATCGGTGCGGTCATGGTCACCGCGTTGCGCTCGGGCAGCACGAAGTCACGCCCGCGGGTGCGGAAGGTCTTGATGATGCTGAACAGGTAGTCCCACCGGCCCGCGTTCAGCCCGGCGGAGTGCTCCCGCAGCTCGTAGAGGATCTCCTCCATCTGGAACGCGGCGGGGATGGTTTCGATCAGCACGGTGGCGCGGATGGTGCCGCGCGGGATGCCGAGCCTGTCCTGGGCGTAGACGAACACGTCGTTCCACAGCCGCGCCTCGAGGTGGTGCTGCAGCTTGGGCAGGTAGAAGTACGGCCCGTGGCCGCGGTCGAGCTGGCGGCGCGCGCAGTGGAAGAAGTAGAGGCCGAAGTCGAACAGGCTGCCTGACATGCGGGCGCCGTCGACGAGGACGTGCTTCTCGTCCAGGTGCCAGCCGCGTGGGCGCACCACGATGGTGGCCAGCTCCTCGTCGGGCCCCAACGCGTACGACTTGCCGCCGGGCTCGGTGAAGTCGACCCGCCGCTCCAGCGCGTCGATGAGGTTGAGCTGGCCGCCGACCAGGTTCTCCCACAGTGGCGTGTTGGCGTCCTCGAAGTCGGCCAGCCACACCTTGGCGCCACTGTTGAGCGCGTTGATGGTCATTTTCCGGTCGGTCGGCCCGGTGATCTCCACCCGCCGGTCGACCAGGCCGGGCGCGGGTTCGGTCACCCGCCAGGACGGGTCGTCGCGGATGTGGGCGGTCTCGGCGAGGAAGTCGAGGGAGCCGCCCGCGTCGATGTCGGCCTGCCACTGTCGCCGCGTGGCCAGCAACTCGTCCCGCTTGGCGCCGAACCGGCGTTGCAGCGCGGCCAGGAACTCCAGCGCGTCCGGTGTGAGCACCTCCTCGTACCGCTTCTCGATCGGTCCGCGCACCTCGACGCCGTCCGGCAGTTGCATGAGCGACCTCCTCGTAGTTACTACTGAGTAACGTAGCTTACTCCACCGGCTCCGCGCCGCCGGTGTGGTGTTCCAGGAACGCGTACACCTCGGTGTCGTCCACGCCCGGGAAGCTGCCCGGCGGCAGGGTAGCCAGCACGTGCGAGGGTGCGCGCGCCGATGGCCAACTGGCATGCTGCCACCGCTGCGCCAGGTCGGCGGGCGGGCGCCGGCAGCACGCCGGGTCCGGGCAACGGGATGTCGCCCGGTTGGCCGTGTCCTGGCCACGGAACCACTGTGACTCCACGTACGGCACACCGACGGTGATGGCGAAGTCACGCTCCCGGCCGGGGTCGACGTGGGAGACACAGAAGTGGGTCCCGGACGGGGTGTCGGTGTACTGGTAGTAGATCGCCGACGGGTCCGTGGTGGTGAACACCTGCCGACCCGCCCAGTTCCGACACATCCGCTGCCCCTCGATCGCGCCCAACGGGTCGGTGGGAAAGGCCAACCCGTCGTTCTCGTACGCCTTGTAGATGATCCCACGTTCATCGTTTCGTACGAAGTGGCACACCACGCCGAGATGCTCGGTGACCAGGTTGGTGAACCGGTGACAGGCCATCTCGTACGACACGTTGAACAGGTCGCGCAGGTCCTCCGGCGCCAGGTCCCGGTCCTGCTTGGCCTGGCGCAGGTGCGCCACCGCGGCATGTTCCGGCACCAGCACCGCGGCGGCGAAGTAGTTCGCCTCCACCCGCTGGCGCAGGAAGTCGAAGTACCGCTCCGGTCGGGCGTGCCCGAGCACCACGTGCCCCAGTGTCTGCAGCACGATGGTGGCGGCGGTGTGCATACCCATCGGCGCCCTGCGCACGTAGATGCGCCGGTGGCGCAGATCCGCGATGGAGCGCACCGACCACGGCAGGTCCTCGGCGTAGTGCAGCATGAACCCGTGGGCGGCGAGGATCGTGCGCAGCATCGCCTGCGACATCGCGCCGCCGGTGTGCCCGACCTGCTCGAGCGTACGGGTGGCCGCCTTCTCGATGTCGGCGAAGTAGTTCCCGCGCTCGCGCATCGCCTGCCGCAGCTCGGTGTTGGCCTGCCGCGCCTCCTCCGGGGTGGCCACCCGCATGGCGTCGCGGCGCTCCAGCTCGGCGTACAGGGCCGCGACGTGCTCCAGCACATCGGTGCCCACCCGCTTGGACAGCGTCAGCGGCGGCAGCTCCAGCTGCCTGAGCAGCGGGCTCTCGGCGGCCTTCGCCACCGCGATCTCCAGCTCGGCGCGCCGGTTCGGTGGCTGGCGGGCCAGTAGCTCCTGGGTCGTGACCGCGAGCGCGTCGGCCAGCGCCCGCAGCAGCGACAGCTTCGGCTCCCGCCGCCCGTTCTCCAGTGCCGACAGCGCCGACGGCGCCCGCCCGACCCGTTCGCCCAGCTCGGCGAGGGTCAGGCCGCGGGCGCGCCGGTAGTGGCGCAGTCGCTGACCGAACGTGGCCAGGTCGAGGTCTTCCACTTCTGGCATGTCTTCACCTTAGTAGAAATCTAGCAGAAATTCTCGGCCTTACTGACTAGTAACCGCGAGATCAACGGGCAATGCTTCCGGTAACGCGAAACGAGTCGCGATCTTCTTTCCGGAGGTGAGGGCGATGACCAGCCCGGCACATGTGCAGGACGCGATTACCGCACTGCAGCGAGACTGGCAGACCAACCCGCGGTGGAAGGGTGCCACGCGGGACTACACCGCCGAGGACGTGGTCCGCCTTCGGGGCAGCGTGCAGGAGGACCACACCCTGGCACGGCTGGGTGCCGAGCGCCTGTGGCGGCTGCTGCACGAGGAGGACTACATCAACTCGCTCGGTGCACTGTCCGGCGGGCAGGCGGTGCAGCAGGTGCGCGCCGGCCTGAAGGCGATCTACGTGTCCGGATGGCAGGTCGCCGCCGACGCCAACGCCGCCGGCCACACCTACCCCGACCAGAGCCTCTACCCCGCCAACTCGGTGCCCCAGCTGGTGCGACGCATCAACAACGCGCTGCTGCGCGCCGACCAGATCACCTGGGCCGAGCACATGGACGGCGAGGGAGGCGAGGACAGCCCGTACTGGCTGGCGCCCATTGTCGCCGACGCCGAGGCCGGCTTTGGCGGGGTGCTCAACGCCTTCGAGCTGATGAAGGCCATGATCGCCGCCGGCGCCGCCGGCGTGCACTGGGAAGACCAGCTCGCCAGCGAGAAGAAGTGCGGCCACCTCGGGGGCAAGGTGCTCATCCCGACCGGCGCGCACATCCGGACCCTGACGGCGGCGCGGCTGGCCGCCGACGTCGCTTCGGTGCCGTCGATCATCGTCGCTCGCACCGACGCCGAGTCGGCCACGCTGATCACCAGCGACGTCGATGAGCGCGACCAGAAGTTCATCACCGGCGAGCGCACCGCCGAGGGCTTCTACCGGGTGCGCAACGGCCTCGAGTCGTGCATCGCGCGCGGGCTCGCCTACGCCCCGTACTCGGACCTGCTGTGGATGGAGACCTCCACGCCGGACCTGGAGACCGCCCGCGCCTTCGCCGAGGCGGTCAAGGCGCAGTACCCGGACCAGATGCTGGCCTACAACTGCTCGCCGTCGTTCAACTGGCGCAAGGCGCTCGACGACGATGACATCGCCAAGTTCCAGAAGGAGCTCGGGCAGATGGGGTACGCGTTCCAGTTCATCACGCTGGCCGGTTTCCACTCGCTCAACCACGGCATGTTCGCGCTGGCGCGCGAATACGCCGAGACCGGCATGAGCGCGTACGTGGCGCTGCAGCAGGCCGAGTTCGCCGCCGAGTCGGCCGGCTACACGGCCACCCGCCACCAGCGCGAGGTCGGCACCGGCTACTTCGACCGGGTGGCCACCGCGGTGGCGCCGAGCGCTTCGACGGTCGCGCTGGCCGAGTCCACCGAGCACGCCCAGTTCTGACCCGCCCCGCGCCCCTGCTCCTCTCGTTGATCTAGGGACTGTCCACGTGGTCGGAGATCCAGTCACGTGAACAACCCCTAGATCGACGGGGTGGGCGCTGGGGGTGGCCGTGAGGTTGTCGCGAAGCTGCCACGACCTACCGCCCCGCACATGCCTCGACCGGCGCGGTCCGAACCTGCGCACCGTCGGTCGCCGTGACCGCCACGTGCCAGCTCACCGGTGCGTCGCCGAGTCGCACTTCGGTGTGCCGAACCGAGGCGGTGGTGCCGGACACCGTCATCGAGTGGCTCGCCTGCTCGCCCGACTCGTAGGTGATGACCAGGTCCGCGTCGTCCAGCTCGCGGCTCGCCGTCGCCTCCAGCGCGATCTCGTAAACCCCCCGTATCAGCGCGCCGCACTCCTCGTGGGTCGCCCGCACACTGACGGTCAGAGCGGGGGCCGGGGGCGGCGTGGGATCCGCCGCCGGTGGTGGTGAAGTCGGCGCGGAGGTCGCTGACGGTGTCGTCGGTGGCGGGGCCGGCGGGGCCTCCACCTGCGGTGACCGCGGCGGGGGGGCGCCGTGCGCGTCGTCGGGCGGAGCGGGCGCACCGCCCAGCAGGTAGCCGCCTCCGAAGGCGAACACCGCCGCCACCGCCACCGCGGCGATACCGGCCACGGCACTGCGGCGCCGCTGCAGCTCCAGCGGCACCGGGAACCCGGTGTCCGGGTCCCACCGCCCCGACCGGCGGTCGACCGCTCCGGCGTACGCCGCGTCGGTGCTCGTCAGCTGCAGCCATTGCCGGATCTCGACCGGAGCCACCAGCATCGGCGCGCTCGCGTAGGCCGAGAACAACGCCGCCGGGGACAGCTGCCGGCGCCGGCGTTCGGCGCAGGTGTCACACGCGTCGATGTGCCGGCTGATCCGTTTGCGCACCAGCGCGGTCAGCACACCGTCCCAGCCGGTCAGCAGCGCGTCCAGCTCCGGGCACTCCCCGCGGCCGGTGCGCGCCACCAGCAACGCCCCCAGCGCGCGTTCCAGCTGGGCGCGTGCCCGCGACAGCCGCGCGTGCGCGTGCGCCACCGACACTCCGAGGGCGGCGCCGAGCTCCGCGGCCGCGAGGTCGTGGCGCACCGCCAGCTCGAACACCTCCCGGTCGCCCGGATTGAGCCCTGCGGCCGCGGCCCGCACCAGCTGCTGCACCTCGGCGGCGTGCAGCGGCGCATCCGGGTCGGTCGACGGCGCGCTCACCTGTCCCGCCTCCTCCAGCGGCACGTGCCGTCCCCGCCGCCGCAGGATCCGCAGGCACTCGTTGCGCGCGACCGCGTACAACCAGGACCGCAACCGGTCCGGATCCCGCAGCTGACCGGCGCGCTGGCCGGCCAGGATGAAGGTGTCGTGCACCGCGTCGGCCGCGGCGTCGGCATCGCGCAGCATGCCGCGGCAGTAGGTGTAGAGGCGGTCCGCGTACGCCCGGTAGGCGCCGTCGAGACCACGCGGGTCCCCGGAAACCAGCGCGGCCACCACGGCGCGGTCGTCCACGGGCAACACAGTAGCGCCTGCCGGTGAAAACGGAACCCCTGGCGGCGGGTACGGATCGCTCCGAGCGGCACCACCATCACCTCCCTCGTCGCGTGGTCGACACCGGTAGGAGCCGGCACCCGCCGGAGGGCCAACAGTTTCCGTGCGTTCGGTGCGACATCACCGGACGCTGCCGCGACCGGTTGCGGCGGCGTTGCCGCGACTGTTAGATCAAGGACAACCTGGCGGGCGTACGACCGGTCACCCGCATCATCGACACGTACGCTCCGCCGCAGTCCCCCTCGGAGGTACGCATGGAGCTGCCGCTGCTGTTGCTCGTCGTCGCCGGCTGCGCGCCGGTGGCGGTGATCCTGATCTGGGCGGTGCGCACCTACAACCGGCTGGTCCGGCAACGTAACCAGGCCAACGCCTCCTGGGCACAGATCGACGTGCAGCTACGGCGTCGCCACGACCTGATCCCGAACCTGGTCGAGACGGTGCGCGGCTACGCCTCCCACGAGCAGTCCACCCTCGAGTCCGTTGTGGGCGCCCGCCACGGCGCTGTCACCGCGACCGGCGACCAGGTGGCCGGACGGGCCACCGCGGAGAACCTGCTGTCGCAAACGTTGGGGCGGCTGTTCGCGCTCGCCGAGGCCTATCCCGACCTCAAGGCCGACCGCAACTTCGCCGCATTGCAGCGGGAGCTCGCCACCACCGAGGACAAGATCGCGTACGCGCGGCAGTTCTACAACAGTGCTGTGCAGACCCTGACCAACACCATCCAGTCGGTGCCGAGCAACCTGATCGCGAAGCTGTTCGGCTTCCACCCGCCGGACTATTTCGAGACATCCGACGAGGCGCGCGGCCCGGTCCAGGTCCAGTTCTGACCCGGAGGACGTTATGACCCCTGCCCTGCTCGACACCACGATTGTCGTCATCGCGCTGGCCGGGTTCGGCGCGGCGTATCTGGCCGCGATGGTGGCCACCCGTCCCACACCGGTGACCCCGGCGGCGGCCACACCTGACCTGGGGGATGAGCCCCCGGCGGTGGCCAGCCTGCTGGTCAACCGGTGGCGGCTGACCGCCGACGTGGCCGAGGCCACATTGATCGATCTCGCGGCCAGGGGACACCTGGAGTTCCGCCAGGCCGGCGACGACCCGATGCAGACCACCATCCACCTGCGCCGGCCCGACCAACCTGCGCAGTTGTCGGCATACGAGCAGCGGGTGCTCACCCGGATCCAGGACCTGGCCGTCGACGGCGTGGTGCCGGTGACCGCCCTGTCGTTCCGCAACAAGGCGCGGGCAAAGCAGTGGACCAGGCGGCTGCACCACGAGGTGGTCGCCGACGCCCGGGCCCGCGGGTTGTCCCGGCGCCGCATGTCAGGCGCGGTGACCGGCGCGTTGGTGACCGTGGCGGCGTTCAGCACCGGCTGGGTGACCGTGGCCGCGGTCCGTTGGGCGATGCGTGACGACGAGGCGGGCATCATGCACGCGCTGTGGTTCGGGCTGTTCGTGTTCCTGGTGCTGGCCTCCATCGCCGCCCGCCCCGCCGGCGAGCGTGACACCGCGGCCGGCCAGCAGGCCGCCGCCCGGTGGCTGGGGGTACGCGACTGGCTGCGCGGCCACGAGCAGTTCGCGGACCTGCCGCCGGCGGCGGTGACGGTCTGGGACCGGTATCTGGCGTACGGGTCGGCGCTGGGCGTCACCCACACCACCAGCGAGGTGCTCGACCTGGGCCTCGGTGACCGCACCCGGGTGTGGTCCTCGTACGGCGGCGCGTGGCGACGCGTACGGGTGCGCTACCCGAAGCTGCTGGCCCGCTACGGGAGCACGGCACCCGGGCTGGTGGCCCGTGGCACGGTGGCCGGAGTGGCCGGTGCGGTCCTCTTAGGCCGGGTGGGCGCGCCGGAACTACGCGCGCCCGGCCCGCTGGACAGCGCCCCGCTGCAGGAAGGCCCTCTGGCCATCGTGGACGTGCTGCAGTGGTACCTGGCGTGGCTGGCGGTGGTACTGCTGGCGTACGGCGGATACACCGTCGTGCGGACGCTGCTCGACCTGGTCACCACCCGCACCATCACCGGCGAGGTGCTCTGGGTGCAACCGTGGAAGCACCACTCCCGACGCGACGGCAACAACCGGCCGTGGCTGCACTACCTGGCGGTGCACGACGGTCGGGCCGAGCAGACCACCGCCTGGGGACTGCCGCACCGGCTGGTCCGCGACGTGACCGACCGCGACATCGTCACCATCCGGGCCCGGCCGTGGACCCGGCGGGTGGTCGACCTGACCGTGGTCGAGCACGGTCGCAGCCGGCGCCTGCGCGACGCGCCGGTGGATGCGGTGGACGGTCACGCCCTGGCCGAGGCGCCGGATCGCGACGAAGGGTGGCGTGCGCTGAAGACCGCGGTCAGCGTGCTCACCGGCACGCCCGGCAGCAAGCTGGGGATTCCGGGCGCGCAGGCGCAGCAACTGCTCACCGCCGAGGAGGTCGGCGCGGCACTGGGGATCGCGGTACGCCCGGCCCGGCTGATGCCGAAGCCGGAGCCGCTGGCCACGGCGGTGTTCGACGCCGGTCACCACCGCCGGGAGGTGCTCAAGGTGGGCATGGTCTCCGACCATCACGCTGAATGGATCATGGAGCAGCTGTCCTCCGGCGCGGTGGTGCCGGACGTCGCCGACGCCGCCCACGTGCACGACGACCGGGGGGCGGTCCGCGTCGGCGAGGTCGCCGCCGTGCTCACCCTGGTCGGCGACGGCTGTTCCCGCCGCGACGCGCTGCCGCACCTGCTGCGCCTGGCCGCCGACCGGCTGCCGCGCGAACGCGGGCCGGCCGATGACCAGGCCACGACCGGGGCGACGTGACCCCGGTCCTGCTCGACGTCAACATCGCCGCGACCGCGGTGGTGCTGTTCGCCGCGGCGTACGCGGTGGCGGTGGTGGCCACCCGGCCACTGCCGGTGCCGCCGGACGAGGCCACCCCCGAGCTCGGCGACGAACCACCGGCAGTGGTCAACCTGCTGGCCAACCGGTGGAAACTCACCGCCGACGCCGCCGAGGCCACCCTGCTCGACCTGGCAGCCCGCGGCTACCTGGAACTGCGGCAGGCCGGCGCCGACCCCGCGCACACCACGATCCACCTGACCGGCCGCGCGGAGGACGCGGACCTGCTGCCGTACGAGCGGCGGGTGCTGCACCGCGTGCAGGACATGGCGACCGGCGGGGTGGTGCCGGTCGGTGCGCTCGCCTTCCGCAACCGGGCACGTGGACGGCGGTGGCGCACGCGACTGCGCAAGGAGGTGGCGGCGGACGCCCGCGCCCGTGGCCTGTCACGGCGGCGTTTCGGCGACGCCACGTACTTTCTGCTGTTCGTCGTCATGGTCGCCTCGTCCGGCGGGCTGGGGGTGGTGGCACTGCGCGGGGTCGGCCGCGTCGTCGAGGACTGGCAGCCGGCGGTCAGCGCCGGTGCGGCGGCCATCCTGGCCGTGTTTACCGCCCAGGCGGTCACGGTCGGGTACACCGATGGTGAGCGCGACACGCCTGCCGGACGGATCGTCGCCGCCCGGTGGCTGGGAGTGCAGCGGTGGCTGCGGGCGCACGAGGAGTTCGCCGACCTGCCGCCGGCCGCGGTGACAGTGTGGGACCGGTATCTGGCCTACGGATCGGCGCTGGGTGTCACCCACACCACCAGCGAAGTGCTCGACCTCGGGCTGGGCGATCGCCGTACCGTCTGGTCGTCGTACGGCGGCCACTGGCGGCGGGTGCGGGTGCACTTTCCGCGACTGCGGCTGCACTACGGCAGACCCGCGCCCCACCTGGCGGCACGCGGCGCGGTGGCGGTGCTGGCAGGTGCCGTGGCCCTCCAGTTCTTCGCCCCGCCGCTGTCGGCGATCGCCGCCATGGACGAGGACGCGGCTGGTGGCTGGCTGCGGTGGTCGGTGACGCCGATCGCGCTGGCGGCGCTCGCGTACGGCGGTTACGTGCTGGTCCGCACCGCGGTCGCCCACGCCACCACCCGGACCGTTACCGGCGAGGTGCTGTGGACGGAGGTGGCTCAGGAAAGTGACCTGGGTGAGGGGCGGCGGGTCGTGACGCTCACCCACATGGTCATCGACGACGGCACCCGGGACCGCGCTAGCGCCTGGGCGTTGCCGGGCGGCATCGCCCGGGTGCAGGATCGAGATGTGGCCACCATCCGGGCGGTGCCGTGGACGCGGCGGGTGGTGAGCCTGACCGTGCTCAGGCAGGGCCGGCCGGGCGGGCTCCGCGACACCCCGGCACCAGATCCGTCCGATGATCCGGTCACCGGCGACGATCCGGGGCCGGAGCAGCGGCACGGATCATCATGAGCGCAACCCGCTCGACCTCCTCCCTGCCCTCTTCAGGTGAGGGGCCGGTGCATGATGTGCAGGTCGACCGGACCGTGCTGCGGGTGCCGGAAGGCCCTCGGCACGGTGCCGACCACGTTGAAACCCAGTGAGCGCCACAGCACCAGTGCCCCGGTGTTGGTGCGCACCACCGTGTTCAGCTGCATCGCCTGGTAACCCCTCGCCCGCGCGCGCTCCAGCAGGTGCTCGGCCAGCGCCCGCCCGGTGCCGCGCCCCCCGGCGGCGGGGTCGACCATGAACGCCGCGGTGGCCACGTGGTCCCCGGGGCCTGCCAGGTTGGGTCGCAGCAGCGCGGTGCCGATGATCCGGTCGCCCTCGGTGGCCACGTACACCTCCGCCGGCTCCGGCTGCATCCAGAGCTCACGCGCGGTCGCCTCGTCGGTCTCCGGCGGAAAGCAGTAGGTCTCACCGGCGGCGACGACGGCGTGCCACACCGGCCGGATCCCCTGCCAGTCGTCGCGGGTCGCGGGTCGAACCTCCATCTCCCCATCATGCGGCCCGCACCGCACCCGCCGTAGCTGTCCGGCGGTTGTGGGAGCAATCCGGCTGTGACTACCTTGCAGCGCAAGGTACCATGTACCGCATGACCGAAACCCTCGGGCTGGCGAGCTCACTGCGACGCGGCACGCTCGAGTTCTGCGTGCTGGCGCTGCTGGACGACCATCCGCGCTACGGGGTGGGGCTGGCGCAGGAACTCGGCGCCGCCGGCGCCCTGGCCACCACCGAGGGCACGCTGTATCCGCTGCTCTCGCGGCTGCGCCGGTCCGGCTGGGTGGCGACGAGCTGGCAGGAGTCACCCGCCGGCCCGCCCCGGCGCTACTACACCCTGACCCGGGACGGTCACGCGGCGCTGGAGCACTTCCGCGCCGAGTGGGTGGCGTTCCGGGACGCCGTGGACCTCATCGTAGGAACGGAGATCCGATGACCGACAGCTCACTCGACCGACTGGTCGACGAGTGGCTCGACCGGGTCGCGCAGGCGGCCGCGGACCTGCCGACCGACCGGCGCGCCGAGCTGGTGGCCGACCTGCGCGAACACGTCGCCGTCGCCCGCGCGGATCTGGCGGTCGAGACCGAGGCGGGTGTGCGCACCATCCTGGAGCGTCTCGGTGACCCGGCCACGATCGCTGCCGAGGCCAGGCACGGCGAGATACCGGTAGCGGGCCGCGGCGAGTCCGGCCGTCGGAGCCGTGCCGGTGTGTGGATCGCGGTCGGGGTCACGGTCGTGGCGGTGTTCTGCCTCGGCTGTGTGGCGGCAGGCTTCGCCGCCTGGAGCGTGTCCGGGGTCCACGAAGTGGTCGAGGTGGACGTGTTCCGGGAGGCACCACAACCGGTGGATGTCCCGACCGGGGTGCCGGCACCCCGGCCCGCCCCCGTCACGCCGGGGGCGGACCGGTAGGTCCGGGGCCGCCACCGCCGTCGCCCTCACCCTCGTCGTCCAGCGGATCTTGGCGCGACGGTGGCCGGCCACTGCGGCGGTCGAACTGCTCCAGCTCCAGCAGCGCCTCGCGGTACTCCAGCTCCCGGCGCTTGTGCTCCAGCTCCAGCTCCTTGGCCTTCGCCTCCGCGATCAGCCGCTCCTCCTTCCTCAGGTCGAGCAGGAACTTGCGCCGGTTCTCGATCGAGCGAAAGACCAACGGCAGGCCGAAGATGATGAACACGATCGCGATCGGTATCAGCCACCCGTACGTCATCCTGCGCGCCCTCTCCGCCAAGCTGGGTTCAGCCTAGCGGCGGGTCACCACGGCGGGTCCGGACGGATCGTCTACGGCTGGTCGAGCAGGCGGCGTCGGGCTGTTTCGAACTCCTCGTCGGTCAGCTCCCCGCGCTGGTGCCGGCGCACCAGCAGTGCCAGCTCGCGCTTGCGTAACGCCTCGGTGACCTGGTTCGCCTCACCGCTCACCGGTCCGCCCACCCCCACGTGGCCGGACCGCGCCGCCGGGCCGGAACCCGGTGCCGCACCGGAGTTGGATGTCGCGCCCGGCGCGGGGCCCGGGCCATGGGCAGCGCCGTCACCGATGGGATGCGGCCAGACGTCGGCGCGCCGTAGCTGACCACGGAAGTACCAGTTGGCCGACGGCAGCGCCAGCAGCACGATGACCAGCACGAGGGCGATCATGGCCAAGCCCGCGATGCCGGCGCTGACGTACTGGTGCACCAGCGGATAACCGTGCGGGAGCCGCTGCTCGAAGAAGTACGTTCCCGACTCGTCGCCGCTGTAGGCGTTCATCGCGAGCACCCCGCTGAACGCCGGTGTACGGGCCGCAGCCAGGGCGCAGCCGCTGCACAGCAGTCCGAGACCGCCGCCGACCCACGCCAGGACGCGACCGGCCTCGTGGCCGGCCCGCACCGACCTCGCCACCACGATGAGGAACGCCGCCGCCGCCGCCGATATGGCCACCGCCCCGTACGGCATCGCACCGAGCATCGGACCGACGAACTCCACCGCACGGGGATCCACACCCGACTGTGCGGCCGCCTGCCGGAACTGTTCCGGGTAGGCGCCCGCCCCGGCGAGCAACATGCCCGCGTCGACCAGGTATCCGAGCGCCACGAGGTACATCAGGAGCACCGCGGCCCGTACCGCTCCCGGCCGTGATGCCATCCCCGCCTCCTCCAGATCGGTGGTGATGGATCGCACGGTAGCAGAGTGGATGAACCGGGACAGCTGTCAGCGCACCGCGGCCAGGCTACGAAGCTCTCCAATGTGGGGTCCCACGCACGTCGAGACAGTGGGTGGCCGCGTTACGCAGCCCGCCGCGCCACACCCGCGGCGCGCGACCGTTGACTGACGCTACGACCCGGACCTGCCGCTGCTCACCGGCTGAGGAGCTCCGGCCGGCGGTAGCGCCGGTGACGGGACGTGGCGGGTCAGAAGCTGCGTGATGTAGTGGTCGCCCTGGTACCAGACGCGGAGCAGGTAGAGCAGGTAGTGCGTCAACCGCTCGGCCGGCGGGTGGCCCGACAGCCCCTCGGCCGGCGGCGGCAGGTGCCCACCGGCGCCGTCGGTGTGGGCGTGGGTGGTGATCCGCGGCGGCAGCCGCACCTGCCCGCAAGCCCGCCGGACCAGCCGGGCCACCTCGGCGTCGGTCAGCGCGTCGACGGCGATGCCCGCCGCCTCGACAAACCCTGCCGGGTCGGCGGCGTACGCGGCGGCCTCCGCGCGGTCGCTGAGAACACGCTGCACCAGCAGGAGCACCGCCCGATCCGCCGATCCACCCCGCTCCACCGCCGCCCCCTCCGTGCGCACGTCGCCGCTGGTCGGCATCCAGCCTCACCGCGGCGGCAAGGTCGGCACATGGCCATTCGTTAGCCATATTTCGTCGTACCGGCGCCACCGCGCGGCCTGTCGCAGGATCTGCCGGGCGCCGCGGGCTCCGTACGATCCGGGCATGGAGCTGCTGGAGCGTGGCGAGGAGTCGGCCACGCTCGACGGCTGCCTCGCCGACGCCGCCGGTGGTGCCGGCCGGCTGGTGCTGCTGGCCGGTGAGGCCGGTGTCGGCAAGACCTCGGTGGCCAGATCGTTCTGCGACCGTCACCGCGACCGGGCCCGGATCTGGAGGGGAACGTGTGACGCGCTGGCGACTCCCAGCCCGCTGGCTCCGCTGCGCGACATCGCGCGCGACCACGATGAGGTGGCCGACCTGCTGGTCGGAGACCAGCCTCGGCACCAGCTGTTCGCCGGGGTGCTGGACGCGCTGGTGTCACCGCTGCAGCCGGTGGTGGTCGTCGTCGACGACGTCCACTGGGCCGACGAGGCGACCCTCGATCTGCTGCGGTACCTGGGACGGCGCATCGTCGGCACGCACGCGGTGGTCGTGGTCGCCTACCGCGACGACGAGGTCGGGCCCGCGCATCCGCTGCGCCGTCTGCTCGGCCACCTGGCCGGTCTGTCCCACGTGCGGCGACTCAGGCTCGCACGGCTGTCCTGCTCCGCCACCGCTGCCCTGGCCGAGGGTCGGCCGGTGGACCCGGCGTACGTCTACCGGGTCACCGGCGGCAACCCGTTCTTCGTCACCGAGTTGCTGGCCGCCGCGCCGGACACCGTGCCGGCCACAGTGTGCGACGCCGTGCTCGCGCGCGCCGCACCGCTGAGCCGGCGCGCCCGGGAGGTGCTGGAGGTGGTAGCGGTCGTGCCGGGCGGGGCGGAGTTGCCGCTGGTGGCGGCGGTGTGCGGCGCCGAGCACCTGGCCGGGGTCGAAGATGGCATCCACGCCGGCCTGCTGCAGGTAACCGGGGATATGGTCAGTTTCCGCCACGAGCTGGCCCGGCAGGCGGTGGCGCAAGCCGTACCGGCGACCCGCAGCCCAGGGCTGCACCGGGCGGTCCTGCGGCAACTGGCGGCGCAGCCATCGAGCGACCCGGCCCGCATGGCCTTCCACGCCTCGCAGGCGGGTGACCGCGACGCAGTGCTGCGACACGCCCCGGCCGCGGCGGCGCGGGCGTCCCGGTTCGGCGCGCACCGGGAGGCGGTGACGCATTTCCAGACGGCACTGCCGCACCTTGACGCGCTGCCGCCGGACGGGCGGGTGGAGGTGCTGGAAGGTTACGCCGAGGAGTGCAGCGCCACCGGCCGGCTGGCCGATGCCATCGACGTGCTGGAGCAGATCGCCCTCGACCGGCAGGCCCTCGGCCAAGCCGACTCTGGCGCCCGGGCGCTGGTGCGCCGGGCCGGCCTGTTGTATGCCATCGGACGCAGCAAGGAGGCGTATGCGCAGGCCGCCGAGGCCCTGGCCCTGGTTGAGGGTCTGCCCGCCAGCGCGGCGGTGGCCAGCGCCTACGCCCACGCCGCATACCTGCACATGGTGCAACACGACCGGGCTGCCGCCCAGACCCTCGGCGCGCGGGCCGCTGTCCTGGCCGAGCGGTTCGGTGATCACCAGGCGCTTGCGGTCGCGCTGGTCGCCAGCGGCAGCGTGCGGTGGGAGGCCGCGCCGGCCGAGGCGGAATCGGCACTGGTGCGGGCCGTGGAAGCGGCACACGCCAGCGGTCGGGCAGCCACCGTCACGCTCGCGGTCGGGGCGCTCGGGGTGGGCGCGCTAGCGGTGCGCCGCTATCCGACCGCGGACCGGTGGCTGGCCGAGGCGGTCGGTTGGTGCGTGGAGCACGACCTCGACACCGCCCGCGACTTCTACCGTGCCGGCCTGGCCGAGTCGCACTTCGAGCAGGGGCGCTGGCCCGAGGCCACCGAGATCATCGAGGAGCTGACCACCCCTGGGGCTTATCCGCCCGCAGGCCGCATCGCCCACCGCCTGCGGGCGCGGCTGGCGGTGCGACGCGGCGACCCGCACCGGGCGCTGCTGGCCGAGGCGTGGGAGGCGGCCACGAGCAGCGGCGACCTAGCGCGGTTGTGGCCAGTGGCGGCCAGTCGGGCCGAGTCCGCGTGGCATGCCGGGCGGGCTGCCCGTATCCCGGATCTGGTGGCGGACACATACCAGCTGGCGCTCGAGGCCGACCAGGCGTGGGCCACCGGCGAGCTGGCGTTCTGGTGGTGGCGCGCCGGCGGCCTGACTGACCCACCGGAGCGCGCTGCCGAACCGTACGCCCTGCACATC
>SLSW01000010.1 GCA_007130245.1 Micromonosporaceae bacterium
GACATGCCCAAGGTGCTGGTGATCTGCGAGCTGGCCAGTTGGCTCGACGACGTGGACACCGCCCGGCGCCTGGTGGACTCCGTGCTCGAGCGGGCAGCCGGATGGACCACCGGGCAGTTGCGGGCGAAGCTCCGGCAACTGGTGCTGGCCGTTGATCCGGAGGCGGCCCGGCGTCGCTGTGCCAAGGCGTTGCGCACCCGGCGCGTCGAGTCGTTCCCGAATCCGGACGGCACCGGCGAGGTGTGGGGTCGCAGTCTGCCGCCACAGGACGCCGCGGCGGCCTGGGAACGGCTGACCGCGATCGCACGGGCGGCCCGGGCCGCCGGTGACGACCGGACGATGGACCAACTGCGGGCAGACGCGTTGCTGGATCTGCTGGTCGGCGAAGGAGTGGCGGTCGGCGAGCCGGTCCGACGCCATCTGGCAGGGCTACCCGAAGCCGACGGTCACCCGTGGGACGGCGACCCCGACGGCCCACCACCCGCGCAGCGCGATCAGCGGCCTGCCGTCACCGTCGCCCAGCCGACCGGCTGGGATCCGGCGTGGCCGGTGGCGCCGGACGACCGGCTGACCGCCGACCAGGTGTGGCCGCACCCGGCGGGCGAGCCGGCGGACAGCTTCGACGATGCCGGTCGCGGCTTCGATGGCAGCGACCAGTGGCCACCGGACTGGCCGGGACGCTGGGTCGACGATCTCGCCGTGGCGGCAGCCGGTCACCGTGGGCGGCCGGACCTGGCGCACCCCGCCTCTGCTCCAGCCCGCGCACGTGGCGCTGCTACCGAGCGGCCGGCGGGAGCGCTGCCCGGGCCGCGGCGTGGTGTGGTGGAGCTGCTGTTGCCGATGTCGACCGCTACCGGCCAGGACCATCTGCCCGGCGAGCTGGTCGGCTGGGGACCGGTCCACGCCGACATCGCCCGCCACATCGCCGCCGGGCAGCGCGACGCGCAGTGGCGGTTCAGCGCCTACAACCGGCTCGGCGAGCTCGAGCACCACGGGCTGGTCGGGGCCCGTCCTGCCGACAGCCGCCGTCCCGCACCGGCCGAGCCGCGCCGTTGCGGGCGCCGGCCCACCGCCGCGGTCTCCGCCCTCGTCCGTGCACGCAACCGCACCTGCACGGCGCCGGGGTGCCGCATCCCCGCCCGCGGCTGCGACCTGGATCATACGATCGACTGGGCCAAGGGTGGCGGGTCCACCGAAGGCAACCTGGGTCCCAGCTGCCGGCGCCATCATCGGCTCAAGCACGAGTCCGGTGCCACCGTCTGGCAACTCGACCCGGGCGATGCCTTCGTGTGGACCACCCGTCGCGGTATGCAATACCTGACCAAGCCTGATCCGCCCCTGCTCGATCCCCGCCAGCTGTCCGGCCCGGGTCCCTGAGCGTTCGGCGCTTATGACCTGTCGGCGCTCTGGTCGGCTACGCGATCCAAGGCGACATCGACGAATCGGCCCGCCGCGTAGCTGAGTCGCGCGCCATCGCAGTGGCTGAAGGGCGCACCCCAGCTGGCATGGTCAGCCTCCGGTACGCACGCCACCAACGCCGGCTCGACCGCTCCGCCGGAGGATATGACAAGCGCAGTGCCGCCCTCGGGTACCGCCTGCACCGCCCTCGTCCACAACCGACGATGCGCATCTGCCACGTCGGCCAGGGCCGGCTGGACGCGGATCAGCTCGGCGTACCGCGCGAACGGTGCCGGCCACCGCCACTGGTCGTGGTGCTCCACCACGCCGGGCACATAGCCCGATGGCCACTCCACGACATCATCCACCGCGTACCCCATGGCGATCGCCGTCTCCAGATGCCGCGGCAGTGGCCCCACCAGCACGTGGTCGACCGGTCCGATCAGGGCGCCGACGGCGCGGGCGAGTGCTACCCCGTCGCCGGACAGGTGCGAACCCCGTCCGCGCATGGGCCCTTTCTTCGTCAGCGAGTGCCGGCGCACCTCGAGCTTCCGCATGGCCGGTGAGCGTACCTCACCTGGGCGAGCTGAGCTCAGGGCTTGAGGTCGACGGCGGCTGTGAACGGCGCCTCCATGTAGAACGGTGTCGATTCATGCAGGTGGGTGATGAGCCACTCGTCGCCCAGCTTCCGCAGGCCGTACGTGGCGCGGAACCACAGCTGGAACTGCTCCGGCGCGTCCGTCGTGGTACCCATGCGGTTGAGGCTGTGCGCGTAGGCGACGTGCGCCCCGACGGTCACAGCCAGGTCGCGGACCTCGAAGTCGAACGTGTCGTCGAACTGCGCGAACCACTGCCGGACCGGAGCCACGTCGGTGACGACGGCGGCGTCCTGCCGCAACGGCGGTGCCATGTCGAAGACCATGGCCCCGGGGGCGAAGTGGGTGACCACCCGCTCGGCGTCCCGATTCCGCATCGCCTCCTCCCATCCAGCGATCAGGTCCCGGATCCGGGCCTCGTCCTGGCGCTGCGCGTTCATGATCCTGGTCATGCCGACCTCCTCCGTGTTTAGCGCGGTGTCGAAGCAGCGCGCCCGGCTTCGACACCACGGTGAGAGAATGTCGGTAGCGAGCCGCGGGAGGCAGCGGTGAAGTATCTGATCATGATCCATAGCAACCCGTCGGTGCGGAACCTGTGGGAGGAATTCTCCGACGCCGAGCGGTTCGAGTTCGGCCGGGCCCACCTGGCACTGACCGAAGAACTCGTGGCCTCCGGGGAGCTGGTCGCGGGGGAGGGGTTGCCGGACCCGTCGCACTCGACGCGGGTGTCAGTGCGCGACGGCCGCACGATCACCTCCGACGGGCCGTTCGCCGAGTCCAAGGAGCACCTGGCCGGCTTCTACCTGGTCGACTGCGACAGCCGGGAGCGCGCACTGGAGATCGCCGCGCGGGTGCCGGACGCGGTCTACACCGGGGTGGAGGTGCGGCCGGTGCTGGATCTGTCCGGACTGGATCTGTGACCCTACCTGTGACCGCCGAGGTCGAGCACGCCATACGGAGTGCGGCGCCGCAGGCCCTCGGAGTACTGGTACGCCGTTACGGCGGCTTCGACGCCTGTGAGGACGCGGTGCAGGAGGCACTGCTGGCGGCTTCACAGCAGTGGCCGCGCGACGGTGTGCCGGACAACCCGACGGGCTGGCTGGTCAGGGTCGCCGCCAGGCGGTGGGTGGAGACCGCCCGCGGCGAGATCGCGCGGCGCCGACGGGAGCAGGCCGCGGCGGCGCTGGCCCCACCCGAGCCGGCGCCGGTGCCGGGCACCGACGACACCCTTGCCCTGCTCCTGATGTGCTGCCACCCCTCACTCAACCCGATCTCCCAGGTGGCACTGACCCTGCGGGCGGTCGGCGGGTTGACCACCGCCGAGATCGCCCGGGCGCTGCTGGTGCCGGTGTCGACCGTCGGGCAGCGGATCAGCCGGGCGAAGCAGCGTATCCGCGCCCACGGCGCCGAGTTCCGGATGCCGCCGCCGGACGAGCTCCCGCAGCGGATGGTGTCGGTGCGGCACGTGCTGTACCTGATCTTCAACGAGGGCCACACGGCGAGTTCCGGCCCCGCGCTGCAGCGGGTAGAGCTGGCCAGGGAGGCGATCCGCCTGACCCGGCAGCTGCGCCGACTGGCGCCAGGCGACGGCGAAGTGGCCGGGCTGCTGGCGTTGATGCTGCTCACCGACGCCCGTCGCCCGGCCCGCGCCGGCCCGGACGGCCAGCTCATCCCGTTGGCCGAGCAGGACCGGCGCCGGTGGGATCGCGCCGCCATCGCCGAAGGAGTCGCCCTGATCAGCAACACGCTCCCGCACGCGGCGCTCGGCCCGTTCCAGGTGCAGGCGGCGATCGCGGCGGTGCACGATGAGGCGGCGCGGGCCGAGGACACCGACTGGCCGCAGGTCCTCGGCCTCTACGACGTCCTCGACCGCCTGGCGCCCGGTCCGATGGTCACCCTCAACCGCATCGTCGCGCTCGCGATGGTGCACGGGGCCCGGATCGGGCTGGAGCGGCTCGCCGCCGCGGAGCACGACCCGGCCCTGGCAGAGCACCACCGGCTGGAGGCGGTACGGGCGCACCTGCTGGACCTGGCCGGCGAGCACGAGGCGGCGCGTGACCACTACCGGCGGGCCGCCCGTCGCACGCTCAGCCTGCCCGAGCGGCAGTACCTGGCGGCTCGCGCCGGAGGCCGAAGCCGATCACGTCGCGACCATGATCGCGTGGGTGCTGCGCGAGCTTCCCGCGCGCAGGGGCCGGATGTCGAGGTCGCGCCCTGATGCGGACCGTCTGGGTGACCGGGGTCAGCGGTGCCGGCAAGTCGGCCGTGAGCCGCCGGCTGGCCGCCCGCGGCCACCACGCCGTGAGCACCGACGGCGCTACCGGGCTGTGCCGGTGGGTCGACGTGAGCGGCCGCCCGGTCCCGCGGCCCGACCACCCCGACCGGGACTGGCTGGCGGCGCACCGCTGGGTGTGGGATCCCGGCACGCTGGACGCGCTGATCGACGACCGGCGAATCGCCGGTGCCCGGGTGCTGTTCCTGTGCGGCAGCGCGGACAACGCGCCCGACCTCGCCGACCGGTTCGATCTGACGGTGCTGCTGCACCTTGACCTTCACACGATGGTGCGCCGGTTGAACGACCCGGCCCGCGGCAACGACTTCGGCCGGGCCGGACAGAGCCGGGAGTACCTGCACGCCACCTTCGACCAGTGGCAGCACCACCTGGCGCGCCACGCGGGCCTGATCATCGATGCCACGGCCGATTTTGACACCGTCACCGCCCACCTGGTCCGGGTGGCCGACTAGGCGCCGCTCTTTTTGGGGACCCTCAGTCTAGGTCGACGATCGGAACGTGCGGCGCGAATGCCGCCACCGCCGCTTCCAGCCGGCGCCGGTCCAGCCGCCAGCCGGTGATCGGCCGGCTGTCGGCGGCGACCTGGGTCGGCACCGTCTCCGGTACCACCCAGCGAACCACGCCGCTCAGCCTCCCGCTTGCCGAGCCAGGCAAGGATGGCGCACCCGGGCGCCGCTCCAGCCCGATGTAGCGGATTGAGGTGCGCCCGGCGGGCTGCCGCCACAGCACGATGCGTTCAATGTCGGACCATGGCACCACCGCGGTATGCCGCTCGGACCAGGGCGGTGACAGAGTGAGGCTGACGCCCTCCGCTCCGACCCGGAGCGCCACCCGGCGGCTAGCTAGGTGTATCACCGGCATCACGAGCCCGAGGCTGAAGAACGCCGCCACGAACCCACCCATCCAGGTCTCACCGTCGAGGAACATGGCCACCCCGCCGACCACGAAGACCAGGGACAACGGCGCTAACCACTTGCCGGGTCAGTCCGAACCGTACCTGATAGGTGGGGTCGGCCACGTTGGCGCTCACAGCCTGGCAGTGTGTTAAAACGGCGCAACACTAGCCCCAAAGCTGGCGCTTCTTCGCGAACCGGCTCTGCTGCGTACCCGTCAGCCACGAGATCAAAGACCCGGCCCCCTTGACAGTGCGCTTAACGCTGTGCAAGTCTCCTAACTATGTTAGATCAACCGACCAGAAACAGGCGTGCCGAACAGCGTTCGCGCACTCGCGCGGAGATCATCGACGCGGCGTGGGAGATCGCCCGCGAAAGTGGCCTTGCCGGGATCACGCTGCGCGACGTGGCCGCTCGGGTCGGGATGCGGGCGCCGTCGCTGTACTCGTACTTCGACTCCAAGAACGCGATCTACGATGCGATGTTCGCCGAGGGCGCCCGCGACTTCCTGGCAGGGGTCGAGGCGCTCACACCGACCGGTGACCCGCTGACCGATCTCAAGAACGGCATGCGGTTCTACGTCGACTTCGCCACCGCCGACCCGGTGCGCTACCAGTTGCTGTTCCAGCGCACCATTCCCGGCTTCGAACCCTCGCCCGAGTCGTACGCGCCCGCCGTCAAGGCGCTGGAGATCGCGCGGGCGGAGCTGTCCCGGCTCGGCATCTCCGACCCCGGGGCGCTGGACCTGTTCACCGCGCTCGGCGCCGGCCTGATCAGCCAGCAGTTCGCCAACGAGCCCGGCGGCGACCGCTGGACCCGGTTGGTCGACCCCGCGACCGAGATGTTCTACGCCTACGTGCTACCGGCACGCGACCAGGGCAACAGAAGGGAGAGAAGGCAGTGACTGACACCATGAACAACCACGTTCCGCAGCTTCGCCCGCTCGACCGCCGGGAGGCGGCGGCGCTGGCCGAGACCGAGTACGGCCGGTTCCTCGACCTGGCCCGGTCGCTGACGCCGGACGAGTGGTCCGCCCCGACCGAGTGCCCGGGATGGGACGTGCGCGCCATGAGTGGGCACGTGCTGGGCATGATGGAGTTCGCGGCCTCGATCCGGGACTTCGTGCACACCGCCCGGCAGGGGACCAGGGCGGCGCGCGGCCGGCCGCTCATCGACGGCATCACCGAGGTCCAGGTCGCCGAGCGGGCACACCTGACCGTGCCGGAGCTGCTCGACCGCATGGCCACGATGGCCCCCCGGGCCGCCCGCGGGCGCCGGACCCGCCTGCGGGCACCGCTGCGGCTGCTGCCGCTCACGCACGTGCACCAGGGCGTCAAGGAGACGTGGCGGCTCGGCTATCTGTACGACACGATCCTCACCCGCGACACCTGGATGCACCGGGTCGACATCTGCCGGGCCACCGGCCGTGACCCGGTGCTGACCGCCGCACACGACGGGCGGCTGGTCGCCGACGTGGTGGCGGAGTGGACCCGCCGGCACGGCCAGCCCTACCGGCTCACCCTGCTCGGACCCGCCGGTGGCAGCTTCAATCACGGTCACGGCGGCGAGGAGATCACCATCGACGCGGTGGAGTACTGCCGCATCATGTCCGGTCGCAGCTCCGGCACCGGACTGCTCACCAACCTCGTACCCTTCTAGCGCCAAGGAATTCCACTATGCAGACCCGACGAATCTCACCCGACATCACCGTTTTGAGCGACATGGTGCCCGTGCCCGGCATCGGCTTCCTGCCGGTCAACTCGTTCGTCCTGCACGCCGCGGAACCGGTCGTGGTCGACACCGGCCTCAGCCTGCCCGGCCGCGGTTTCATGGACGCGCTCGGCTCGGTCGTGGATCCGGCCGACGTGCGGTGGATCTGGTTGACCCACCCGGACCGCGACCACACCGGCGCGCTGTTCGAGCTGCTGGAGGCGGCA
>SLSW01000037.1 GCA_007130245.1 Micromonosporaceae bacterium
CAGGTCGACACCGAGCGCCTCCCCCCACGTCGCGGGCGCCTCGCTGGTCAGCCGCTGCCGCCACTGCCGCACCCATTCATCCACCTCGGACCAGACGGCCTCCGGTATCACACCGGTGGCCGGCGCAAGCGCGCCGGTTTGCTACAGTGAGCACATGCGGAGCATGCCGAACCAGAACGGCTGGTGGGCGCCCTGACGGGCGGTCACCTCATCCGCGTTCCTGACAACCGCGGCCGCCCGATCCGGGCGGCCGTTTCGCGTACGCGGGCACGGTGGGCCCGGCGCTCGGGCGGCTTCTAATCTCTGAAGGAGCCACCATCGTGTCACCCACCATCACCGACCCCGCCGTCTGCACCGCATCATCACCCGCGGTGCCGCCGCCCGTGCGGCGGCTGACCGGCATCAAACCCACCGGCCCCTTGCACCTGGGCAACTACCTGGGGGCGATCCGGCCGATGGTCGAGGCCCAGACCGATCCCGCCACGGGCGCCACCCACGGCGTGGTGGCCGTGGTGGACCTGCACGCGCTCACCGTCGAGCACCGCCCGCACGAGGTGCGGGCGCTGACCCTGGAGCAGGCCACCGTGCTGCTCGCCGTCGGGGTGGACCCGCGGCGGACCACGCTGTTCGTGCAGTCGCAGGTCCCGGAACACACCGAACTGCACTACCTGCTGGAGTGCACCACCGGATACGGCGAGGCGCAGCGGATGATCCAGTTCAAGCAGAAGGCCGACGGGCAGCGCCACGTGCGCCTGAGCCTGCTCACCTATCCGGTGCTGATGACCGCCGACATCCTGCTGCACGACACCGACGAGGTGCCGGTCGGCGACGACCAGCGCCAGCACCTGGAACTGGCCCGCGGCGTGGCGGAGCGGTTCAACAACCGGTACGGCGACACGTTCACCGTCCCCCGCGGGGTGAACCCGCCGTTCGCCGCGCGGATCATGGACCTGGCCGACCCGGCGGTCAAGATGGAGAAGTCGGCCGCCGACGGCGCCGGGGTGATCTACCTGCTCGACCCGCCCGACGCGGTGCGGCGCAAGGTGAAGCGGGCGGTCACCGACAGCGACGGCGAGGTGTGCTACGACCCGGACCGCAAGCCGGGCGTGTCCAACCTGATGGAGATCCTGGCCGCCTGCACCGGCGCGGACCCGCGCCAGACCGGGCATGGCATCACCTCGTACGGGCAGCTGAAGTCGGCCGTGGCGGAAGCGGTGATCGACACTCTCGCCCCCCTCCAGCGACGCCACCGCGCGCTCGCGCGGGAACCCGGACAGGTGCAGGAGGTGCTCGCCGCGGGTGCGGCGAACGCCCGCGAGCGTGCCGGCGCCACCGTGGCACGCGCGCGCCGCGCCATTGGCCTGCTCTGACCGCCCCCCGGCCGATGCGATCTTGGTCGCCGGTGGCCCCCATAGGGGCGCTACGCTTCCAAGATCGCGGAAGGAGGGGGTGGTCAGATGGCGTCGTCGGGGTGGATCTCCCGGTGCGCGCACGGGGTCAGCAGGTGCACGCCGAGCACCCGTACGCCGTTGTGGGCGCACACCTCGTGGGTGGCGCGGAACCACTGCCGGTCGGTGTCGGTGACCGTCGATCCACCCGGGCGGGTCAGCGCGACCAGGATGCCACCGGCCTCGTCACCCTCGGCCAGCGCCGAGGCGAACACGGAGATGAACTGGGCGCAGTCGTCCGGGTCGACCTCCTCCGGCACATCGTCGACTGGACAGTGCACCATGACGCGGTTGTCGGCATCGCAGAGCACGAACCGTACACCGCGCTGGTTGCGGTCCTCCGGGTCGAGCGCGATCTCGAGGTGCTCCCGGATGGCTTCGGGGGTGTCGAGAACGGGGGTCGTCATGGCAGGTCATCGTCGCACACTCGCGCCCCGCTCGCACTCCCGTCACGCTGAGTGACCATCCGTCGGTGGCCCGCCCGTGCGTGGCTCACCGTCCTCGTCGGGTGGGCGCTGCCTCCGCGCCTTCTTCGCCGCCAGCCGCTCGGCCGCCGTCTGCCGGGTAGGCTCCTCCAGCCGTTCATCGCCGCCGCGCACCCGGGACACGTGTTCGGCCCCGGCGTACACGCTCGGCTGCCAGTCGAACTCGCGGTCGGCGATCCGCACGGTGCAGCCCGGTTCGGCGCCCGCTTTCGCCAGCGCGTCCTCGACGCCGATCCGGGCCAGCCGGTCGGCGAGGTAGCCGACCGCCTCGTCGTTGTCGAAGTTGGTCTGGCGCACCCACCGCTCCGGGCGGGCACCGCGCACCACGAACGCGCCGTCATCGGCCGCGTCGACCGTGAAGCCGCTGTCGTCGACCGGCTCGGGCCGCAGCACGATCCGGGTCGGCTCGGCCGGCGGCCGGGCGGCCCGCGCGGCCTCCACCAGCTGACCGATCGCGAAGGTCAGCTCCCGCAGGCCCTCACGGGTGGCCGCGCTCACCTCGTGCACGCGCAGGCCCCGCGCGGCCAGGTCGGGGCGGACCAGGTCGGCCAACTCGCGCCCGTCCGGCACGTCGATCTTGTTCAGTGCCACCAGCCGGGGCCGGTCGGCCAGCCCTCCGTAGGCGGCCAGTTCCGCCTCGATCGCGTCGATGTCGCTGATCGGGTCCCGTCCGGGTTCCATGGTGGCGGTGTCCACCACGTGCACCAGCACCGCGCACCGTTCGATGTGGCGCAGGAACTGCAGGCCGAGCCCCTTGCCGGTGGCCGCCCCCGGGATCAGGCCCGGCACGTCCGCCACAGTGAAGGTAGTGTCGTCGGCGCGCACCACCCCCAGGTGCGGCACCAGCGTGGTGAACGGATAGTCGGCGACCTTCGGCCGGGCCGCCGACAGCACCGAGATCAACGAGGACTTACCCGCCGACGGGAACCCGACCAGACCGACGTCGGCGACGCTCTTGAGCTCCAGCACCACGTCGCGCCGCTCCCCCGGCTCGCCTAGCTCGGCGAAGCCGGGCGCCTTGCGCCGGGTGTTGGCCAGGGCGGCGTTGCCGCGACCGCCGCGGCCACCACGGGCCACCGGGTACGAGGTGCCGGCGCCGACCAGGTCCGCGAGCACCTCGCCGTCCGGCGTCTGCACCACGGTGCCGTCGGGCACCTTCAGGACGAGGTCCTCGCCCTTGGCGCCGCTGCGGTGCGACCCGGCGCCGTGGCCACCACGCGGGGCGCGCACGTGTGGGCGGAAGTGAAAGTCGAGCAGGGTGTGCACCCCGGGGTCGACCACCAGCACGATGCCACCGCCGTGGCCGCCGTTGCCCCCGTCAGGCCCGCCCAGCGGCTTGAACTTCTCCCGGTGCACCGACACGCAACCGTTGCCACCGTCACCAGCCTGCAGGTGCAGCAGGACCCGGTCGACGAACCTGGTCACCGACAGTCCTTTCCGCACACCGCGCGGCTATCGGCCGGTCGGCACCCCCGCGCGGTCGCGACGTCAGTTGCCGTTCGCGATGATGCTGACGGTCTTGCGGCCGCGCCGCGTGGCGAACTCGACCGTGCCGTCGGCCAGCGCGAACAACGTGTCGTCGCCGCCGCGGCCCACCATGTCGCCGGGGTGGAACTTGGTGCCGCGCTGCCGGACCAGGATCTCGCCGGCGTTCACGAGCTGCCCGGCGAACCGCTTGACCCCGAGCCGCTGGGCGGCCGAGTCGCGGCCGTTGCGCGAGCTGGAGGCACCCTTCTTGTGAGCCATCTCGTTGTCGCCTACTTCCCGGTCGAGATGCCGGTCACCTTGACGCTGGTCAGCCGCTGCCGGTGGCCCTGGCGCTTGTGGTAGCCGGTCTTGTTCCTGAACTTGTGGATCCGGATCTTCGGACCCTTGTCGTGCCCGACCAGCTCGCCGGCCACGGAAACCTTCGCGAGCGTCGTCGAGTCGGTGACCACCGTGTCCCCATCGACCAGCAGCACCGCGGGCAGCGTCACCGTGTCGCCGGGCTCGCCGACGATCTTCTCGACGTTGATCACGTCGCCCTCGGCGACCTTGTACTGCTTGCCGCCGGTCTTGACGATCGCGTACATGGCGCACGGCTCCTGTCACTGCTGGGTCGGGTGGGGCGTCCGCGATGGTCACAGACGCACACAATCATGGCGCACGCCCGTGCGCCAACGTCCAGCTTACGTCATCGCCGTGCGCGCGCCCACACCGGCCCGTACCGTCCACACCGTGCGCGCCTGCACGCGGCGGTCGTTTCGGTTACGGACCGTCCTGCCCGCCCGGCGCGCCCGGCTGCTCGGGCATTTCCGGCTCGCAGATCTCGAAGACGGTCTGGTTGCGCTCGGCCACCTCTTCGACCCCCGGCAGCTCACCGGTGCGCAGGCTCTCGACGGTCAGCTGCGGCACCACGTCCGCCAGCCCGTCGGACAGATCGTTCAGCGCCTCGGACAGCTGCGGATCCTCGGCCTGCTCGGCCTGCTCCGCCACCCCGTCGGACCATCCGAGCAACGCCTGCTGGTTGGCCTCCACCGCGGCCTGTTCCAGCTCCTCCTCCGGCATATCCTGCTGCTCCAGCGCGGCCAGGTCCTGGTCCAGCTGCTGCAGGTGCTGAATCTGCACGGCCTCCGCCTGCATGCACACCTCGGCGGTGTTGTCGCCGGCGGCCTGATCGGGTGCGCCCTCATCGCCGTTGCCGTTGCCGTTGCCGCAGGCGGCGACGCCCGCGGCCAAGACTCCGGCGAAAGCAGCAGCCACTAGGCGGCGTCGCATGGATTCTCCCCCGTGTAGCGGTGACCCGGCTTCTGGCGACGGTACCCGGCGACAAAGCTCATACCAAATGCCAGGATCCGGGGATTGTCGGTGGGATGTCAGCGCCGCCTCAGGGACGCGTACGGCGATTCCCGCTGCGACGGAACCGCCGGAGCATCCCGACCACCGGCAAGCCGTCGTCGTCCGACCCGGTCTGGTCGTCGCCGCCGGGCACATCGAGCTGCAGCGGCACCGCCTGCCCCGACCCGCTCACGCCGGGTCCTGCCAGCGCGGTGTCCCGGGCGTCCGGCGTCCCCGGCGTCCCTTCTGCGGCCGGCGCTGCCGGCTCGTCCACCGGCTGAACCTCCGCTGCGGGCCCGGCCTGCGCCGCATCCGCAGTCTCGGCCTCAGCCTCGGTTACCGCCTCGACCTCTGGCTCGAGGTCCGCCGCGGGCTCACCCTCGTCCTCAGCAACCTTCCCGGCCTGCCGGCTGGACTGTCCACGCCCGCGTCCGCGCCGCGGGCCGCCGGACGAGGCCGAAGCCACCGCCTTGACCTTGGCCGCCGCATCCCGGCCTTTCGGCTGCGGTGGCGCCGGGTCGAGATTGACGACCACCCCGCGCCCCTTGCAGCACTCACAGGTCTCGCTGAACACCTCCAGCAGCCCGGCGCCGACCCGCTTGCGGGTCATCTGGACCAGACCGAGCGAGGTGATCTCCGTGACCTGGTGCTTGGTGCGGTCCCGCCCCAGGCACTCGGTGAGGCGGCGCAGCACCAGCTCGCGGTTGGACTCCAGCACCATGTCGATGAAGTCGATCACGATGATGCCGCCGATGTCACGTAGCCGCAGCTGACGGACGATCTCCTCGGCCGCTTCCAGGTTGTTGCGGGTGACCGTCTCCTCGAGGTTGCCCCCGGTGCCGGTGTACTTGCCGGTGTTGACGTCGATGACCGTCATCGCCTCGGTGCGGTCGATCACCAGGTGCCCCCCCGAGGGCAGGTAGACCTTGCGGTCGAGACCCTTGAGGATCTGTTCCTCGACGCGGTACGCGGCGAACACGTCGGTGGTGCCGGTGTGCCGCCGCAGCCGGTCGACCAGGTCCGGCGACACGTGTGACAGGTAGGTCTCGACGGTCTCGTACGCCGAGTCCCCCTCGATCACCAGCTCCCGGAAGTCCTCGTTGAACAGGTCCCGCACCACGCGCACCACCAGGTCAGGCTCGGCGTAGAGCAGCGCGGGGGCGGACACCTCGCCGGCCTTGGCCTGGATCTCCTCCCACTGGGCCTGCAACCGCTTGATGTCGCGCGCCAACTCCTCCTCGCTGGTGCCCTCGGCGGCAGTGCGCACGATCACGCCGGCACCCTCGGGCACCAGGTTCTTCAGGGCGTTGCGCAGCCGGCGCCGCTCGGTGTCGGGAAGCTTGCGGCTGATGCCGGACGCGTTGCCGTACGGCACGTACACCAGATGCCGGCCGGACAGCGCGATGCTGCTGGTCAACCGGGCACCCTTGTTTCCCACCGGGTCCTTGGTCACCTGCACCATCACCGAGTCGCCCGACTTGAGCGCCTGCTCGATCGAGCGGGCCTTGCCTTCCAGCCCTGCGACGTCCCAGTTGACCTCGCCGGCGTACAGCACCGCGTTGCGGCCGCGCCCGACGTCGACGAACGCCGCCTCCATGCTCGGCAGCACGTTCTGGACCTTGCCCAGGTAAACGCTGCCCGCGATAGAACTGCCGGCCGCGCGGGTCACGTAGTGCTCCACCAGCACGCCGTCCTCGAGAACCCCGACCTGGGTGCGCCCGCCGTGCTCACGGATCACCATCATCCGCTCCACCGACTCGCGCCGGGCCAGGAACTCCGACTCCGACAGCACCGACGTCCGGGTGCGCCGCTGGTCACGCCCACCGCGGCGGCGCTGTCGCTTCGCCTCCAACCGGGTGGATCCGGTGACCCCCCGGACCTCGTCCTCGTTGGCGCGCGGGTCGCGGACCTTGACCACCGTGTGCACGCCTTCCTCGGCGGCCGGTTCGGCTTCCACCGCGCCCTTGCGCCGCCGCCGGCGCCGCCGGCGCTTCACGGAGTCAGAGGTCTCCTCCTCGCCGCCATCGTCCTCATCGGCCGCGGCTGGTTCGGTGTCCTCGGCCGCATCGGTACCTGACGGGGCGGTGTCGTCCTGGGTCGCCCCCTTGCCGCGGCCACGGCCGCGGCGTCCGCGGCGCCGGGAGCGCTGGGCCTCGGCTGTCTCCTCACCGCCGTCCGCATCGCCCCCGGCAGGCTCGCCTCCGGCCGCCGCCGCTGTGGCACCGGCGGAGTCCGCCTCCGCCGCGGCCGGCGCCCCGGTC
>SLSW01000050.1 GCA_007130245.1 Micromonosporaceae bacterium
CGAGGTGGGAGGCGATGAGGTCCAGCCGGCCGCTGCCCTGGCCGGCGATCAGCTCATTGACGGCGGGCGGCGTCAGGATGTACTTGTCCAGCAACTCGCTCGGGTCGCTCGACAGCACCGAGCCGAACCACTGCAGGATCGTCCGGTCGTGGGCGAGCTCGCGTTCCCACCGCTCCGGGTGGTAGAACGAGAACGTCAGGCTCCCCTGCGGGTCCAGGTCGATGAGCAGGACCTTGCGGCCGCGGTAGGCGAGTTCGGCGCCGATGTTCGCGGTCAGCGTGGTCTTGCCGACCCCACCCTTGTAGTTGATCACCGAAACCACGGTCACGGTGGCAGCATGGCACGCGCCGGCGCGGCCGCGCCACGTCACGGTAGTTTCTCGGCCCGGGAGTCCGAGTCGGGAGACGGGGGGGTGGCGGTGTCGCTGCGGGAGAAGGTCCACGACCTGGTGGAGTCGCGCCGGTTCCAGCACACGATCATGGCCGTCATCCTGGTCAACGCGGTCACGCTCGGCGCCGAAACCTCGCCGGCACTGGTGGCGCGCAGCGGCGGGCTGATCTCATACGCCGACCGGGTGGCCGTGGCGATCTTCGTGGTCGAGCTGTGCCTGAAGTTCTACGCCTACCGGCTGCGCTTCTTCCGCGACCCGTGGAACTGCTTCGACCTGGTTGTGGTGTCGATCTCGCTGGTGCCGGCCACCGGGGCGTTCGCGGTGCTGCGGGCGCTGCGGGCGCTGCGGCTGCTGCGGCTGATCTCGGTGGTGCCGAGCATGCGCCGGGTGGTGGCCACGCTGCTGGCGGCCATGCCAGGTGTCAGCTCCATCGTCGGGCTGCTGGCGCTGATGCTCTACGTGTCGGCGGTGATGGCGACCAAGCTGTTCGGGGAGGCCTCGCCGCAGCACTTCGGCGACCTCGGGCAGTCCCTGTGGACCCTGTTCCAGGTGATGACCACCGAGGGATGGACCGTGGTGGCCAATGAGGTGATGGCTGCGCAACCGATGGCCTGGATCTTCTTCCTGATCTTCATCCTGGTGTCGACGTTCGTGGTGCTCAACCTGTTCCTGGCGGTAGTGGTCAACGCCATGGACGCGGTGCGCTCCCGCGAGGCCGCCGAAGCCGCAGCAGCGGGCGCCGACGCCGCACCGGCCGGGTCACCGGACGAGCCGACGGTGGCCGCCCAGCTCGCGGCACTGCGCGGCGAGATCGCCGCCCTGCGCCGCGAGCTGGGCGGCCGTGGCGGCGCGGACCGGCCGCCGGAGGTCCCGTCCGGGCGCCGTGGCGAGTGAACCGCCCGGCCACCGTCCCGTGACTCCGTACCCAGGCCCGGGGCAGCGCTGGGGCTACCGCGCGGTCCCGGAGGCGGCGTCGGTCGAGCGCTCGTCGGCTGCCGCGGCCGGATCCGGTTCATCGCGCTCGCGCAGCGCGAGCGCGGTCGGGCTCAGCCGCAACCAGGTGAACACCGCCGCGGCCAGTGCCACGTTGGACAGCAGCATCAGCCCGATCGCGTACGAGCCGTCGATCGCGTACACGCTGCCCATGATCAGTGGCGGGAAGAAGCCCCCCAGCCCGCCGGCGGCGCCGACGATGCCGGTGACCGACCCGACCTTGTCGGGCGGGGCGAGCTTACCGACGAACGCGAACACACCGCCGGCGGCGGCGCCGAGCCCGGCGGCCATGCCGAGGAAGGCGATGGTGCCGACCGGGATCAACGGTGGGGTGAACGCGGCGACGATCGCCAGCAGAGCTGTGCCGGTGAACACCGCGATGAGCACGTGCGCCGGGTGGTAGCGGTCCGACAGCCAGCCGCCCAGCGGACGGGCGATGATGGCCACCAGCACGAAACCGGCGGTCCGGGCGCCCGCGTCGGCGTCCAGCAGGTCGTAGGCGATGCGCAGGTAAGCCGGCAGATAGACGCTGAAGGCGACGAAACCACCGAACCCGACCGCGTACAGGATCGACAGGAACCAGGTCATCGGCAGGCGCACCGCCGCCTTGCTGGCCTGCAGTGCCGAGCCGCCCATCCGGCGGGCAGGTCCGTCCCGCAGCAGCAGCCACGCCAGCACCGCGTATCCGACCAGCACGGCGGCCACCAACAGGAACGGTGCGTTGCGACCGAACGCGTCGGCCAGCGGCACGGTGCTGAAGGTGGCCGCCGCGGTGCCGCCCATGCCGGCGCCGTAGATGCCGAACGCCAGGCCGCGCCGTGCCGGCGGATACCAGCCGGCCAGCAGCGGCATGCCGATGGCGAACGCGGTGCCGCCGATGCCGAGCACGAAGCCGATCACCAGCAGCAACGCGTAGGTGTCGGCCACTGTCAACGCCAGCACCGGCACCGCGGTGGCGATGCTGACCAGCGGGAACATGATCCGGCCGCCGTAGCGGTCGGTGAGCGCCCCGACCGGGATCCGGCCGACCGACCCGACCAGCACCGGCAGCGCCACCAGCACCGCCTGCTGGACCACGGTCAGGTTGAGCTCGTCCCGGAGCCCCGGTGCCAGTGGCGCGATCAGCGCCCAGGCCCAGAAGTTGATGGCGAAGCCGGCGGTGGCGAGCGTCAGTGCCCGCACCGCGCCCGGTGCGATGCCGGTCTGCTGGTTCACGGGCGGTCACCCCAGGCGCTGGTACGGGTACGCGCCGGCTGCGGGTCGCGGCTGCGGTAGACCACGTACGGCCGGGTGAAGTAGCCGATCGGCATGCTGAACGCGTGGATGAGCCGGGTGAACGGCCACACCGCGATCAGCACGAACGCGGTGACGATGTGCAGCTGCAACCCGAGCGGCACCCCGGCCATGAGCTCCACCTGCGGGTCGAGCCGGAACAGGGACCGGAACCAGACCGAGACGGTCTCCCGGTAGTCGTAGCCGGGGCCGACGGCGTTGACCCGCACCGTGGTCCACAGCCCGAGCAGGATCACCACAGCCAGGATGAGGTACATGGCCTTGTCGTTGCGGGTGGTGGCGCTGAACACCGGCCCGACCAGCCGGCGGCGCAGGATCAGGATCGCCATGCCCACCAGCAGCAGGAAACCGGCGGCGCTGCCCATGCCGACGGCCACGACGTGGTAAGCGTGGTCGCTGATGCCCACCGCCTGCGTCCACGACTTCGGCACCAGCAGCCCGCCCACATGGCCGATCAGCACCAGCAGGATCCCGACGTGGAACATCGGGCTGCCCCAGCGCAGGATGTCACTCTCGTACAGTTGCGAGGAGCGGGTGGTCCAGCCGAACTTGTCGTAGCGGCGCCGGTAGATGGTGCCGAGCACCAGGACGGCGATCGACACGTACGGCACTACCACCCACAACAGAATGTCCCATGTGTTCATCGGCGACCTCCGTCAGCGACGTGCGTGGGGAAGGGATCGAGGCCGACCAGTTCGGCCGGTGGTCCGGTGGCGGCCAGGTGGCGGGCGGCCGCCTCGTCGCCCGGGCGCGGCGACGGCAGCATGCGGCGCACCGCCGCCAGGGTGTGGGCGTAGACCGAGCCGTCACGCTCCAGCGCCGCGGCGAGCAGGTCGAGCCCGACCCGGTGCGCGTGCAGCAACTGCCAGCCGGGTTCACCGGCGTGCGCGGCGAGTTCCAGCACCGCCGGCAGGTGGTCGGGCAACTCGCCGCCGTCCAGGCGGTAGCCGGCGGCGCGGTAGAGGCCGGCCAGCTCCGCCAGTGCCTGACCACGCGCCCGGGTGTCGCCGTGGGTGTAGTAGGTCAGGTGCAGGCTGCAGCGGCGCCGGAAATCGAAGGTCTCCACGTAGTCCTCGGCCAGTTTCCGCGGGTCGCCGGCGGCCAGGTGCTCGGCCACGCTGGCCAGCGGGCCGGCGGTGCCGGCGGGCACCTCCACCAGCGCGGCCCGCACCGTGGGCACGGTGTCGAGCACGTCCGCATCCGGGTAGCGCAGCAGCGTCGAGGCGGCGCGGGCGGCCACGGCCCGCTGGCCCGCGTTCACCGCTGCTCCCCGGGTGGCTGCTCCTCCTGACGGGGCGGGAACAACCCGGCCGGGCGACCCCTGCCGTCCCAGTTGAGCAGGTTCACCCGCCGGGGCGGCGCGTCCGGGTCGGTGACCTCGGCGTGCTGGTCGGCGCGTTGCCGCTCGGCGAGCACGTGGAAGCTCTCTACCGCCACCGGCGCTATGCGGCCGGAGGCTTCGCCGAACGGACCGCCCATGCCGGGGCCGCCTTCGTAGTCCAGCGAGCATCCCGTGGCGAGCTCCTCCAGCCCTGCCGCCGTCTCGGCGTGGGCGGCGGGGATGACGTACCGGTCCTCGTACTTGGCGATGGCCAGCAGCCGGTACATGTCCTCGATCTGTGGCCCGGTCATGCCGGCGGCGGTCGCGATGGACTCGTCCGGAGTCTCGCCCAGGTTGATGCGCCGCTGGTAGGAGCGCATCGCCGCCAGCTTTCGCAGTACGGCGTGGACCGGCGCCGGGTCGCCGGCGGTGAACAGCTCGGCAAGATACTCCACCGGGATGCGCAGCGCGTCGATGGCGCCGAACAGGTTGTCGACGTCCTCGCCGTCGTGGCCGGTGTCGCGCAGCACGTCGACCACCGGCGACAGCGGCGGGATGTACCACACCATCGGCATGGTGCGGTATTCCGGGTGCAGCGGCAGCGCCACCTCGTACTTCATGATCAGGTCCCACACGGGGGAACGCTGCGCCGCCTCGATCCAGTCGTCCGGGATCCCGGCCGCCTGCGCCGCCCGGATCACCTCCGGGTCGCGGGGGTCCAGGAACACTGACCGCTGTGCCTCGTACAGGTCGGTCTCGTCCTTGACCGCGGCCGCCCTGCCGACCGCGTCGGCGTCGTAGAGCATCAGCCCGATGTAGCGCAGCCTGCCCACGCAGGTCTCCGAACACACCGTCGGCATGCCGATCTCCACCCGCGGGAAGCAGAACGTGCACTTCTCCGCCTTGCCGGTGCGGTGGTTGAAGTAGATCTTCTTGTACGGGCAGCCGGTGATGCACATCCGCCATCCGCGGCAGTTGTCCTGGTCGACCAGCACGATGCCGTCCTCGGCGCGCTTGTAGATCGCTCCGGACGGGCAGGCGGCCGCACACGACGGGTTGAGGCAGTGCTCGCAGATGCGCGGCAGGAAGAACATGAACGCGGTCTCGAATTCCTGCTTCACCTGGCCGGACACCCGGGCCAGGATCGGGTCGCTGGCGATCAGTTCGTTGCCGCCGGCCAGCGAGTCGTCCCAGTTGGCGCTCCAGGAGATCTTCGTCGGCTCACCGGTGATCAGCGAGGTGGGCTGCGCCACCGGCGTGTGCTCGCCGGCCGGAGCGGTCAGCAGGTGCTCGTACTCGTAGGTCCACGGCTCGTAGTAGTCCTGGATCTTGGGCAGCTTCGGGTTGGCGAAGATGGACAGCATTCGCTTGATCCGGCCGCCGGAGCGCAGCTTGAGCCGCCCGGTGCGGGTGCGCACCCAGCCGCCCTGCCACTCGCGCTGGTCCTGGTAGGTGCGCGGGTAGCCCTGCCCGGGCCGGGTCTCCACGTTGTTGAACCAGACATACTCCACGCCCGGCCGGTTCGTCCACGCCTGCTTGCACGTCACCGAGCAGGTGTGGCACCCGATGCACTTGTCCAGGTTCATCACCATGGCCATCTGTGCCATGACCCTCATCAGTAGGTCACCTCCTGGCTGCGGCGGCGGACCACCGTCACCTCGTCGCGCTGGTTGCCGGTCGGGCCGAGGTAGTTGAATGCGAACGCCAACTGGACGTAGCCGCCGATCAGGTGGCTGGGCTTGACCAGCAGCCGGGTCAACGAGTTGTGGATGCCGCCGCGGCGTCCGCTGGACTCGGCCAGCGGCACATCCACCACCCGCTCCTGGGCGTGGTACATGTAGACGGTGCCCTCGGGCATCTTGTGGGTCACCACCGCCCGGGCCACCACCACCCCGTTGCGGTTGACCGCCTCGATCCATTCGTTGTCGCTGACCCCGATGCGGGCCGCGTCGGCCTCACTCATCCAGATCGTCGGCCCACCGCGTGACAGCGTCAGCATCAGCAGGTTGTCCTGATATTCGGAGTGGATCGACCACTTCGAATGCGGGGTCAGATAGCGCAGCGTGATCTCCAGCTCTCCGTTCGCGCCGAGCCGCGGCTCGCCGAACAGGCGGTGCATATCCAGCGGCGGCCGGAAGGTCGGCATCTGCTCGCCCAGCTCCCGGATCCATTCATGGTCCAGGAACAGGTGCTGGCGCCCGGTAAGGGTGTGCCACGGCTTGCCGCGTTCGGTGTTGATGGTGAACGGCGAGTAGCGGCGCCCGCCGGACTCGCTGCCGGACCACTCCGGGCTGGTGAACACCGGCACCGGCCGGGCCTGGGTGTCCTCGAACGAGATGTGCTTACTCTCGGCCTCGGCCGCGAGGTCCGTCAGCCGTACGCCGGTGCGCTGCTCCAGATGCTCGAAGCCGGCCATCGCCACGCGTCCGTTGGTGGTGCCGGACAGCGCCAGGATGGCCTCGCAGGCGTGCACGTCGCGTTTGAGCGCCGGCCGCCCGTCCGCGACGCCGCCGCGGACCTCGCCGTTGACCTTCCGCAGGCGCTCGACCTCCGGGGTGACGTCCATCGCCACACCCTTGGTGAGGGCGCCGAGGGAGTCCAGCAGCGGGCCGAGCGCGGTCATCTTCTCCGCGACCGCGCCGTAGTCGCGCTCCACCACCGTCAGGTTGGGCATGGTGGCGCCGGCGTCCCCGTCCCGCCAGTCCCGCACCACCCCGCCGGGGGTGGCCACCTCACCCGGGGTGTCGTGCATGAGCGGGATGGCCACCATGTCCTTACGCACCCCGAGGTGCTCGGCGGCCAGGGCCGAGAACACCCGGGCGATCGCGTTGAAGGCGTCGAAGTCGGTGCGGGTCTGCCACGGCGGCGCGATGGCCGGGTTGAACGCGTGCACGTACGGATGCATGTCGGTGCTGGACAGGTCGTACTTCTCGTACCAGGTCGCCGCCGGCAGCACCACGTCCGAGAACAGGGTGGTCGACGTCATCCGGAAATCCAGGCTCAGCAGCAGGTCGAGCTTGCCCTCCGGCGCCTCGTCGCGCCACCGTACGTCGGCCGGACGGTGCCCGGGACCGGCCTCGGTCGCGCGCAGCGACGCGTCGGTGCCCAGCAGGTGACGCAGGAAATACTCGTTGCCCTTGGCCGAGGACCCGAGCAGGTTCGCCCGCCACACCGTGGCCACCCGGGGCCAGTTCTGCTCCGCGTCCGGGTCCTCGCAGGCGAAGCCGAGTCGGCCCTGTTTCAGCTGCTCCGCCACGTAGCCGGTGGGGTCGTCCGGACGGGCCGCGACCGCCTCGTCGGCGACCTCCAGCGGGTTGCGGTCGAACGTCGGCACGCTCGGCATCCAGCCCAGCCGCGCCGACTGCGCCAGCAGGTCGGCGGTGTGCCGGCCGGCGAACATCCCGTCGGCGGTCGGGCTGGACAGCACTCCGGCCTCGTAGGTGTCGTAGCGCCACTGGTCGGTGTGCAGGTACCAGAAGGCAGTGGAGACCATCTGCCGCGGCGGGCGGGACCAGTCCAGCCCGAACGCCAGGTGGGACCACCCGGTGAACGGCCGGCACTTCTCCTGCCCGACGTAGTGGGCCCAGCCGCCGCCGTTGACGCCCTGGCAGCCGGTCAGGGTGGTCAGCGTCAGCATCGCCCGGTAGATGGTGTCGGAGTGGAACCAGTGGTTGGTGCCGGCCCCCATCAGGATCATCGACCGCCCGCCGGAACGCTCGGCGTTGTCGGCGAACTCCCGGGCGATGCGCGAGACCGCGGCCGCGGGCACGCCGGTGATCGGCTCCTGCCAGGCCGGGGTGTACGGGACCTCGGCGTCGTCGTACGACGCCGGCCACTGCCCGGGCAGCCCGTCACGGGCCACCCCGTACTGGGCCAGCAGCAGGTCGTACACCGTGGTGACGGTGCGGTCGCCCACCCGGCGGGTCGGCACGCCGCGGCGCATCACCTCGGCCGGGGTGGTGTCGAAGCGGGGCAGCGCCACCTCGGCGACCTCGCCGTCGACCGGCATGCCCAGGGCCGGGTCGAGCTCGCCCAGGTCGAGGTTCCACTGCCCGGAGCCGTCCCACCGGAACCCGGCCGAGCCGCGCGGCACCGCCGGGGCGCCGGTGGTGTCGTCCCACACCGCGGGCTTGAACGCGGCGTGCTTGTCGTCCTGGCCCCCCTGCTGCCCGAGGTCGGCGGCGGTGAGAAACTTACCGGGCCGGAAGGTGCCGTCGCCGGCCGGCTCGAGCGTCACCAGGAACGGCAGGTCGGTGAAGCGGCGCACGTAGTCGACGAACCGCTCGGTGGTCCGGTCGACGAAGAACTCCTTCAGGATGACGTGGCCCATCGCCATGGCCAGTGCGCCGTCGGTGCCGGGCGCGGCCGACAGCCACTCGTCGGCGAACTTGACGTTGTCCGCGTAGTCGGGCGCCACCACCACGACCTTCTGCCCGCGGTAGCGCGCCTCGGCCATCCAGTGCGCGTCCGGGGTCCGGGTCACGGGCACGTTCGAGCCCCACATCATCAGGTAGGAGGCGTCCCACCAGTCGGCGGACTCCGGCACGTCGGTCTGGTCTCCGAACACCTGCGGGGAGGCCACCGGCAGGTCGGCGTACCAGTCGTAGAACGACAGCATCGAGGCGCCGATCAGGGAGATGAACCGCGCCCCGGTGGCGTGCGAGACCATCGACATGGCCGGGATGGGGGAGAACCCGACCACCCGGTCCGGGCCGTGCTCCTTAATGGCGTGCACGTGCGCGGCGGCGACCATCTCCAGCGCCTCGTCCCAGGTGACCCGCACCAGCCCGCCCTTGCCGCGCCCCTTCTGGTAGCGGCGGCGGCGTTCCGGGTCGTGCTGGATGTCGGCCCAGGCGGCCACCGGGTCACCGGTGCGCGAGCGCGCCTCGCGGTACATCTCGACCAGCACCCCACGCGCGTACGGGTAGCGCACCCGGGTGGGGGAGTAGGTGTACCAGCTGAACGCGGCCCCGCGCGGGCAACCCCGCGGCTCGTACTCCGGCCGGTCGGGCCCCACCGACGGGTAGTCGGTCTGCTGGGACTCCCAGGTGATGATGCCGTCCTTGACGTACACCTTCCAGGAACAGGAGCCGGTGCAGTTGACCCCGTGGGTGGAGCGGACCACCTTGTCGTAGGACCACCGGTCCCGGTAGAAGGTGTCCGCCTGCCTGCCACCGACCCGGTGCAGCGTGCGTCCGTCGGCGGACACTTCCGCGCGACGGAGAAGCCCGCCCGCGGCCAACAGGGCGCGGCCTGCCGCGCCGGTCGTTTCCGTCATCCTCGCTCCTCACGATGGCGGTTCGCGGCTGAGTCTGGTCGGGTGCTCGGGGCGCGTGCAGGGCATGAGGTCCCGGGCCGGAGGGGCACAAGGTCCCGACGGCGACGTCGTTTGGCCCTACGGAGGGTGACGCGGGGCGGCGAGACTGGCAGTGCGTGACGAGCACCAGAAGCTTAAGCCGCATATCGATAAAATACGTCATCTGGCAGATGGATCGAACCCTGGTGTTCCACCAGTTCGGGCACGTGGTGCAGCGCGCGCACGCGCACGCCTGACGTCACCACAGGGTGGTGGCCGGAGCGGCCGCACCGGCCATCGGCACCTCGATCAGATGCGGTTCATCCGAGGCCGTGGTGCGGCGCAGGATCTCGCCGAGCCGCTCGGGCGTGTTTGCCAGGTGCGCGGTCACGCCATATGCCCGCGCCAGCGCGCGGTGGTCGATGCCGTCGATGTCCAGCCCGGGCACGCCGGCCACCCCCAGTGCCTCGCCGTACGTCTTGAGCACGCCGTACTCGCGGTTGGCCAGCACCACCACGGTGACCGGCACCCGGTGCTGCGCAGCGGTCCACAGTGCCGGCGCGGCGTACTGCAGGGCGCCGTCGCCGACCACGGCGACCACCGGACGCTCCGGTGCCGCCAGCCGGATGCCGACCGCGGCCGGCACGGCATAGCCCAGGCTCGCCCCGGCCGGGGAGTAGAAGCTGCCCGGCCGGGAGAAGCGCATCTGGTCCAGGCAGGTGCGCAGGGTGGACGGCGACTCGGCGACGATCACCGCGTCGTCGGGTCGATGGGCGGCCAGGGTGGCGTACGCCGCTGCCGGCGACATCGGCGAGCCCGGCGGCTGCGGACCGACCGGTTCCGGCCCGGCCCCGGGCACCGGCGCCCGGCGTACGCTCGCCGGGGTGGCGGCGACCAGCCAGCGCAGCGCTTGTGCGACGTCCCCGACGACCGCGTCGCCGATCGGGGCCCGGGCGGCCTCGTCCGGGTCACACGTGAGCATCACCAGCTCGGTGGTGGCGGGCAGCAGCGGACCCGGCTCGGCCAGGTAGTAGCGGAACACCGCCGCCCCGACCACCAGCGCCAGATCGTGTCCCGCCAGCGCCTTGCGCACTCCGGTGGGGCTGGCCGGCAGGGTGCCCTGCCACGCCGGGTGGTCGGAGGGGAAGCCGCACCGCGGCTCCAGCGGTGCCCCGTAGACCGGCAGCCGGCAGCGCTCGGCCAGCGCCACCGCGGTGGGCCAGGCACCCTCGTTGTCGACCCCGGCGCCGACGAGCAGCACCGGGTTGCGGGCGTCGGCCAGCCGCTGCGCCACAGCCCGGATGGCGCCGGGCAGCGGGCTCTGCCGGGCGGTGACCACGCGCCGGGCGCTGCGCGGGTCCCAGTCGTCGAGCTCGACGCCCCAGTCGTCCATGGGCAGCGACACCAGCACCGGACCGCGCGGGGGCTGCATCGCCGTGGCGACGGCGCGCGCGAGCGCGGCGGGCACGTCCTGGGCGCGGGGTGGTTCCACGCTCCACTTGACCAGCGGGCGGGGCAGCGTCACCGGGTCCGGGTTGGCCAGCAGCGCGCCCATGGTCAGCAGCGACCGGGCCTGCTGCCCGGCGGTGAGCACCAGCGGGGTGCGTGCGGCGGCGGCGTTGACCAGGGCGCCCATGGCCGTGGCGACGCCCGGTGCGGTGTGCAGGTTGACCAGCGCCGGCCCTCCGGACGCCTGGGCGTAGCCGTCGGCCATGCCGACCACCGCGCCTTCGTGCAGCCCGAGCACGTACCGGAAGTCGTCGGGCAGGTCGGCCAGGAACGGCAGTTCGGTGGATCCGGGGTTGCCGAAGATAGTGGTCAGGTTGTGGGCACGGAACAACTCGACGGCGGCGTCCTTGACCGTGGGCACCTGACGACCCTCCTTGTTCGGCAACCGGGTGGTGGCCGCCTCGCGCGGGTGCGCCCGCGCGACGCTGCCACCACCATCGCGCGTACCGGCCGCCGCCGGCAGTGCCTACCGGCCTCGACCGGCAGGGACCTCCGGCCCTGGCGTGCCGGCAATTGTTTCGCATTACTAACGAAACGTAGGCGCATCGTGATGGAGGCCAGCGTTTCGTGCCGGGAGCACGCCCGCTGTTGAGGGATCGACGGCGATATGAGATCTATAGAAAAATCGACAGCAATTAAGCTCTGTGCGTTGGTGGACACAGCTTCGGCCGGTGCCCTACGCTGCCCCGAACAAGCGGCGGCCACGCCTGTCCGGGCAGGCCCGATGCTTTTCCTGAGCGAGAAGGTGATGTCTACATGCGAGGCAGCTACCGAAGCGGGGTTGCGCTGATTCTGGGACTCTCGCTCGTGCTCACCGCCTGCACGAGCGCAGACGACGGTCTGGAAGCCGTCGAGGGCGATCCCTTTGACGAGATTGTGCTCTACACGACGACAGAGGCCTATGACCCGATCCGTTACGAGGCGGCGTTCATGGTCGCCGAGGCGTGGGAGGAACTCGGCTTCCAGGTACAGGTGGAGCCGACCGAGTTCGCCACCCTGCTCGAGCGGTTCTACGACGAGCAGGACTACGACGCCACCATCCTCGGCTGGTCGGGCCGCACCGACCGGCTGGACCCGCACCACTTCCTGGGCACTCTCTACGGCGGCCACACCGATCCTGGCGGCAACAACGCCGGCGGGTGGGTGAACGAGGAGTTCGACGAGCTGTTCCGGCAGCAGCAGGGCGAGCCGGACGAGGACGCACGGCGCGACCAGGTCTTCCGGATGCAGGAGATCGCGGCCGATGAGATGCCGGTGAACATCCTCTTCTACCGGGACGAGGTGGTCGGCTACAACAACGAGACCTTCGACGGTTTCGTGACACTCGCCGGCGAGGCCATCTACAACGAGTGGACCCCGTACGAGGTGACGCCACTGACCGACGACACGGTGCTGACGATCGGCACGCCCGAGGAGCCGGACACCATCAACCCGCTGGCGTCCACGTCGGTGTGGGGCTGGAAGTTCATGCGGATGTACTACGACAAGCTGGTGCGTCTCACCCCCGATGTGGAGCCGGAGCCGTGGGCGGCCGAGTCGATCGCGACCCCGGACGAGACCACCGTCGAGATCACGCTGCGGGAGGGCATGACCTTCCACGACGGTGAGCCGGTGACGGTCGAGGACGTGGTGTTCACCTTCGACTACTACATCGACAACGAGTTCGGCTACTTCATGCCGTTCCTGTCGATGATCGACAGCGTCGAGACCACCGACGACCGCACGGTCGTGTTCAACCTCGCCTCGCCGTTCGGCCCGTTCGTGAACGTGACCCTGTCGCAGATCGTGATCCTGCCGGAGCACATCTGGTCCGACATTGACAACCCGGCTGACCTCGGTCCGGACGAGATCCCGACGGTGGGCAGTGGGCCGCTGCAGTTCGAGCGCTATGACCGCGGCGAGTACAAGTCGCTGACGGTGTTCGAGGACCACTTCACCGCCGACCGGTTCGATATCACCGGCATCGAGTTCAACATCTATGCCGACGCCGAGGGTGTGTTCACCGGGCTGCAGACCGGCGAGATCGACATGACTGCGTGGCGGCTCGAGCCGGGTCAGATCCCGCTGGCCGAGGAGGCGCCGGAGTTGTCGGTGGTCAACGCCCCCGACTTCGGCTACTACCACCTGACGTTCAACACCCGCCGCGCGCCGTTCGACGACGTCGACATCCGCCGTGCGCTCTCGCACGCGATCGACAAGGACACGATCGTCGACGTGATCCTGGACGGTCGCGGTGAGCCCGGTTCGTCGGTGATCGCACCGTCGAACCCGGCCTGGCACAACCCGGACATCACGCGGTACGGATACGATCTCGACCGCGCGCGGGAGATCCTGGTCGAGGCCGGCTACGGCTGGAACGAGGACGGCCTGCTCGTCATCCCCCATTGATGACCGACGAACGGCTGGTTCCGGTGGTGGCGGCGGTGTGCCGTCGCCACCACCGGGTCACCCCGGAGCGGCGTAGCCGATGAGAACCTTCCTGATCAGCCGGGTGCTGCAACTGCTGGTCACCTTCTGGGTGATCGTCACCGTGCTGTTCTTCCTGTTCCGGCTGGGGCTTCCCGATCCGACCCTGGCGCTGATCAGCGAGGGGCTGTCCCCGGATGACCGGCAACGGGTGATCGCGCAGTTCGGGCTGGACCTGCCGCTGTGGCAGCAGTACCTCGTCTACCTGCAGAACCTCGCCACCGGCGAGCTCGGCATGTCGTTCCACTACAAGGCACCGGTGGGCGACATCGTGTTCGAGCGCCTGGCCAACACGCTCATCCTGATGCTGCCGGCGATCCTGCTCGCGTACGGCTTCGGGGCCACCGTCGGCACTGTGCTGGCGTGGAGGCGCGGTTCCCGGCTCGAGGGTGTCGGCATCACCGCCGGCCTGGTGCTGCGCTCGGCGCCGGTGTTCTGGACCGGGATGCTGGCGATCTTCCTGTTCGGCATCACCCTCGCGTGGCTTCCCACCAGCGGCATGCGCACCCTGCCGTACGAGGAGACCACCTGGATCGGGCGGGTCACCACATGGGACTTCCTGTGGCATCTGGTGTTGCCGATGCTGGTCATCGCCGCGTACTACTTCGCCCTGCCGATGCTGATCATGCGCAACACGATGCTGGAGCTCATCGGGGAGGACTTCATCGAGTTCTGCCGCGCCCGCGGCTTCTCCGAGCGGCGCACGATGTACCGCCACACCGCCCGCAACGCACTGCTGCCGGTGGTGACCCAGGCGGCGGTCACCACCGGGCTCGCGGTCGGCGGGCAGGTGGTGGTCGAGGTGGTGTTCAGCTGGCCCGGACTGGGGCGGGAGATGTTCCAGGCGGTGCGCACCAGCGACTACCCGGTCGCGCAGGCGAGCTTCGTGATGCTGGCCTCGATGGTGCTGGTGCTCAACTTCCTCGTCGACATCCTGTACTCCAAGCTCGACCCCCGGGTCACCCACGCGGCGGCGAAGGGGTAGACGATGCGCAGCCTGCCGCGACTGTTGTGGCGCACCATCCGCAACGACACGCTGGCCACCACCGGGCTGGTGATCCTCGCCGGGATGATCATCATTGCGCTGTTCGCGCCGCTGATCGCCACCCACGACCCGGACCGGGAGAACACCCGGGTGGAGGGCGTCGCGGTGCACTTCGACGGGCAGCGGTGGCACCCCGCAGACGTGATCGGCGACACCCCGCTGTACGGCGTGGCGCTGGCTTCGCCCGAGCGCGGGTTCGCGGTGGGATTCGAGGGTACGGTGGCCGAGCTGGCCGCCGATGTATGGTCCATTGTAGATATGGATGTGGCAGTGGATCTGCGCGGCGTGGACACCGCCGACGGCACCACCATCGCCGTTGGCGACGGCGGGCTGGCGCTGCACCACGCCGGGGCGAACGGTGCCGGGTGGCAGTCGGTCGACACCGGTGCCGACGGTGACCTCAACGCCGTAGCGGTGGCCTCGCCGCAGCACGCGCTCGCGGTCGGCGAGCGCGGACTGGTGCTGCGGTGGGACGGTCACGCCTGGCAGCGGCTGGACAGCGGCACCGTGCGGGACCTGCACGCGGTCACGTTGATCGATGATTCGTCCGGGTTCGTCGCCGGGGATCGCGGCACGCTGCTGCGCTACGACGGCGAGACGTTCGAGGAGTTGGAAGCGCTCGGGTTCCGGGACCTGTACGCCATCGACGCGCTGGACGAGCAGACCGTGCTCGCGGTCGGCGAGCGGGGCACCATCCTGGCCAATCTCGACGGCGACTGGCGCGAGATGCGCGGACCGGAGTCTCGCGACCTGCGCGACGTGCGGCTGCTGGACGCCACCAGCGCGATCACCGTCGGCACCCACGGGGTGGTGATGCGGCTGGCCGACGGCGAGTGGGTCAACGAGGACACCGGCTACGGCGAGACGCTGCGCGGGCTGGCCACCGCCGACGGTCACCTGGTCGCGGTCGGCACCGATCCGTTCGTGGACCGGCTGGCCTCCCCGTCGCGCGACCACTTCTTCGGCACCACCCACCTGGGCCGCGACATCTTCAGCCAGACCATCCACGGCGCGCGCACCGCGCTGCTGGTGGGGCTGCTGGCGGCGTTCATGGTGGTGATGATCGGCACCAATGTCGGGCTGATCGCCGGCTACTTCAAGGGGTATACCGGCTCGTTCCTGATGCGGTTCGTGGACGTGATGTACGCGCTGCCGTTCGAGCCGTTCGCGCTGGTGCTGGTGCTCATCTTCCGGCCCAGCCTGACCATCATCGTGCTGGCGATCGGCCTGCTCACCTGGCGCACCACCGCCCGGATCATCCGATCACAAGTGCTGTCGATATCCGAACGGCCGTTCGTCAAGGCGGCCAAGGTCGCCGGCGCCAGCCACTGGCGCATCCTGTACGTGCACATCGCCCCGAACGTGCTGCCGCTGGCGTTCCTGCAGCTGGCGGTGGCGATGGCGTTCGCGATCACCGCGGAGGCGACCCTGTCGTTCCTCGGCCTCGGTCCGCCGCAGCTGCACTCGTGGGGTTCGGTGCTGCACGAGGCCCGCCTGTCCGGCGCCTGGCGCGCCGCCTGGTGGTGGATCATCCCGCCCGGAATATTCATCATGCTCACCGTCGTGTCCACGTTCTTCATCGCGCGGGCGCTGGAAGTGCTCACCAACCCACGGTTGGCAAGGAGGTCGTGACCATGACGACGACCGGCACACCGACCGCGGCCACGCGCGTCGGGACGGCGCTGCTGGAGGTCAGCGACCTGCGGGCGTACTACGGCACCGGCGGCGCGGAGGTCCGCGCCGTCGACGGCATCTCGTTCGCCGTACGCCACGGGGAGAACCTCGGGCTGGTGGGCGAGAGCGGCTGCGGCAAGACGACCGTGGCCAAGGCGCTGCTGCGGGTGCTGCCGGAAAACGCCTGGGTGCCCGGCGGCACCGTACGGTTCGGCCAGCGGGACCTGCTGAACCTGCCCACCCGGGAGCTGAACACCGTGCGCTGGCGGGAGCTGGCGATGGTGACCCAGAGCGCGATGAACGCGCTCGACCCGGTCTACCGGGTGGGTCGCCAGATCGTCGAGACGATCCGGGCGCACCAGCGGGTGCCGGCGAGCGCGGCCCGGGCGCGGGCCGAGGAACTGTTCGCGCTGGTCGGGCTGGAACGCAACCGGCTCGACGCGTTCCCGCACCAGCTGTCCGGCGGGATGCGCCAGCGCGCGGTCATCGCCACCGCGCTGGCGCTGGAGCCGTCGCTGATCGTCGCCGACGAGCCGACCACCGCGCTGGACGTGGTGGTGCAGGACGGGATCCTCGGCCAGCTGCAGCGCATCCAGGAGCTGGCGCGCCACGCGATGGTGCTGATCACGCACGACATCTCGGTGGTGGCTGAGACGTGCCAGCGGGTGGCGGTGATGTACGCCGGGAAGATTGTGGAGACCGGCACCGTGCACGAGGTGTTCGGCCGGCCTTCCCACCCGTACACCATGGGTCTGCTCAACGCGTTCCCGACGCTGGACAGCGCCCGCGGCGAGCTCACCTCGATCCCGGGCGCGCCGCCGGACCTGACCGTCACCGACCCGTCGCAGCCGATCGTCGGCTGCCGGTTCGCGCCGCGGTGCCCGTTCGCCACCGACCTGTGCCGCACCACCGACCCGCCGGAGATCACCGACTCGACCGGGCACAACGCGTCGTGCCATTACGTCGCCGACGCGGAGCGGCTGCGCGCGCAGGCCACCGAGCTGTCGACCTGGGCGCGCACGGAGGCGGCCGGCACCACCCGCGAGGTCACCCGCGGTGACCTGACGCCGGCGACCCGCCACACCAGTGCCCTCGAGGTGCGTGACCTGCGCCGGCACTTCCCGTTGCAGCGCGGCATCGTGGCCTCGCTGTTGCGCCAGAGCGACCGCAAGGTGCACGCGGTCGACGGCGTGGACCTGGAGATCGCGCCAGGTGAGATCGTCGGCCTGGCGGGGGAGAGCGGCTCGGGCAAGAGCACCATGGGCGAGGTGGTCTGCGGCCTGCAGCCGGTCACGGGCGGCGCGGTGGCCTTCGGCGGCAAGCCGGTGACGATGCGCGGACCGGGTTACCGCGAGTTCCGCCGCAACGTGCAGATGGTCTTCCAGGACCCGTACCAGACCCTCAACCCACGGTTCACCATCTACCAGGCGGTGGCCGAGCCGCTGCGCAACTTCTCGATCGGCGACACCGACGGGGCGCGCCGCGAGCTGGTGCTCACGGCGCTGCACCGCGCCGGCCTGCCCGGGGAGCAGTTGCTGAACCGCTATCCGCACGAGTTGTCCGGTGGGCAGCGGCAGCGGGTCGCCATCGCGCGGGGGATCGTGCTGGAGCCCACCCTGCTGGTCGCCGACGAGCCGGTGTCCATGCTGGACGTGTCGATCCGGGCGGGGGTGCTGAACCTGTTCCGGAAGTTCCGCGACGAGCTCGGCATGTCGATCCTCTACGTGTCGCACGACCTGGCGACCATCCGCTACATCTGCGACCGCACCGCGGTGCTGTATCTGGGCCGGATCGTGGAGGTCGGCCCGACCGCCGAGGTCATCGAGCGGCCCCGCCACCCGTACACGGAGCTGCTGCTGTCGGCGGTGCCGCGCTCGCGCCCGGGCGAGCAGCGGGAGCGCATCGACCCCCGGGGCGAGATCCCGGACGCGATCGACCTGCCCAACGGCTGCCGGTTCCACGGCCGCTGCCGCTACGCGCTCGCGGGCGCCGGGTGGGACGGGCGGGACCTGGCGCGGCTGGTGGAGCAGCGCCGGGTGGCCATCACCGAAGACCCCGCCGTGGCCCGTGCCGGCGAGGAGTCGCTGCTGGCCGCGATCACCGACCTGCGGCCGCAGGGCACCGAGCTGACGGTGACCACCGCGTCCGGCCGTGCTGACGAGGTGGCGGCGTACCTGCGCGAGTTGATGGCCGGCTCCGGACGCACCATCGGCGAGGCGGTGCAGGCGATCGAGGTGGTCCGCGACCGGGTGACGGTGCGGTTCCCGTCCGTGGCCGAGCCCGGCTACCACGATGTCGGCGACGGCCACCGGGTCTACTGCGGCCAACCGCCGTGGTGCGGCGGAACGGGCAGCGCCGCGGGTGGCAACGAGGCGGGCTGAGCTGCGGGCGTTATCGACTGGCACCGATGCGGTGCAGGCGCCGGACCCCTCGCCAGACCTTCGCGTCGCAGTCGCCGGCGCGGCGCACGAACGCGGCCGCCGGCACCCGCACCGGGTTGGTCACGTCGAGGGAACTGTCGCGTTCGGCGCGCGGATCCCACCGCCTGGTCGGCAGCCGTACGTGGTCCCGGCGGTGCCGCTTGTCCTGGCTTGTGATCTTCAGGACCTCGATGTGGCGGCGGCCGGTGCGTAACACCAGGCAGGGACGCACCTTGGAGCCGTCGCCGTCGTCATAGGGGACATCGGCCCACCAGATCTCGCCCGCCTGCGGACCGCTGACCGCCGGCCGCGCCGCGGGTCGGGCTCGACGCTGCCGCCACCACCGGAACGCCAGCCAGCCGGCCACCAGCACGGCCACGCCGGTGCCGACCAGCCACGGCAGCCAACCGCCCATCCGACCTCCGTTGTGCGCTACGCGGGATGGATTCTACTGACGCACCGGCGGACAGGATCCGCCGCACGAGGGTCACTCGGGGGCGGCGGGAAAACGGCTGGCGGCCGGCGGCGGTGCCGATGCATGATCCCGATGTGGTCGAGATACGCGAACTTTCGGCCGACGACTGGAAGGTCTGGCGGGAACTGCGGCTGGCGGCCCTCGCCGAGGCGCCGTACGCCTTCGGCACCCGGCTCGCGGACTGGCAGGGCGAGGGCGACCGCGAGGAACGCTGGCGGCAGCGACTGGGTGCTCCCGGCTCGTACCATGTCGTCGCCCTGCTCGACGGGCGTCCGGTCGGCATTGCCGGCGGCATCCCCACCGCCGACGAGGACGTGGCCGAACTGATCGCCATGTGGGTGGCCCCGGACGCCCGCGGCCACGGCGTCGGCGACCGGCTCGTGGCAGCGGTGCAGCGGTGGGCGTCGCGCGTCGGGGCCACGCAGTTGCGGCTCTCGGTGGCCGAGGGCAACGACGCCGCCCGTGCGCTCTACGAACGCTGCGGCTTCCGGCTCACCGGTGAACCACCGGGCCGCATGCCCGACGGCGTGCGGCGGGAGCACGTGCTGGCCAAGGCGCTGGACGCCGCGCCATGAGGTCGGGTTCTGCGGATCACCGCACCAGTGCGCGGACCGCGGCGACCAGGTCGGTCACGCCCTGTTTCGCGTCCGCGAACAGCATCCCGGTCTGGGGCGCGGTGTAGAGCTCGTTGTCGATGCCGGCGTACCCGTGCCCCATGGATCGCTTGATGACCACGACGCTCCTGGCCTGGTCGACGTCGAGGATCGGCATGCCGGACACCGGGGTCCCGGGACGGCGGGCGGCCGGGTTGGTGACGTCGTTGGCGCCGACCACCAGCGCCACGTCCGCCTGGCTGAACTCCGGGTTGATCTCCTCCAGGTCCTTGAGCTGAGAGTACGGCACGTCCGCCTCGGCCAGCAGCACGTTCATGTGCCCGGGCATCCGGCCGGCGACCGGATGGATGGCGTAGCTGACCTCGACCCCCTGCTGCTCCAGCAGCGCGGCGAGAGTGGCGATCTCGTGCTGGGCCCGCGCCGCGGCCAACCCGTACCCCGGCACGATGATGACCTTGCTGGCGTACGCGAGCTGGATGGAGACGTCGTCGGCGGCCACCGTGCGGACCTGTGCGCCGGGATCCGCCCCGGCGGTGGGCGTACCGGCGCCGGTGCCGAACCCGCCGAGCATGATGTTGACGATCGACCGGTTCATGGCGTCCGCCATGAGCTTGGTCAGGATGGTGCCGGAGGCGCCGACCAGGGCACCGGCGATGATCAGCAGGTTCTCGTCGAGCACGAACCCGAGCAGCGCCACCGCCAGGCCGGTCAGGGCGTTCAGCAGCGAGATGACCACCGGCATGTCCGCGCCACCGATCGGCAGCACCATGATGACGCCGAGGATGAACGCCGCGACCACCAGCAGCAGCAGCGCGCTCAGGCTGTCCGGCGCGGCCACCAGCCACACCAGGCCGCCGGTCGCGGCCAGTGTGAGCGCGATGGTGAGCACGCGGGCGCCCGGGAACAGCACCGGCGCCCCGGTGATCCAGCCTTGGAGTTTGCCGGCGGCCACCAGCGAGCCGGTGAACGCCACCGTACCGATCACGATGTCCAGCCCGCCGGGCACGGTGATCCGGGCGCCCAGGTGGGCGAGATCGGTCTCCTGCAGCAGGTGAGCGACGGCCAGCAGGGCGGCAGCGCCGCCGCCGACCGCGTTGAACAGACTGACCAGCTGGGGCATGGCGGTCATCTTCACCGCCCGCGCGGCGTGCGCCCCGGCGACCGATCCGACCACCACCCCCAGGATCATCACGATCCACGCGGTGGCCGTCACCCCGCCGCGGGACACGATGAGCACCAGGGCGGCGGCGACCGCGACGGCCATCGCGCCGCCGGACAGGAGGTTTCCGCGCCGGGCGGTGCCCGGCGTGTTCATCAGGTGCAGGCCCAGCACGAAGCACGCGGCCGCACCCAGGAAGACGTACCTGACGACCGTCTCAACAACGTCCATGGATCACTCGCTCGCGGCAGGTTGGCGGCCGGCGGCCGGGCGGGCGCGGAACATGTGCAGCATGCGGTCGGTGACCACGTACCCCCCGACCACGTTGGCGGCCCCGAAGGCGACCGCGGCGAACCCGAGGGCGTACTCCACCGGGGTCCGCGCCTCCGCGGCGACCAGCAGCGCGCCGACCAGGACGATGCCGTGGATCGCGTTCGCGCCGGACATCAACGGGGTGTGCAACGTCGTCGGCACTTTGCTGATGACTTCGAAGCCGACCAGCAGGCTGAGTGCGAAGATGGTCACCACCAGGATCAGCTCCGTGCTCACGAGCCACCTCCGCCGGTTTCGGACGGGTTCACCAGTGTCGCCACGTCCGGGTGGACGACCGTGCCCTGGTGTGTGATGAGGACGCCGGCCTGGATCTCGTCGGCCGGGTCAATGTGCACCGCGCCGTCCCGGACCATGTGCGTCAGCAACGCCGTGAGGTTACGCGCGTACGCGGTCGAGGCCGCGGGCGCCATCATCGCGGGCAGGTTTGTGGCGCCGATCACCGTCACTCCGTTGGCGGTCTCGATCGTCTCGCCCGGCACCGAGCCCTCGACATTGCCTCCCAGCTCGCTGGCGGCCATGTCCACCACCACACTGCCCGCCGCCAACTCCCGGACCGCGCCCTCGGTGACCAGCACCGGTGGCTGCCGACCTGGCACCTGGGCGGTGGTGATGACGACGTCGAAACGCGGGATGTGACGCGCCAGCGCCTCCTGCAGCGCCTGCTGCTCGTCGTCGTCCAACGCCCGCGCATACCCTCCCGACCCGGTGCCGGAACCGACCTCGCTCAGGTCCAGGAACCGGGCGCCCACGGACTCGGCGTCGTCGCGCGCCTGCGGCCGGATGTCGAACGCGGTGACGACCGCACCCAGCCGGCGGGCGGTGCCGATCGCGGCCAGGCCGGCCACGCCCGCCCCCAGCACCAGCACGCTGCCGGGCGTGACGGTGCCGGCAGCGGTGGTCAGCATCGGGAAGAACCGACCGTAGGCGTTGGCCGCGAGCAGCACCGCCTTGTAGCCGGCGATGTTGGCCTGCGAGCTCAACGCATCCATGGACTGGGCGCGGCTGAGGGTCCGCGGCAGCATGTCCAGGCTCACCGCGGTCACGTCCTGCCCGGCCCACTCGCGGACCCGGTCCGGCCGCCGCAACGGTTCCAGCATGCCGACCAGCATCTGCCCGGCGCGGGTCGGCATGTCTGGCGGGACGACGCACGTGATCACGTCCGCGTATTCGTACAGTTCGGAGGGCGACACTGTCCGTGCACCCGCCTTCTCGTACGCGTCGTCAGCGACATTCGCGGCCGCGCCGGCACCGGCCTCCACCAGGACGTCGAGCCCGGCTGACGTGAGGCGATCGATCACCTCCGGCACGAGTGAAACCCGCCGTTCGCCGGGTGCCTGTTCGCGTACTACCCCTACCGCGGTCATGGTTCCGGCACCATCTCAACGACGTCTCTCATGCGCACTCCGAGCATCCGATCCTCCGGTACCCGTTCTGTATACCTTGCCGCCGCAGTGAAGCCACGGGCGGATCGGACCGTGGAACACCGACGAAGGTCCCTACCACGACCG
>SLSW01000228.1 GCA_007130245.1 Micromonosporaceae bacterium
ATGCGCAGGCCCAGCACCTCGGCCTGGCCGACGCACATGTCCACGAACCGCTGCCGCAGGTCGTCGTTGGAGAACCGCTTGATCTTCCACGCCATCGACTGCTCGGAGTGGGTGGAGTCGGTGTCGGGCGGGCCGAACATGGCCAGCGACGGATACCACCACCGGTCGATGGCGTCCTGGGCCATCTCCTTCTGGGCGGGGCTGCCGTGGGACAGGGTGTAGAGGATCTCGTAGCCCTGCCGTTGGTGGAACGACTCCTCCTTGCAGATGCGGATCATGGCGCGCGCGTACGGCCCGTACGAGCAGCGGCACAGCGGGACCTGGTTGACGATCGCGGCGCCGTCCACCAGCCAGCCGATGGCGCCCATATCCGCCCAGGTGAGCGTCGGGTAGTTGAAAATCGAGCTGTACTTCTGCTTCCCGGTCAGCAGCTTGTCGACCAGTTCCTCGCGGGTGACCCCGAGCGTCTCCGCGGCCGCATAGAGGTAGAGCCCGTGGCCCGCCTCGTCCTGCACCTTCGCCAGCAGGATCGCCTTGCGCTTGAGTGACGGGGCGCGGGTGATCCAGTTCGCCTCCGGCTGCATCCCGATGATCTCGGAATGGGCATGCTGGGCGACCTGGCGGATCAACGTCTTGCGGTAGGCCTCCGGCATCTCGTCGCGCGGCTCGATCTTCTGGTCCGCGGCGATCACCTGGTCGAAGTATCCGCTGTCGCCGTTACCGGCGCCGGTCAGGTCGCGTCCGGCCGCCTCACGCAGCTGCGTCTCGGCGGCCTCGACCTGGTCGAGGAGTTCCCGGCTGCCCGGCGGGTCCTCGACCGTCCCGAAATCGTTGCCGTACACGCCCTCCAGTATTACAAACTGCCTCTCGCAATGCAATGGTTGTGTAACACTGCCGCACCGGCGCGCGGTGGTGCCGCTCGGGCGGGGGTGGACGGAGGGTGTATCCGCTCGTACGCTCGACCGTGACCCCCGGACCTCGTGTCCCCCGACCAGTCCTCAGACTGACCAGACGAGGAACGCCCCTGTGCGTCCACGCATCCTGACGCTCGTCGCCGTCCTGCTCGCCGCCATCGTCGGCGTAGTGTCGTTCGCCATTACCACGACCACGGCCTTCGGCCCGCCCGAGGATGCGCAGGCCAACGCCGTCAACGAGCGCGAGCCTGGCGCCTCCCGCGGCGACGCTTCCGGGCTGGCGGAGCCGTACGCGCCCGCGCCGGACCTGAGCGCAACCGTGTCGGTGGACATCGACGGTTTCCTGACCTGGGCGGTGCGGGACCGGACCACCGGTGAGGTCGCCTCCGCCGGGGATGAGATCAACTCCTCCGAATCGATGATCAAGGTGTGGGTGGTGGCAGACCACCTACGGCGCATGACTGACAGCGGAGAGGTGCCGAGTCGCGAGGATCTGACCGACGCCAGACTCGCGATCCGCGACAGCAACAATCAGACAACCCAGCGCCTGTACGCCGCCGGCGGCTACGATGAGGTGGTTCAGCGCATGATCGATCATTGCGACCTCACCGACACCGAGGTCGTACCCGGCTGGTGGAGCCGCACCATGATCAGTGCGGAGGACGCGGTCCGGCTCGGCGAGTGCGTGACCGACGGCACCGCGGCGGGACCGGAGTGGACCGGCTGGCTGCTCGAGGAGATGCGCCAGGTCCGTGGCACCACCGCGGACAAGGACCAGCGCGCCGATGAGGGCTTCGAAGGTGGGCGCTGGGGGATCATCGACGGCCTGCCGCCGTCGATGCCAGATGAGGTTGCGATCAAGAATGGGTGGACCCGCATCGGCGAGACCGACAGCTGGCACCTGAACTGCCTGGCGATCACCGACGACTGGGTGCTCGCCGTGCTGATGCGCTACCCGGCCGGCTACAGCCTCGACTACGGCGCCGACCGGTGCGCGAGCGTGGCCAGCCAGCTGTTCGACACACCGGCGGCGAGGTGACGACCGTGCGCACCCGCTGGCAACGGTTCGGCGGCGCCGTGGTGGACATTGTCGGTTTCCTGGGCGACGTGGTGCGGCAACGCACCCCACCACTGCGGGGGATGGTTGCGGCGGCCGCGGCGGTGACCTTGGTTGTGACTTCCCTGACGGCGGTGACACTGATGTCCGCCCCGGGTGACGCCGGCTCCCGCTGGACCGCATCGGTTGCCGCCTCGTCCGGGGAGGCGCCGCCGCCCCATCAGCCGCTACGGTCGATGGCGGCGGCTCCCGAGGCTTCGCCGGGCCCCGGCGCGCCGGATGCGCCGGGGTCGGAAGATGCGGATCTGGTGCTGCCATCGTCGGTCATCGGCGACTTCGTCGGGTGGGCGATCATGGATCTCCACACCGGCCAGATCACCGGCTCCGGTAACAGCGCGCAGCTGAGCACCACGGCATCGATGATCAAAGCGTGGCTGGTGGCCGACTTCCTCCGGCAGCACGGGGAGGTCCCGGACGACCCGGAGCGGGTGCACCAGCTCAGCGCGATGATCCGCGAGAGCCACAACGAATACACCCACGACCTGTTCGCCGAGCTGGGCGGCGACGAGTCGATCCGACGGCTCATCAGCAGATGTGGCCTGACAGATACCGAGGCGGTTCGGTGGTTCTGGAGCAACACCCGGATGTCGCCGCGCGACACCGCCCGGATGGGTGCCTGCCTGGCCGACGGCCGCGCCGCCGGTGACGCGCCCGGCTCGGGCGGCCGTACCGACTGGCTGATCGAGGAGATGCGCAACGTGGAGCCGTGGGGCGCGTTCGGCATCCCGCAGGCGTTCCCGCAGGACGAGCGCGACGGGATCGCGGTCAAGAACGGCTGGGTGATCCGCAGCGCCACTGACGAATACCACGTGAGCTGCATGGCCTTCGGCGACGGCTGGAGCATGGGTGTGCTCACGCGCTTCCCGGCCGAGCTCGGATACCTGCACGGCGGCGAGATCTGCCGCTCGCTGGCCGAGGAGCACCTGCGCTGAGTCGGGCAGCGGCCGGCCTGCCCGGGCTCGGCAGGCGGTGCGCATTCAGTGGAACGCGAACCGCGGCCCGTCGGCGGCCAGCGGTGGTGCCGCGCCGGCGGCGGCCGCGCGGCGGGCGAACTCGCGCAGACCATCGACCTGCCGCTGGCCCAGCGAGAAGTCGAGCCGGCGGAAGTACGAGGCGAGCGTCTGCGCGTCGAACGGCTCCCAGCGCGCGGCGGCGGCCGCCGCCTCGTCCAACTCGGCGAGGCACAGCTCACGCGACCGCAGGAACGCCTCGTGTACGTCCTTGACCAAACCTGGCTGTTCGGCGGCGAAGTCGCGCCGCACCGCCCACACGGCGAACACCATCGGCAGGCCGGTCCAGTCGCGCCACTCCTGCCCAAGGTCGGTGACGCGCAGCCCCTGCGGCGGCGCGTCGTGAAGCGCCCGCAACGCCGGGTCCCCGATCAGCACGGCCGCGTCCGCCTCGCGCAGCATGGCCCCCACCTCGTCGGTGCCGACGTACGTGGCGTCCGGGGCGTCCGGTGGTGACCAGCGATGGTAGTGCGCCCGTACGCCGTACCGGTCCGCCAGCAGCAACTGCGCCAGCAGCACGCCGGTGCGGGAGGTGGACCCCAGCGCCACCCGGGCCCCGTCCAGGTCGGCCGGCCGGCGGCGAGAGACCAGGTTCACCGACAGCACTGGGCCGTCACTGCCCACCGCGAGGTCGGGCAGCAGCAGCAGGTCCTCGGCGTGGTGCAGGTAGTCGACCAGGGATATCGGTCCGATGTCCAGGTCACCGGCGACCAGCGCCTGTCCGAGCCGGTCCGGGGAGTCCTGCCGCAGGTCGACGTTGAGCAGCTCGCCGGAGCGCATCAGGCCCCAGTACAGCGGGAGGCAGTTGAGGAACCGGATGTGCCCCACCCGGGGCCGCTGTGACGCGCTCACGCCCGCACGCTACTCGAATCGGCCGTACCGACCGACCCGGGTGCCGCAACTCGTGACCTGGCCGCCCCGGGCCCACCCCTACCGCTACGGCCCTTTGAGAGCTGCTCCGTTGATGAGAGCGTGGGTGCGGGCGCTGGTGCGAGCGCACGGTTGACGAACACCGGGTCGTCGAAAAGCGCCCGGTCGTCGAGAAGCGCCCGGTCGTCGAAAAGTGCCCGGTCGTCGAAAGGCGCCCGGTCGTCGAGAAGTGCCCGGTCGTCGAAAGGCGCCCGGTCGTCGAGAAGCGCCGCGTCGTCGCTGAGCATGCTCCGTTCATGCGAGCAGCTCTCAAAGGACCGTCGTACACACCTATCCCGCAGCGGCCGCAGCCGTTTCGGGGCGGTCAGCCGCGACATCATCAGCTGCCGGAGCCGCCGCCCGTCGCCAACAGCCCGTCGTCACTCGCACCGGGCACCCGGAGAAACCCGGATGCTACCCGGCCGCTGGCTGGCAGCAGGCGCGCATGGCCACGGCGCCGGCAGCGATCGCGGCATTTAGTCGGGAGGCTCGCCGTAGACGTCCACCAGCGGCGGCCGCTGCGGGCACTCCTCCCTGATACGAATGTGTTCTTGCTCGTTGGGGGCACGCACCGAGTCATGGGGGTCCCAGTGGGGGTCCGCACTGCGCCACTGGGCCAGGAACGCCTCCCACGAGGGCGCCGGCGCCACCTCGTACCCTTCGCCCTCCAGGCACCCCACCAGCTCGTCAACGAAGTAGTCGTAGATCACCCGGACCTGCGCGTCGGTCATCGGCACTCTGAAGCGCGGGTGGACCGGATAGGCGATCCGGCACCGGTAAGTCGCCTGCCAGTGGGCGTCGTGCTGGTCGTCGGGGACGCCGGGGCCCCCCACCGCCAGGCCGTCGGGGGTCGACTCCGCCTCGAACCCTTGCTCGCGTAGACACTCGGCGTGGACCGGGCCGAACTCGTCCCTCTCGATAAAGCGAATGAACTCGGCGTCAGTCGGCACCTCCACGCCCCGCGACCGTAGCGACTCAGCCTGCTGGGCCGCGTACTCCTCGTACATCGCCATCCAGTCGCCGGCCTGTGCCGGGTCCGGGGTGTCATCGACCTCACCCTGGGCGCTGTCTGACGTGCACCCGGCGGCGAGGAGCATGGTCAGTGCCCCGATCACGCCGGGCAGCACCAGCGCTCGTCTTCTCATAGCTCCTCCACATCAGAACGATAACGCGCTGTCACAACGACAAGCAGGCGCCCCTGCGAGGCGACTCGCAAGACGCGGCCATCACCTCACCGGACGAACCTCCGCTGCCGAAGCTTGAAGATAGGTACCGGTGAGGTGTTGCCGAAACCACTCAGGACCTGCTGGGACTACGTCCCCCACTCCCAACCGATCTGGGAGGTGTTGTATTGAGAGTAGTTTCTGCCTTCCATCCTCGGATACCAGAAGGAGCCGGACGGGGCGTCCACGTCGATCCAACCCGAGCTACCGGCGCTATAGCATCCAGTGTTGACCCAGCCGCTCGCGCTCGCGACACTAGTGCAAACTCCGGACCAGTTCACGTACCACGCGTACCTGATGGTGGTGTTGGTCGGAGCAGAGCATTGCGAGTACGAGGTTCTCGTCGAAGCGGCCGGCACCTGGAAGGTGTTGCCCTGGCACATGATGGAGTAGTCATCAGTCGTGATCGATACCGCTTCAGCAACGTCCGTCGCGGTTGTTGGTGCCGACCCGGCCGCCGGGGCGCCGGGCGACAGGGTTGCCACCAGCGCCCCTGCGGCAAGCGCTCCGAACAACGCCCTTAGTGGTCTACGCTTGAGTTTCGGCATGCTTTCCTTCCTTTCATACGGTTCGCCAATACGTCGCCATCACAGAGATGGTGTGTGCTGTGACTTACGGTAGTCAGATTGAACGTCGACTGTCAATGCCTTCCCTTCGGGCTTGAGCCCCGATAAAGTCCACATTTTTTGATCAGAAAGCCACGGGACTCCCGATCACTTCCCCGCGCTAACCCGCGTCGGGGCCTACCTCAAATCGATGCGATGTATTAGGATCCATATCGCCCCATGCCGGGCGATTGCCGCCGAAAGGCGGTCTCCTCAGGTCCGACACACCCCACGACTCACGCGGAGGTTTTTACAGGTTGGTCACGTGCGGTAGCCGCAGACCGGTGCGGCGGTGGTGATGTCGACGGGCTCCGGTTCCGGACCGGTTCGGTGGTGGCGACGTCCGGTGCGGTGGCTGGCCGCAGCGGTGGCGCTGGTCGTGGTGGGAGCATTGGGTTTCTGGGCGGGTCAGCAGACGTGGGGCTCACCGGTGGCCGAGCCGGAGCACGTCGGTGACGTGATCTACGAGGTGGCCGAAGCCACCGTGGGCCGGTCGCTGTCGTTGAACGTGACGGTCGATCAGCCGCTCGTGCCGGTGGCTGCGAACGGGCTGGCAGGCACGGTGACCTCGGTGGGGACGACGGATCAGGTTGACGTCGGCGATGTCTTGTACGCGGTGGACACCATGCCGGTGCGGGCAGTGGTGGGTCAGACTCCATTCTGGCGCGACCTTCGGTCGGGGCTGGATGGTGCGGACGTGGTTCAGCTGCAGGAGGCGTTGACACAGCTGGACTTCTACGCGGGGCCGGTCGACGGGCGGTTCCGGTGGTCCACCGAGCTGGCGGTGCGGGCGTGGCAGGACTCGTTGGACATCGCGGTCGATGGCCAGGTGCGGTTGGGTGAAGTGGTGGCGGTGCCGGAGCTACCGGCCCGGCTGCGGCTGGCTGAGGAGGTCATCACCGGCGGTCGGCTGGCAGGCGGGGAGCAGGTGGTGTTCGCCTCCAGCGGGGAGATCGACTTTCATCTGACGGTGTCGCCGGAGCAGGCCCGCATGATCCCCGCGGAGACGGTGGTGCGGGTCGCACACGAGGATCACGTGTGGGAGGCGACAATCGGCGAGTCGGGCAGTGACGACGGGGGCAACATGCGGTTCGATCTTCACGGGCCCGAGGGCGGGCTGGTCTGTGGCGAGGAGTGCGACGCGTTGCCGGC
>SLSW01000352.1 GCA_007130245.1 Micromonosporaceae bacterium
AAGGCGACCAGCGCGGCGGCGAGCAGCCCGAGGGCGATGCGGTCCAGCAGGTCGCCGGCGCCGGCCACGGCCAGCAGCCCCACCGTGACCACCACGGCCGCCAGCACCGGCCACGGCCGGGCACGCAACCGGGCGTACAGCCCCAGCGGCGCGAAGATGACCATCAGCGCGAGCAGCCCACCGAAGATGATCAGCCGCCACTGCTCGAACGCTCCCCCGGCGAGCCGGTCGGTCATCAGCACGATCACCGCCGCGCCCAGCACCGGCCCGAGCCAGTGGTTACGCCCGCCGAGCACGCTCATCACGATGACGTACAGCGGGATGGTGAGCGTGAAGACGTTCTCCACGGTGACGTAACCCAGCTGCAGCGCCCACGCCGATCCGCCGAGGCCGCCGATGAAGCCGGTGATGGCGATGGCCAGCATCTTCCACCGGAAGGTGGCCACGCCGAGCTGTTCGGCGACGTCCTCGTTGTCGTGGATCGCCTTGAGTGCCCAACCGAACCGCGAGTGCAGGATCGCGAACGCCGCGGCCACCGCGATGGTCGCCACGGTGAGCGTGACCAGGAAGTGGAACTCCTGGAACGCCAGCCTGCCGGGCAGGTCCGGGATCGGCACCACCAGGCCCTGCCCGCCGTCGACGTACCGGGTCAGCCGCGCGCCGGCCAGCAGGATGAACGGCACCGCCAGGGTCAGCAACGCGAACGTCGCGCCCCGGAACGCGCCCAGCCGGAACGCCACCGCCCCGATGCCCAGGGCCAGCACCGTGGACAGCGCCGCGGCCACCGGCAGGGTGAGGTAGAAGTTCCACTCGTGCCGCGTGGTCAGCACCGCGGTGGTGTAGACGCCCACCCCGACGAACGCGCCCTGCCCGAAGCTGAAGTATCCACTGAAGCCGGACAGGATGTTCCAGCTGGTGGCCTGCGCGATCCAGAAGAACAGGGTGGACAGCAGCGAGATGTAGAACAGCGACACCCCGAGCTGGTCGCGGAACAGCGCCAGGCACGCCAGGCCGACGAACACCAGGGGGAAGCCCACCAGGGCGCGCCGGATCATGCCGCCGCCTTCCGAACGAACAGCCCGTGCGGGCGCACCAGCAACGCCAGGATGATGACCGCGAAGACCACCACCAGTGCCGCGCGGCTCTCCCAGATCACCGACACCACGCTGGTGAGCACGCCCACCAGCACCCCGGCGCCGAGCGTGCCGAGCACGTGCCCGATGCCGCCGAGGATCACCACCGCGAACACGATCCCGATCCACTCGTACGGCGCGTCCGGGATCAGCGTGTAGCTCAGGGCCCACAGCATGCCGGCCACCGCGGCGGTGGCGCCGGAGATGCCGGCCACCAGCATGCCGAGCCGGCGGTGGTCGATGCCGTACGCCGCGGCCACCGCGCGGTCCTCGGCGAAGGCCCGCACCGCCCGGCCGGCGAACGTGGTGCGCAGCAGCCACGCCGCCCCGATGAGCACCGCCCCGAACCCGAACGCGATCAGCGTCGACACGGGAAGCGCCAGGCCGCCTAGGAACAGCGACCGGGTGCCGTACGGGTTGGCCTGCGGCCCCATGCGCTGGAAGTCGGCGGTCCAGATGTTGTGCACCGCCTGGATCGCGATGATCATCACGCCGAAGCTGACCAGCAGCGACGTGAACTCCACCAGCCCGGTGCGCTCGTAGACCCATTGCAGCCCGGCGCCGAGCACGAACATCACCGGCACGGTGATCACCAGCGTCAGGATCGGGTCCAGGCCCCAGCCGGTGGCCAGCTGGAAGGTCAGGTACGCCCCCAGCAGGATCATCCCGAAGTGGGCCAGGTTGATGACCCGCAGCATCCCCCAGGACACGGACAGCCCCACCGCCATCACGGCGTACAGTCCTCCGAGCAGCGCTCCGGTGAGCGCCGCCTGCACCGTACTCATGCGATCTCCTCGGTTGCGCGGTGGGGCTGTCCGAGCTGGATCAGGACGCCGACGGCTGGACCGGCGAGGCCGCCTGGCGCTCGGGCGGCCAGACCATCACCCAGTCACCGTCCTGGATCTGCTTCATGCCGACGTTGGTGTCCCAGAAGTTGTTCACCGCCGGGTCGAACGTCAGGTGGCCGTTGAAGGTGGTCTCCACCCCGGACTCGCGCAGGTAGTCGCACAGCTCCTGTTGATCGGTGGTGCCGGCACCCTCGACCGCGCCGACCAGGATCTCCCAGGCGTTCCACGACGCCGTGGCCTGGGTCTCGAACGCGGTGTACGGCAGCCCGGCCTCCTCGGCGCGCCTGGTGTACTCGTCGCTGATCTCCCGCACCTCGTCGCCGTACTGGTCCAGCAGCGCCTCGTTCGGCTCGAACAGCGACACCGACAGCGCCCCCTCGCCCAGCTCACCGAGGCCCAGCATCGGGCCGGGCGCCGGGAACAGCGTGAAGAACATCGGCGGGCGGTAGCCCAGCTGCTCCATCCCCTCCATGATCCCGATCGGGTCCACCCCGAGACCGTTGTTGATGACGATGTCGGCATCGGCGTCGCGCAGCTGCGCGGCGATCGAGCTCCACTCCTGGTTACCGGGGGCGTAGGTCAGGTCGGCGACGACCTCGAGACCGTACTGCGGGGCGATGCCCAGCATGCCCTCACCCACGCCCTGCTCGACGAAGCCCTCGGTCATCGGCTGGGTCGAGCCGCTGCCGTTGGTCACCAGCGCGATGGTCTCCGGCGGGTCGGGCAGCTCGGCCAGCATCCCGAACAGCAGCTCCGAGACGTACACGTCCGGCTCCGGGTCGATCGACCAGCCCGGGAACTGGCAGTCGTAGCTCAGCAGCGGCGCGTGGATAGCCGTGTGGTGCGGCATGATGTAGCCGGCCCGCTCGGCCACCGCCACCGCCGCGATGATGTTCGGCGTGGCGTACGGCCCGAGGATGAGGTCGACCTCCTCCTGGTTGATCAACCGCTCGTACAGCGGGGTGATCTGGGCCTGGTCGGACTCGTCGTCGAGCAGCCGCCACTCCACCGGGCGGCCCAGCAGGCCACCGCTGGCGTTGAGCTGGTCGACGAACTGCTCGCCCACGATCTGGTGGATGACACCGGTGGCGCCGAACGCCCCGGTCAGTGACAGCGTGGAACCGATGACGATCGGATCAGCGTCCTCGTCCGGTCCATCGGTAGGGTCATCGGCACACGCCGCCATGGCCAGCACGAGCGCGGTCGCCATGGACGTGGCGATGAGGGTACGACGCTTCATCCTGCTCACCTCTCAAACTCGCAGGTCAAAGCCTCCCCGGGCCGGCCAGCGACGTTTTGTGGATGTAAAGGAGGACCGTACAGTGTCCAGCATCACTGCACAAGACCCTGACCTGTGACCAGCGATCGGCGAGCCGTAGTGGCGACCTCGGGACCGTTGGCGTTAACTGTGACTGATCAAGAGTCGTCCGCGGGTGGGCGCGTGCCGGCGACGACTGAACAATGCGGTGGGGCGGGTGCCGGCCGGCCGCCTATCCTTGGCGACCGTCATGGGTAACCCACCGCGCATCGTCTTCCCCGACTCCCTGCCGATCAGCCAGCGGGTCGACGAGATCGCCGCCGCGATCCGCGACCACCAGGTCGTCGTGGTCGCCGGTGAGACCGGCTCCGGCAAGACCACCCAGTTGCCGAAGATCTGCCTGCAACTCGGTCGGGGTGAGCACGGCATGATCGGGCACACCCAGCCACGGCGGCTGGCGGCGCGCACCGTGGCCGACCGCATCGCCGCAGAACTCGACGAGACCGTCGGCGCCACCGTCGGCTACCAGGTGCGCTTCACCGACCAGGTCGGTGAAGCCACCCGCGTCAAGCTGATGACCGACGGGATCCTGCTGGCCGAGCTCGCCCAGGACCGCAAGCTACGGCGCTATGACACGCTGATCATCGACGAAGCCCACGAGCGCAGCCTCAACATCGACTTCATCCTGGGGTACCTGACCCGACTGCTGCCGGAGCGCCCGGACCTGAAGGTCATCATCACCTCGGCCACCATCGACCCGCAGCGCTTCGCCGACCACTTCTCCTCCCGCCGACACGTGCCGGTGGTCGAGGTGTCGGGACGCACCTACCCGGTCGAGGTGCGCTACCGGCCGCCGGACGAGGAGACCGACCAGACGCAGGCGATCTGCGACGCGGTGACCGAACTGGCCGCCGAGGGCCCCGGCGACATGCTGGTGTTCCTGTCCGGTGAGCGGGAGATCCGCGACACCGCCGACGCGTTGCGCCGGCTGGTCGGCGGTGACAAGGCACTGGCGGACACCGAGATCCTGCCGCTGTTCGCCCGGCTGTCGCTGGCCGAGCAGCACCGGGTGTTCGCCGGCCACGACGGCCGGCGCATCGTGCTGGCCACCAACGTGGCCGAGACGTCGTTGACGGTGCCCGGCATCCGCTACGTCATCGACCCCGGCACCGCCCGGATCTCCCGCTACAGCCACCGGCTCAAGGTGCAGCGGCTGCCGATCGAGCCGGTGTCGCAAGCGTCCGCCATCCAGCGCGCCGGACGCTGCGGCCGGGTCGCCGACGGCATCTGCATCCGGCTGTACGCCGAAGACGACTTCGCCGACCGTCCGGCGTTCACCGAACCGGAGATCCTGCGCACCAACCTCGCCTCGGTCATCCTGCAGATGGTCGACCTGCGGCTGGGCGACGTGGCCGACTTCCCGTTCCTGGACCCGCCCGACCGCCGCCAGATCACCGACGGCATCCGGCTGCTGGACGAACTGGGCGCGCTGCAGCGCACGCGTAACAGTAAGCAGAGCAAAGGGGCGCGCACACCTCCGGCGGCCGGGCAGAAGCTGCGCCTGACCCCGATCGGCCGCAAGCTGGCGAAGCTGCCGGTCGACCCGCGGCTGGCGCGCATGGTGTTGGAGGCCGACCGCAACGGGTGCCTGCGCGAGGTCACCGTGATCGCCGCGGCGCTGTCCATCCAGGACCCCCGCGAGCGGCCGGCCGACCGGCGCGAGGCCGCCGACGCGCTGCACGCCCGGTTCGCCGATGAGCAGTCCGACTTCCTGGCGTACCTGCATCTGTGGCACCACCTGCAGCAGCAGCAGAAGGAACTGTCGTCTGGCAGGTTCCGGCGGATGTGCCGCGACGAGCACCTGAACTACCTGCGGGTGCGCGAGTGGCAGGACATCCACCAGCAGTTGCGCCGCGTCGCCCGTACCCTCGGGGCCTCCCTCAACAGCCAGCCCGCCGATCCGCAACGGATCCACACCGCGCTGCTGGCCGGCCTGCTGTCCCACATCGGCCTGCGGGACCTGAAGGCGACCGACCCGCGGCGGCGTCACGAGTATCTGGGCGCGCGCGGCGCCCGGTTCGCCATCGCCCCGGGCTCGGCGCTGTTCAAGAAGTCGCCGGAGTGGGTGATGGTGGCCGAGCTGGTGGAGACCTCCCGGCTGTGGGGCCGCATCGCCGCGACGATCGCGCCGGAGTGGGTGGAGCCGCTGGCCGAGCACCTGGTCAAGCGCAGCTACAGCGAACCGCACTGGGAGAAGAAACGCGGCTCGGTGGTGGCGTACGAGAAGGTCACCCTGTACGGGGTGCCGATCGTGGCCCGCCGCAAGGTCGACTACGGGCGGATCGATCCGAAGTTGTCCCGCGAGCTGTTCATCCGGCACGCGCTGGTGGAAGGCGACTGGGACACCGGGCACCAGTTCGTCCACCACAACCAGCGGCTGCGCGAGCAGGTCGAGAAACTGGAGGACCGGGCGCGGCGGCGCGACCTGGTCGTCGACGACGAGGTGCTGTTCGAGTTCTTCGACCGCCGGGTGGGCGAGCACGTGGTCTCGGCCGCCCACTTCGACCGCTGGTGGAAGCAGGCCGGCGCCCACCAGCCGGACCTGCTCACCCTCACCATGGACGTGCTGGCGGGTGGGCGCACCGGCGGCGTCAGCGAGAGCGACTTCCCGGACATCTGGCGCCACGGCGACGTCGCGCTGCCGCTGACCTACGTGTTCGAGCCCGGCACCGACGCCGACGGGGTGAGTGTCGACATCCCGCTGCCGCTGCTCGGCGACCTCGACGGCGCCGGCTTCGACTGGCAGGTGTCCGGGCTGCGCCGGGACCTGGTGATCGCGCTGATCCGGTCGCTGCCCAAGCCGTTGCGCCGCGCGTTCGTGCCGGTGCCCGACGTGGCCGACGAGGTGCTGGCGCAGCTCACGCCGTACCAGCAACCGCTGCCGGCGGCGCTGGCCGGTGCCCTGAGCCGGCTCGCCGCCACCACGGTGCGGCCGGAGGACTTCGACCTGGCGCGCGTGCCCGCCCACCTGATGATGAGGTTCCGGGTCACCGGCGAGGACGACGAGGTGCTGGCCGACGGTCGGGACCTGGCGGCGCTGCGCACCCGGCTGCGGTCGTCCGCGCAGGCCAGCCTGTCGGCGGCCGCCGCGGGCGTGGAGCGGCGCGGCCTGCGCCGCTGGGACATCGGCACCCTGCCGCGGGAGGTGGAGGTCACCCGCGCCGGATGGCCGGTGACGGCGTACCCGGCGCTGGTCGACCGCGGCGACCAGGTGGACGTCAAGGTCTTCGACAGCGAGGCCGCCCAGGCCGCGCACATGGTCGCCGGCACCCGCCGGCTGCTGCTGCTGAGCTGTCCCTCCCCTGCCGGCTACGTGTCCGACCGGCTGAGCCGCGAGGCGAAGCTGGCGCTGTTGCACAACCCGCACGGCGGGGTGCGGGCGCTGCTGGACGACTGCGCCGG
>SLSW01000116.1 GCA_007130245.1 Micromonosporaceae bacterium
GACCAGCGGCCAGACGAAGACGTCTAGCCGATCTTGCCGTTCGTGCTGGTCAGCCACTGTTTTCGCAGGTGGTGGCGGGTGTTGGATTCGAACCAACGAAGCTTTCGCGACGGTTTTACAGCACGCCTGACCGACTTCTCTGACTTGCAACTGACCTGCAGAAACAATAGTGGTTTCTTCTGTTTAAGCTCGGCTGCGTCCAGTGTCCGTCCGTGCTGCCGAGTTGATCGAAACTCACGCAACAAGAGCCGGTTTTGTGGCGGGTGGTCGAGTCTTGTCAAATGCCGGTGACGAGACGTACGCCCGTGGCGATCTCCGTCATGAGGTAGCCCGGGATGCGGCCTGCCGGGTAGGGCTCGAGGAACTCACGACTGACCGGGCCGAGCTGCGACACGAGCGCGACCGAGTCCTTCGCGAGCCCGGATGCCTCGGCAGTAACGAGCACATCGCCCGGAAACGCCCCCAATGCGGTGTTCGAGGTGAGGGGCACGACGAGCGCGGTGCGGATGTCGGTGGCGAGCAGCCAGTCCTCCTGCATCACGACGGCTGGGCGCACCTTCGCGGGCTCGGAGCCGCGCGGTGAGCCGAAGTCGACCCAGACGACGTCGCCGCGGTGGATCACCAGTCGGTGCCTTCGCGTAGCAGTCGCTCGGACTCACGTACGAAGAGCTCGTCCCCGCCTGGCTGCCCCGCGCGAGCGAGCGCAGCGTTGGCGACCTTGGTCAGCTCAGCCTCGCCTTCGAGTTCGTCGGCGAGCTTCTGGGCGGCGAGCCGGTAGAACTCCGACCGGTTCATCCCGTGGCGATTCGCAACCCGTTCGAACCGCTCGAAGTCGGAGTCGGGGAGTGAGATTGCCGTCTTCATGAGGTTAGTATAACCAGTCATACCGCCAAGCGCCTCCGTGGGTCCCTGCCGGTCGTAAACTCAGCCACCGGCCGTGACCTGGGATGATCGGTGTTCGCGCTGGTCGGTGTGATCTATCGCCTGTTCGTTGTCGTCTTGTCCTGGCTGGCGCTGCTGGCGCGTCCGTCGGCGGCAAAGGACGCAGAGTTGCTCGCGTTACGCCACGAGGTCGCCGTGTTGCGCCGCGGGAACCCGAGGCCGTGCTTGCGCTGGCCCGGCCGGGCGGTACTGGCTGCGCTTGCCCGACTGCTGCCAGTCTGCCCACAGTCGGAGCGTTCCATCGACGGATGTCGCCGGCAACGTGAGCGCCGCGGCGTCACGACGAGGATCAACGCTCGCCTGCTCGTGCTCACCGTCAGTGCCACCGTCGTGCTCATCTTGAACGCCGCGCAACACGACGTGGAAGAAGTCGATCGCCAGCAGGCTGCCAGCCTGGCACCGCAGGAACGCCCGCCAGGAGTCGCCTCGCCGACGCGGCGGCGGAACACGATGCGTCCGGAGGATCTTGCGGATGGTCGACGCGGCCACGCGGTGTCTGAGCCGGCGCAGCTCGCCCTGGATGCGCACCACACCCCAGGTGCGGTTCTGGTCGGCCAGCCGCAGAACCAGTGTGACAACCTCGTCGCTAATCGGCGGGCGTCCGGTAGGCCGCGGCTGGGTCCACTTCCTCGCGACCAGCCGCTTGTGCCAGCGCAGCAGGGTGCCCGGGGTAACGACACGTCGCCCGCGCAGCACCCTTGGCAGCAGTCGGGCAAGCGCAGCCAGTACCGCCCGGCCGGGCCAACGCAAGCACGGCCTCGGGTTCCCGCGGCGCAACACGGCGACCTCGTGGCGTAACGCGAGCAACTCTGCGTCCTTTGCCGCTGGCAGCCGCCGACGGACGCGCCGGCAGCGCCAGCCAGGACAAGACGACAACGAACAGGCGATAGATCACACCGAGCAGCACGAACACCGATCATCCTAGGTCACGGCCGGTGGCTGAGTTTACGACCAGCACAGGGTGCAGACCGATCCTGTTGATCTCGGCTCTGTCTGTTATATGGCCGTTAGTCTGGTAGCAGTGCCTTCTTGGACGTGTGGCCTGGTTGACCCCCTGCGCGCTGCTACCGCCCCAGAAGGTTGCCATGACATGTGCTGACAACGTATCTTGTCAGTATGCGGGTGGGTGAGCCAGCGCGTAAGCATGGCGTCGGCGACGAGGACATCCTCCATGTCTGGCGTAACCCGACGCGCCGGGTCGACAGCGACGATGACTTCGCCATGCTCATCGGCCCGGACACGGCCGGACGGATGCTGGAGGTTGGCGTGCTGGACGTCGACGGTGATGACCCGGTGGCCATTCACGCGATGCCGCTACGACCGAAGTTCTACGAGTTCCTCAGGACGAGGAGGTGATCAGTGTGCGACACACAGAGGAAGAGATCCAGGCTGCCGCCGAGCGGTTCGACAAGTGGGCCGACGAACTCGACCCGGCCACGGCCGAGGTGACAGACGTGTCGGATCTGCGTGCGGTCGCCGAAGCGGCCGAGGCGGTACGCGCCGATGAGGCACGGCTGACCGAGGCGGTGACACGGGCACGGGCACACGGGCGTAGCTGGACCCGGATCGCCGACTCGATGGGAATATCCCGCCAGGCGGCCCGCCAGAGGTTCGCCGACAAGGTCGACGCGTGACCGCACGCTTCAGGGGGTAACGCTACTTGTAGGGGCTCAATACTCTCGTACCTGCGGTGACCTGCGGCTTGTTTCGGCTTTGTGCGGTCCGCTGATACTCGTTGATCATCCCGCCGAGGATTGGTCTTCGCTGTATCTGCCGCTGCTCGGCAAGATCGATGACGGTGGCCGGTGGGCGTGGCGGTGACAGATCCAGGGCCTGGTGCGGCCGGTTGTGGTTGTAGTGCTTCACGTACTCCGCCGGGACGTGGCGAAGATGTCGCTGCCCGAGGATGAGCATCCGGTCGGTGAGTTCGCTTCGTAGCGTTCTTACCCACCGCTCGGCGTACGCGTTGGCCCGAGGACAGCGCGGTGGTGTCCTGATCACGTCGATGCCGGCGCCGGCGAGGACCGCGTCGAACACGGCGGTGAACTGGCCGCCGCGGTCGCGGATGAGGAACCTGAACTGGTCCGCACGGTCGCCGAGGTGCATGAGCAGGTTGCGGGCAGCCTGGGCGGTGAAGGCCCCGTCGGGGTTGGTCGTCGTGCCCAGCACGTGGACGTAGCGGCTGCCGACCTCGATCACGAACAAGACATACACACGCGGGAGGGTGACCGCGCAGTCGACGTGCAGGAAGTCACCGGCCAGCACCGTCTCCGCCTGGGTACGTAGGAACTGCCGCCAGTTGGTCTGCGCGCGCCGCGGCGCGGGTGGAACGCGCCGGATGCGAAGTAGCCGCTGGATCGTGGCCCGGCTGACACGGTGCCCGAGCTGGCGTAACTCACCCTGGATCCGAACGTAGCCCCAGGTCGGTTTCTCGTTCGCGAGCCGTGCGATCAGATCGGCGAGTTCGCCATCCACACGGGGCCCACCGCCACGGTAGGTCCACTTCCGCACGACCAGCCGACGGTGCCAGTCGAGCACGGTCGCCGGGGTCACCAGCCGCCAATGGTGCAACTGTTTGGGCAGCAGCCGGATCAACGCGGGCGAGCACGGCACGGTCGGACCAGCACAAGCGCGGCTTTGGATTCTGCTGCCGCAGGATCGCGACCTCGTGGCGCAGCACGAGGATCTCGGCGTCCTTCGCGGCAGTGATCCGCGTGAGCAGCACAAGCCAGCCGAGCACCCGGCAGAAGATCAGATACAGCAGGCGAGGCGACACAGTGCACCATCATCCCCGACCCGACCCGACCCGACCTGCCATGCCGCCGCTGGTCAACGCCACACCGAAGTATTGAGCCCCTACAGGATGCGGCGGTCGCTTCGCTGCGGTCAGGGCTCCGCGCGGCGACACCGGACGGGCGGCCGCTGATCGGTCGTATGCCGGGCACCAGCGCGGTGTGGATCGGGTCCGGTCATGGGGGGCAGGGTATTCTCACCGGGCCGCTTACCGGTTGATGCTGGCTGACCTGGTGCGCGGCGCCAAAGTGGATGTTTCGACCGCGTTCGCGCCGGGGCGCGAGTTCGGACCGGACTCGGATCGGACGCGCAGAGAGGCGCGCTGATGAGCACCAGCCGAAACGGCTTCCTGTTGTTGCGGGAGAACGGACCCTTCCGTGCGCTGTGGATGGCACGCACGTCGGCGTACTTCGGCGACTTCGTCATGTTGACCGCTGTCGTCCTCTACTTCTTCGATGTGGGCGCCTCGCCGACGCAGCTCGGCATCGCGCTGGCGGCACGGGTGGTGCCGTCGGCGTTGGGGCCGGTCACCGGCGCGCTGGCGGACCGGACCGACCCGCGGCAGCTGATGATCCTCTGCGACCTCGCCCGGTTCTGCACGCTCGGGGTGATCGCGGTGTTCCTGCCACCGTTTGCGGTGCTGGTGTTTCTCATGTTCGCCACGGGTGTGTTCACCGCGTGCTTCGCGCCCGCCAGCAAGGGCGCGGTGCCGAAGCTGGTGGAACGACCGCGGCTGGCACAGGCCAACTCGCTGCTCGGGGTCTCCCACAATCTCGCTCTCGCGCTCGGTCCGGTCGCCGGCGCGGTGCTGTTCGACTACGCAGGCGCCCAGGCCGCGTTCGGGTTGAACGCCGCTTCCTACCTGCTGTCGACGGTGATCCTGTTCCTGCTGCTGCCGCGCATCGGGCTGGTCGTGGAGGTGCAGCACAACCTGCGAGCATTCGTGGGTGAGGTCCGCGACGGGTTGCGGTACCTGGTCGGGCACCGGGTGGCGCGCACGGTGGCGATCGCGCTGTTTTTCGGTGTCTTCTTCGCCGCGCTGGACAACGTGGCGCTGGTCTTCCTTATCCAGGGTGAGGGGCACGGCGGCCCGACCGCAGTGGGCCTCGCCAACGGCCTATACGGCGCGTTGATGGTGGTGGTTCCGCTCATCATCGCGGGCAGCGGGTGGCGGCTGGGCGGTGACCGGATGCTGCTGCTCGGGTTCGCCCTGTCGGCGACGGGCCTGTTGCTGGTCGGTGTCGCGGGCGAGTTGGTGCTCATCCTCATGTGTTACTCGATCGCGGGCGCGGGCAACGGCCTGGAGAACATCGCGTGCGATACGGCCATCGGAGAGAACGTCGACAGCAATGTGCTCGGCCGGGTCTTCGGCGCCGTGTACGGCCCGATTCTCATCGCCGAGGCGGGCGCCCAGCTGGTGAGTGGACCGCTGCTGGAGGCCACCTCCGCCAGCACGGTCTTCGTGGTCGCCGGGTGCGGTCTGTTCGCCGTACTGTTGCTGGCGGCCGTCATGTTCCGTAACCCTGCGGGTCCGGGACGCGAGACCACCGCGCAGGCCAAGGTGTGATCAGCGACCATGCATGCGGTGGTGTGAAGCTGCACGGTGACACACGGGCGGCACTGCCGATCGCCCGCGGACGGCCAGAACGGCGGCGCCTCATGGGATCAGCCGTCACGGCTGCGGGCGGCGGGTCGCGCGACTCTGCCGCGGAACGCGACTGAGAAACCGCAGGCAGGTAGCCTGGAGCCGTCGGCCCCCGTAGCTCAGGGGACAGAGCAACGGTTTCCTAATGATGGCCGTTGATGTGCGTCGAACGCTGCGGGTGCCAAGAATCCCGTCCGCTCTGGTCAATCGGCGTTCTCGTATTCGTGTAGGAGTCCGCCGAGTCGGTCGTGTCGGTGGACGTTCAGGTGTGTCAGCGCGGCGGGATCGGTGATCGGTTCGGGCAGCGGACGCAGGGGGCGAGCGTTCGCGATGCCCCGATGAGGCCGATGCCGGTTGTGGTGGCGTTCGTACTCGCGCAGAGCGCATAACAGGTGTGTCTGGTTCCAGATCAGTGTCCGGTCGGGCAGTTCATGGCGGCAAGATTGGATCCAACGTTCCATAATCGAGTTCATACGTGGCACCCGTACCCCGCTGAGCACGACGCTGATTGCCGCGTCGGCGAGAACCGCGTCGAACATAGCCGGGTACTTGCCGTCTCGATCCCGGATCAGGTACCTCACCTGGCGTCCGGCGTCTTCGAGGTCCATCACCAGGTTTCGGGCCGCCTGAGTCACCCAGCCGGCGCTCGGGTGGGCGGTGGCGCCGAGGATGCGGACCCGGCGGGTGGCGTGGTCAATGACCGCGAGGACGTACAGGCGGGCGCCGGTCAGCGTCGTGGTTTCGAACAAGTCGGCGGCGATGATGGCCCGCACCTGCGAACGCAGCAACGTCGCCCAGGTGGTGGCGATGCGCTGGGGCGCCGGGTCGATGCCGGCCTGCTGGAGGATCTCCCACACGGTGCAGGCGGCCACCTTCACGCCCAAGACCAGCAGTTCGCCGTGGATGCGGCGGTACCCCCACGTGCTGTTCTCCCGGGCCAGGCGCAGCACCAGCCGGCGGATCGACCGCACGGTTCGTGGCCGCCCGGCCCGCCGGGGACGGGAGATCCTGGCATGCCGGCGGGCTACCAGATCTCGATGCCAGCGCAACACCGTCTCCGGGCGCACCAGCAGCCGCAGGTTGCGTAGCATGTCGCGGGGTAGCCGGTGCAGCAGAGCAGCCAGCCACGCCCGGTCAGCCCGCGTGAACCGGACTCGCTCGCCGCGCAGCTGCCGTTCCAGGACCATGACCTGGTGCCGCAGCGCCAAGATCTCAGCATCCTTGTCCCGATCGCTCATCGGCAACAGCCGTAGCAGCGCGACAGCGTTGCTCACACCGAGGTAGGCCAGTCGCAGCAGCACAGCCAAC
>SLSW01000018.1 GCA_007130245.1 Micromonosporaceae bacterium
CAGTCCAGCGCCCGCTTGGCATTGGAGGAGGTGCACACCAGCCCGCCGTGCCGGCCCACGAACCCCTTGATGTCGGCCGAGGAGTTCATGTACGTCACCGGGACGGTGCCGGTGGCCAGCCCCACCTCGGTCAGCCGCTGCCAGGTGGCCTCCACCTGTGACAGCGCGGCCATGTCGGCCATCGAGCAGCCCGCGGCCAGGTCGGGAAGGATCACCTGCTGGCGCTCGGAGGTGAGGATGTCGGCCGACTCGGCCATGAAGTGCACACCACAGAAGACGATCCACTCCGCGTCGGGACGCGCCGCGGCCTGCTGGGCCAGCTTGAACGAGTCGCCGGTGACGTCTGCGAACTGGATCACCTCGTCGCGCTGGTAGTGGTGCCCCAGCACGAACAGGCGCTCACCGAGCGCGCGCTTGGCTGCGGCCGCACGCGCCGGCAGCTCCGGGTCACTGGGCGGCGGCAGCTCGCCAGGGCATTCCACGCCCCGCTCCGAATCGGGATCGCTGCCGCGGCCGAGCAGCAGCAGTGCGGTCGCGGTATTCGACGGCTCCACCCACGTCGTACTCACGGGTTCATCCTCCCATGCGCGAGGGGGCCGGGGACGGGCTCAGAGTGTGAGACGGTTCGCACATGCGAGTGCTCATCTGCCCGGACAAGTTCGCCGGCAGCATCTCCGCGGTCGACGCCGCAGCCGCCGTCGCCGACGGTTGGCGTACCGTCGCCGGCGGTGACGAGCTGACGCTGCGGCCACTGGCCGACGGTGGCCCCGGATTCCTGGAGGTGCTGGGCGAGGCGCTGGGCGGGCGGCGGGTCGAGGTGCCCACCAGCGACCCGCTCGGGCGGCCGGCCGACGGCTGGGTGCTGGTCGCCGGCGAGCCGGCGGCGCCGCCGGTCGCGTATGTGGAGAGCGCGCAGGCGTGCGGCCTGCACCTGCTCGATGACACTGAACGCGACCCCAAGGTGACCACCTCGTACGGGCTGGGGGTGCTGCTGCAGGCGGCGGTGGAGACCGGTGCCCGCCAGGTCGTGGTCGGCCTCGGCGGTTCGGCGGTCAATGACGCCGGTGCCGGGATGCTGGCGGCGATCGGTGCCGCGCCGCTGGACGCCGCCGGCTACGCGCTGCCGTACGGGGCGGCGGCGCTGGCCGGCGTGGCCGCCCTCGATGGCGTGCCGCGTCTGCGGCAGGTGTCGCTGGTGGCCGCCACCGACGTGGACAACCCGCTGCTCGGTGTGCACGGGGCCAGCAGCGTGTTCGGCCCGCAGAAGGGCGCCAGCCGTGAGGACGTGCTGCTGCTGGACGGGGCGCTGGAACGGTTCGCGGCGGTGCTCGAGCGTGACCTGCCGACCTGCCCGCCCGGGGTGGCCGACGTGCCCGGCGCCGGGGCGGCTGGCGGGCTGGGGGCCGCGCTGCTGGCGCTCGGCGGGCGGGTGGAGTCCGGAATCGGTCTGGTGCGGCGGCTGACCGGCCTGGACGCGGCGCTGGCCGACGCCCACCTGGTCATTACCGGCGAGGGCTCGTTCGACCACCAGTCGCTGCGCGGCAAGGTGGTCGCCGGGGTGGCGGCCGCCGCGCTCGAGCAGGGGGTGCCATGCGTGGTGGTGGCCGGTCAGGTCAGCGCCGGCCGCCGGGAGGCGGCCGCGGCCGGCGTAACCGAGGCGTACGCGCTGGTTGACGAGCTCGGCAGTGTGGCCGAGGCGATGACCTGGCCGGCCGAGGGGCTGCGGCGGCTCGGCACCAGGCTGGCCCGCCGCTGGTCCCGCTGAGCGGGGGACGGGGGGTGGGGAAGTGGTGAAGGTGACGCACGGAATCGGCGGGCTGCCTGGGTGATCGACGCGTCGTCGGTTAGCGTGGATACGACACACATCACCGGCGTCAGGGAGCAGCAACCGTGACCACACCGACCGAGACCCAGGATTCGCGGACCGTCATCCTTACCGACTTCGCCGCGACCAAGGTCAAGGCCCTGCTGGAGCAGGAGGGCCGCGATGACCTGCGGCTGCGTATCGCGGTGCAGCCGGGTGGTTGTTCCGGCCTGCGCTACCAGCTCTTCTTCGACGAGCGGTCGCTGGACGGCGACGTCGTCAACGACTTCGGTGGGGTCGAGGTCGTGGTCGACCGGATGAGTGCGCCTTACCTCACCGGCGCGACGATCGACTTCGCCGACCGGATCGACGCCCAGGGCTTCACCATCGACAACCCCAACGCGGGCGGCTCCTGCGCCTGCGGCGACTCCTTCCACTGATCACCGGCGCGGGCGGCGCCGCGCGCCAGCGCACGCTGGGGGCGGTCGCCGACCGGATCGGTCACCTGGTCGACGGCGACACCGTGCTGCGGGTCGCCGTCGACGGCGTTGACGGCGCCGGCAAGACCGTGTTCGCCGATGAGCTCGCGCACGCACTCGACCGCCGCGCGATCGCCGTGGTGCGCGCGTCGGTCGACGGATTCCATCACCCGCCGCTGGTGCGCTACCGGCGCGGGCGGCGCTCACCGGAAGGGTTCTTCCTCGACTCGTACGACTATCCGGCGCTGGAGCGGCTGCTGCTGCGCCCGCTCGACCCCGGCGGCGACCGGCGGATCGTACGGGCGATCTACGACGTCGCCGCGGAACGCCCGGTGCCGCACCAGGTGGAGACCGTGCCCGCGCCCGGGGTGCTCGTGGTCGACGGCATCTTCCTGCACCGTCGCGAGCTGCGGGCGCACTGGCACTACTCGGTCTTCCTGCAGGTGGACTTCACCGTCTCGATTCCCCGGGTGGCCGGGCGCGGCGACGGCGACCCGGATCCGTGGTCGGCGCGTAACCACCGTTACGTGGAGGGCCAGCGCCTCTATCTGCGTAGCTGCCGGCCGCAGCGCCATGCCAGCGTGGTGATCGACAACACTGTGCTCGCCGAGGCGAGCATCGTCAGTCCTTGCGACTGAGCACAGGCCCTCAGCGCACCGGCACGATCGCGGTGGCGCGGTGACGCTCACCGGCGCGGGCGTATTCGACCTCCAACCGGGTGCCGGGCGGGTGGGACCGCGCTATCAGCGCGAGGTCGCTGCGACTGAAGACCGGCGCCGGTCCCAGGCGGATCAGCAGGTCGCCGGGGCGCAGGTCGACGCTGGCCGCCCACGAGCCCGGGGCCACCTCGACCATCTGCACCCCGGCGGTGACCTGACGGGTGCGCGCACCGAGGTCCACCCGGGGTGACATGTGCCGCGACTCTGCCACCCCGTGCTCGACCAGCAGGGCCAGGTCGGCCAGCGACTCGTCCCACCCCAGCTGGTAGGACTGCCGTTCATGCTCGGGTGGGGTCGGTTGGCTGACCTGCCGCACGGTGACCGAGGTGCCGTCGGCCGCGGCGGAGAACCATTCGGTGATCTCGCAGTCGTCGTCGTCGCAGACCCACCGCAGCAGCCGCTGCGGTTCCACCTCCACGACACGGCCGGGTACCGGTGGCCAGCCCTCGTCGTCGAACAGCACCCGCCCACCGGGCCGGGGCTCGAACAGCTTCGCGTTGCCGTGCCAGGCGCGCAGTTCCTCCGGCTCGGTGAAGGCGCGCCACACCCGCGTCAGCGGTGCCCGCAGCGTCAACGTGCGCTCGTAGTCCACCATGCCGTCCCCACCCCTCGTTGATCTAGGGATTATTCACGTGGTTGACGATCAAACCACGTGAATAATCCCTAGATCAACGAGAGAAAGGGGGACCCGGGTCAGTGGGGAAGGCGGATCAGCCGGGCGCCACCTGGCGGGCCAGGGCCGGGTCGAGCGCCACCCGCACCAGGGCCGCGGCCAGCGACGCCAGCTCATCGGCGGACACCTGCGATGCCAGCTCTTCCGTATCGGCCGGCAGGCCGACCCGGCGGGCGCCGTCGAGCGCCTTGCGGTCCAGGTACGGGCGCAGCTCGGGCCACACTGCCTGCACCTCCCGGCAGAAGATCGCCACGCCGGTCGGACCCATCCGCGGCACCCGCTGCAGCAGTCGCGCCAGGTCCCGCTGGTCGCCGCCGGCGGCCCGGCGCAGCCGGCGTAGGTCCCCGCCGTACTCGTCTGCCAGCAGCAGCGCACCCTCACCCAGCGCGGTGGCGGTGCTCTCGTCGTAGCGCACGTAGTGGCCGCGCCCGAGCGCGTCAACGCGGTCCTGCCAGCTCGCCCGCCGCATGGCCGCCGGCGTGCGGTACCCGGCGGCAAACAGCTCGCGTGCGGCGGCCACCGCAATGTGTGCCTTGATCCGCGTCGACAGCAGCACGCTGAGCACCAGCAGCTGGTACAGCGGCGCGGGGGTGTCCGCCAGCCGGACACCAGCCTGCGCGGCGTACGTCTGCCCAGCCACCTCGAGCAACCGGCGCACCTGGCCGGCCTGCGTCCCGGTTGCGCCCCCACTCACCCGGGCACCTCGCCGTGGGTGGGGCGCGGCACCGGGTGCTCCACCAGCGCCAGCACCCGGCTGGACATGAACCGCGCGGTGCGCACCACCGTGCCGGCCCGGGTCACCTCGGCCACCTCGACCACGCCGCGGCCCACCGACGTCTCGACCCGCCGGCCGGCGCGGCTGGCGGTCACCTCGTACGTCAGCGCCCTGCCACCGGCGTCCACGACGATCTCTACCCGGTCGCCCTTCATCCGCAACCCCGACAGCTGGTATACCCCGCGGTGGGGCGGGTAACCCCTCACTGCAGCATCGTCCGCGGCTCCACGGGAGGTACGCGCGTCATGACGCTCGCAGCGCAGCAGCGGGTGCGGCTGGTGGAGGAATCGCCGTACCGCTACCGCATCGACCCGTACGGCGCAATGCGGGTGCCCGGCGTGGTGTTCGCCTCCCGGACGCTGCTGCCGGACGTGGCCTCCGACCGGTCGCTGGAGCAGGTGGTCAACGTGGCCACGTTGCCGGGCATCGTGGGCGCCTCGTACGCCATGCCCGACATCCACTGGGGCTACGGGTTCCCGATCGGGGGCGTGGCCGCCACCGACATCGACGCCGGCGGGGTGGTCTCGCCCGGCGGCGTGGGTTTCGACATCTCGTGCGGGGTCCGGCTGCTGGTCGCCGACCTCGAGCGCGACGCGCTCGCGCCGCACCTGGCGGCGCTGATGGACCGGCTGGGCGCCACCATCCCGCGGGGGATGGGCCGCGGCGGGGTGTGGCACGTGACCGACCGGCGCCAGCTCGACGAGGTGCTGCTCGGCGGTTCGCGGTACGCCGTTGCCCAGGGTCACGGGGTGCAGCGGGACCTGGACCGGTGCGAGGACTACGGCGCGGTGGCCGACGCCGACCCGGCGCAGGTCGGCTCGCGCGCGGTCGAGCGGGGCCTGGGGCAGGTGGGCAGCCTCGGCTCCGGCAACCACTTTCTTGAGGTGCAGGTGGTCGACGAGATCGTCGACGCCGAGGTCGCCGAGGTGTTCGGCCTGCGGCACGGTCAGGTCTGCGTGATGATCCACTGCGGATCGCGCGGGCTGGGGCACCAGATCTGCACCGACCACGTCCGGACCATGGACAAGGCGATGGCCGGGTACGGCATCACCGTGCCGGACCGGCAACTGGCGTGCGTGCCGGTCGACTCCGCCGAGGGGCGCTCCTATCTCGGTGCCATGGCCGCGGCGGCGAACTACGCGCGTGCTAACCGGCAGGTGCTGGCCGAGGCGGCCCGCCGCGCGTTCGCCGAGGTGGTCGGCGCCGAGCTGGACCTGGTGTACGACGTGTCGCACAACCTGGCCAAGGTCGAGACGCACGAGGTGGACGGTGTGGCGCGCCGGTTGTGCGTGCACCGCAAGGGCGCGACCCGGTCGCTGCCGCCGGGCCATCCCGACCTACCGGAGGACCTGCGCCAGGTGGGTCAGCCGGTGCTGGTGCCAGGCTCCATGGGCACGTCGTCCTATGTGCTGACCGGTGTGGCCGGCGCGCCGGCGTTCGCCTCCACCTGCCACGGCGCCGGGCGGGTGCGAAGCCGCCACCAGTCCGTCAAGGCGATGCGCGGGCAGGATCTGCGGCGCGCTCTCGCCCAGCAGGGCATCGTGGTCCGGGGCGCCTCCTGGCGCGGGCTGGCCGAGGAGGCGCCGGACGCGTACAAGGACGTCGACGAGGTGGTGGCGGCGGCCGAAGGCGCCGGGTTGTGCCGGCGGGTGGCCCGGGTGGTGCCGATCGGGGTCGTCAAGGGATAGTGCCAGCCGCTCCGCGGCGGGCGTCCGGCTGGACGTACGTCCGGCTAGACGTCAACGGTCGCCTGGCACGACCACTGCCCACCCTCGGCGGTCATCCGTAGGTCGTGCAGGGACACCGCCTTCGGGGTGGCGCCGACCGGCTCGACCTGGCTGATGTCGGTCATCCGGAAGCGCACCTGCAACCCGCTGGTCAGCGACTCCACGTCGGTGGACAGCGGGAGCTGGCCGGCGGTCTCCATCCGGAAGATGACCTCGTCGAGCACTTCCACCAGCATGTCCTCGTCGGTGCCCGGATCGATCAACGCCTCAGCGGTGCCGGTCGGTTCACTGCCGGTCAGATCGGCGAAGCTGGCCACCAGCGCGGTCACCGCCTCGGCGATGCACTCCTCCCGCGTCGGCGCCCACGCCTCCAGCTGGATGTCCGCGGTGTGTGGACTGGTCCGATATCCCACTCGCCATACGTTACGCCCTGTGTGACCCGACCGGTACCGACCGGTGGAAGGTCGCGCGTCCGCTGCCCGGTAGGCTGAGGAGCAGTCGACGACCCCAACCCCCGAGGAGCGTCATGAAGATCGCCGTCACCGGCTCGATCGCAACCGACCATCTGATGCACTTCCCGGGCCGCTTCGCGGACCAGCTCATCGCCGACCAGCTGCACAAGGTGTCGCTGTCGTTCCTCGTGGACGAACTGGTGGTGCGCCGGGGCGGAATCGCCGCCAACATCGCGTACGGGATGGCTCAGCTGGGGTTGAACCCGGTGCTGCTGGGCGCGGTCGGTCCGGATTTTGCCGACTACCGTTCGTGGTTGGAGCGCCACGGTGTGGACTGTGAGCACGTGCACACGTCACAGACCGCCCACACCGCACGGTTCGTCTGCACCACTGACGACGACCTCAACCAGATCGCCTCCTTCTACGCCGGCGCCATGGCGGAGGCCCGCGAGATCGAGATCGCCCCGGTCGCCGAGCGCCTCGGCGGGCTGGACCTGGTGCTGGTCAGCGCCAACGACCCCGCGGCGATGCTGCGCCACTCGGCCGAGTGCCGCCAGCGCGGTTTCGCCTTCGCCGCCGACCCGTCCCAGCAGCTGGCCCGGATGTCCGGCGAGGACGCGCTGGCGCTGATCGAGGGCGCGACCTACCTGCTCACCAACGATTACGAGAAGTCGCTGCTGGAGTCGAAGACCGGGCTGACCGAGGAGCAGGTGCGCCAGCAGGTGCAGATCCAGGTCACCACCCTGGGCAAGGACGGGGTGCAGATCACCGGGCGTGACATCGAGCCGGTGCACGTGCCAGTGGTACGCGACGTGGAGGCCGACGACCCCACCGGGGTCGGCGACGGGTTCCGGGCCGGATTCTTCGCCGCCCTGTCGTGGAACCTGCCGCTGGAGCGGGCCGCCCAGGTCGGTTCCCTGGTAGCCGCGCACGTGCTGGAGACGGTCGGCACGCAGGAGTACGAGATCAAGGGCGACGGCTTCCTGAAGCGGATGGCCGACTCGTACGGCGACGCCGCCGCCGACGAGGTGCGCGCCCACCTGCCCGCCTGACCACCGCCCGCTCCGGTTGCCTTGATCAGCGGTAGTGGACTGCCTACCCCACAAAACCAGCAAGATCGTGAGGTAGCCGCTCCACTGCCGCTGATCTTTGTACGGTGCTGGACGACATTAGTGGTAGTCGTCGAAGAACCGGGGTTCCACGGTCACATCCTCGACGGTTCGCAGCGTCACGGTCACGCCCAGTCCGTACTGTCTGAGTAGATCGCAAAGCTGTTCGCCATCGATCAGTTCGATCGGCGGCGCGCCGTCGCGAGAAGCCTCCTGCTGAGCGTCCCGCGTGAACGAACCGGTCGTGATGAACAAACCCTTGTCACCACGGCCGGCCATCGCGCCGCGGAAGTCACGCACATCGCGGGAGGGGACAGTCCCCCGGTACCGCTTGCACTGGAAGTAGATCGGGAACGACACCAGGGAGAGCCGATAGGTGCCGACCCCGTCAATGCCCCCGTCGCCGGACCTACCCGTCACCGACACGTTGGTGAAACCGGCTTCGCGCAGGACACGCTGGGCTAGGCGCTCGAAACCGGCAGGCGGAATCTCCAGCAGACGCTCAAGCAGTTGCTCCCGCCAGTCGGGTTCGCTGGCGGTAGTGTCCTCCGCCGACTCCTCAGCGGTCGTGTCATCCGGCTCCGATCTTGTGCGGAACTGGGCTCGCCACGCCTTGACCTGATCACGGACCTCGTCCCGAGACAGCGATCGCCCCTTCTCGGTGATCGTCCACACTCCGCGGGCGGAGTTCTCGACCGCCCCGATCCCCTTCAGGTGGGTGCGGGTCCAGTGGAGCTGATACTGGATCTTCGGCATCCGGCCGTCCTTGGTATAGACCGCCTGCTGATCCTCCGTGAACCCCTGGTCCTCGACGATCTTCTCGTACATCTCCCGCACGGTCGCGGAGCCACCGAGGTCCTTGAGTGCCTCGAGAACCGGCCACATCAATTCGTCGTACTGCGGGATTCGAGGGGACATGGGAGCACTATGGCACTGAGTCGGGCGCGGAGGCGAGCCTGGCGCCCGCTAGGAGGTGCCCGATCCCTGGACAGCTGCCGGAGCGCCGTCAGTGGGTGCGACGGATGTCATAGGTGTGCGGTGCCGGCGTGCCCACGAACTCGTGGCCGCGCATCCGGCACCAGGCCCGGATGTCGTTGTCGGCGGCCGGGTCGTCGGCCAGCACCCGCAGCACCGTGCCGACCGCCACGTCCGGCAGCCGCTTCGCCAGTGCGATCACCGGCAGCGGGCAACGCTGCCCGCGACAGTCCAGCACCTGCGGCGTACCGGCGTCCGGGAGCTTCACGGGCCCGCCACCCCCACCTCGGCGCGCAACTGCGCGACCACGTCGGGCAGCTCGGCCAGGAACTGGTCGACCTGCTCGGCGGTGGTCTCGCGGTGCAGCGAGACCCGGACGTTGCCGTGCGAGAGCACCCCCATCGCCTCCAGCACGTGGCTGGGCCGCAGCGTCGCCGACGTGCAGGACGACCCGGACGAGACCGCGAAGCCGCGCCGGTCCAGCGCGTGCAGCAGGGCCTCCCCGTCGACGTAGAGGCAGGAGAACGTGACCAGGTGGGGCAGCCGGTCAACCGGGTCGCCGACCACCTCCACATCCGGCACCGTCGCCGCGACCGTGGCCCGGATCCGCTCCACCAGCGGCGACAGCCGCGCCGCTTCCCGGTCCGCCTCGGCCGCCGCCGCGCGTAGCGCCGCCGCGGCGGCCACGACCGCCGGCAGGCCGGGCGAGCCCTCATTACCGCGCTCACCGTCGGCCGCGGTCGGGTAGGGCGACTGCCACGCGGTGCCCTTGCGGACCACCAGCACGCCCACGCCGGGCGGGCCGCCCCACTTGCGGGCCGAGCCGGACAGGACCGACCACCCCGCGGGCACCAGGGCCCGGCCCAGCGACTGCGCCGCGTCGACGTAGAGCGGCACCCCCGCCTGCGCGCACGCCGCCGCCGCCTCGCCCACCGGCTGGCGGGTGCCCACCTCGTGGCTGGCGCTGATCAGGGCGGCCAACGCCACCTGAGGGGCGCGGACCGCCGCGTGCCAGGCATCCGGGTCCAGCCGCCCGGACCGGTCCACCGGCACGGATACCGGGGTGTGCCGCGCACCGGCGTGCAGTACCGCGGAGTGCTCGATCGCCGAGTGCACCAGCACGTCGCCGGCGTGCCGGCGGCCGGCCATCCCGCCGCGCACGGCCGCGTGCGCGGCCGTGGTGCCGTTGCCGGTGAACGAGACCTCGTCCTCGCGTACCCCCAGCACCTCCGCCACCGCGCCGCGGGCCGCGTCGAGCAGCTGGCGGGCACGGCGGGCCTGGCTGTAGAGCTTGCCCGGATCGGCCCATCCGTCGTCGAGCGCGGCGGCCATCGCCTGGCGCGCCGCGGGGTGCAGCGGCGTCGCGGCGGCCGCGTCGAAGTACGCCGACGAACTCATCCCGCTACGGTATGACAGCCCGACCCCAGCGCCCGCAAGGCGTTCATGGTCGAGTAGTCTGCCACCGTCGGTGTCGCCGAGCCACGGCGCCGCAACGCCCGTGGCGCCCCGAAGGAGGCAGGAGCAGGTGAGCGCGAGCAAGGGTCGACCGGTCACACGCGGGCTGGGGCTCGGTGTCGCGGGCACGGCGTTGGTCGTGCTGCTGTCCGGTTGCCTGCAAACGGTCGGCGACGCCTTCGCGGGCTTCGGTTGGCCGCAGGGCGGGATCACTGACCAGTCCCAACGGATGTACGACCTGTGGATCGGCTCGACTATCGCGGCACTGCTGGTCGGCTTCCTGGTGTGGGGCCTGATCTTCTGGTGCGTGGTGCGCTACCGCAAGCGGGGCGAGGAGCTGCCGCCGCAGACCCGGTTCAACCTGCCCATGGAGGTGCTCTACACCATCGCGCCGTTCCTGGTGATCGCGGTGTTGTTCTACTACACCGCGGTGATCCAGACCGAGGTCAACGAGACCTCACCGGACCCGGACGAGGTCGTGGAGGTCGTCGCCTTTAAGTGGAACTGGCAGTTCAACTACCGCGACGGCATCGGCGAGGACGCGAACACGGTCGCCTCCACCACCGGCACCAGCTCCGAAATCCCGGTGCTGGTCCTGCCCACCGAGCGCTCCGTCCGCTTCGAGCTGCACGCCCGAGACGTCATCCACTCGTTCTGGGTGCCGGAGTTGCTGTTCAAGCGGGACGTGTTCCCGGGCAACATCCGCAACGCCTTCGAGGTGACCATCCAGGTGGACAAGGAGGGCGCGTACGTCGGCCGGTGCGCCGAGCTGTGCGGCACCTACCACTCGATGATGAACTTTGAACTCCGTGCGGTGTCACCGGATGCGTACGACCAGTACGTGGCCGCCCTGCAGGACGGCTTGTCGCAGTCGGAGGCGCTGGCTTCCATCGGCGAGGAGCCGTTCGCCGTCACCACCGTGCCGTTCGACACCCGCCGCTGATCGTGGGAGAGATTCAATGAAGACCGAGTGGCGCATCTTCGGTGGCGTGGCCGCGTTCCTGCTGGTCGCCTGCGGCGTGTACGCCTGGTGGACCTGGTACGAGCTGGGCGCGCTGGAGTGGATCGGCACGATGGCGCTGCTGCTGTCGTTCGGCCTGACCGGCATGTGTGCGTGGTATTTCTGGGTAGTCTCCCGGCGGATCGAGCCACGCCCGGAGGACCGTCCCGAGGCTGAGATCAGCGAGGGCGCCGGGGAGATCGGCTTCTTCAGCCCGGGTAGCTATGTGCCCTTCGCGCTCGGGCTTTCCTGCGCTGCGGTCGGCATCGGGCTGGCGCTGCAGCAGTGGTGGTTGGTCATCGGTGGCTTCATCGCGATCGCCATCGCGTCCGCGGCGTTCGTCTTCGAGTACTACACCGGCACCCGCCGCAGCGCCACCCAGTGACCGGTCGGGCACCGCCCGACAGCCGACCGGGCCCCGGACACCCGTCAGCCCGGCGGGGCCGCTGTGAGGGTGAGCACGTCCGCCACGCGCGTCGCCAGTTCCGCCTCGCTCATGGTCGTGTCGACCTCGATGGCGGGCAGCCCGAGTCGCTGCACGTCGGCACGTAGCCGCTCGGTGAACATGCGGTCCCGCTCCAGCAGGTTGTGCAGTGCCCGGTCCGGATTGCTGGTCCTGGTGGCCATCTCCCACAACGAGCCGCGTTGCTCGAACGCCGTGCGCCGGAAGCGGGAGGTCGGCAGGAGCCACACGGCGTGTCGGGGTGGGCGAGCGGCTGCACCAGCTCCGGCAGCAGCCGGAAGCCCTCGACGACGACACCGGGCCGCTGCGGAAGGCCCAGCAGGTCCGCCACGATCAGGTCGAAACCCTCACCGCGGAACCAGTGGAACGTGTCCAGCCCGGTCTCCGGGGACCGCTCCACCCACCGCTGATCCCCGCCCCCCGATCCAGTAGACGTGACCGAGCTGGGCGCGCGACTGCCCGACGGTGGGCTGCGCGGAAGCGGACCGTCCCGGTTCCGGGCCAGCAGGCCCGAAACCGGGACGGTCCGGTGGGTTGATCAGCGCTCCGGTCAGCGCCGCTCGACGTCCGTGCGGGTGTGCTCGCCGGTGCCGGTGTCGTCGTGCCCGTTCGGTGCCGGCGGCGCCACCTCCGGCGGGGCAGCGGGACGCTCGATCGGCACGAAGAACCCGCGCACCGCCGGGGCCAGGGCGCCGAGCCGGTTCATCTTCTTCGGCACTGCCCAACCGGTGTACTCGAGGTCGGTGCCCAGCGGCTGGTGGACCTCGACGAACCGGCCGTCCGGCATCCGCTTGATGATGCCGGTCTCCACGCCGTGCGCGAGCACCTCCCGGTCGTGCTGCTGCAGGCCCAGGCACACCCGGTGGGTGATGTAGTAGGCCAGTGGCGGCAGGATGATCAGACCGATCCGGCCGGCCCACGTCATCGCGTTGAGGCTGATGTCGAAGCTCTTGGCGACCACGTCGTTCGCGCCGGAGATGGTGAGGATCACGAAGAAGGTGACGGCCATGGCGCCCAGGCCGGTGCGCACCGGCACGTCCCGCGGCCGCTGCAGCAGGTTGTGGATCCGGTTGTCCTTGGTGATGCGCTGTTCCAGGAACGGATAGGCGAGCATCAGGACTGTCAACACCCCGGGCAGCACCACCCCCGGCCAGAACAGCGGCGAGAGCGTGAAGTGCTCCCCGAACAGGCTGAACCGGGTCTCCCAGGCCGGGAACAGCCGGGTCGAGCCCTCCAGGAACATGACGTACCAGTCGGGCTGGCTGGCCACCGACACCACCGCGGCCTTGTACGGGCCGAACAGCCACACCGGGTTGATCTGGAACAGCCCCGCCAGCAGTGCGATGGTGGCGAACACGACCAGGAAGAACGCGACCATCTTCGCCGCGTACCGCGGCACCATGCGCTCACCGACCACGTTGGTGTTGGTGCGCCCTGGCCCCGCCCACTGGGTGTGCTTCTGCTTGAACACCAGCGCCAGGTGCGCCCCGATCAGGCCCAGCGTCAGCAGCGGGAGGATGAACACGTGCGCGATGTAGACCCGGAAGATGATGACCTCACCGGGGAACGGGCCGTCGAACAGCGAGCTGGCCAGCCACGTACCGATCACCGGGACCGCGAGCATGATCGCGTGGGCGATCCGCAGGCCGGTGCCGCTCAGCGCGTCGTCCGGCAGCGAGTAGCCGGTGAAGCCCAGCAGGAACGCCAGCCAGAACAGCAGCACGCCGATGACCCAGTTCATCTCCCGCGGCTTGCGGAACGCGCCGGTGAAGAAGATCCGCAGCAGGTGCACCACGATCGCGGCCAGGAACAGCAGCGCCGCCCAGTGGTGCATCTGTCGGATGAACAGTCCGCCGCGCACGTCGAACGAGATGTGCAGGGTCGAGGCGTACGCCGCCGACATCTCCACGCCCCGCAGGGCCGTGTAGCTGCCCTCGTAGACGATGTGCTCCATCGACGGGTCGAAGAACAGTGTCAGGAACGTGCCGGTCAGCAGCAGCACGACGAACGACCACAGGGCCACCTCGCCGAGCAGGAAGGACCAGTGGTCCGGGAAGACCTTGTTCAACAGTGTCCGCAGGGGGCTGGCCGCCTGCAGCCGCTCGTCGGCGTTGCGCCCCGCGTGCGCCAGCCTGGAGGGCCGCTCGGCCTTGGCCCGCGGTCCGGGTTCCGTCGTCGTTGACATCTATCTACCGCTCCCAGTACGAAGGTCCGACCGGCACCTTGAAGTCCGAGCCGACCAGCTCGCCCGCATCGTTGACGGTGCCCGCCACAAAGTAGCCCTCGTCGTCCAGCGCCAGCGGCAGCATCGCCAGCGACCGGGTGGCCGGGCCGAAGACGGGCCGCGCGTTGTTCAGAATCTCGAACTGCGACTGGTGGCAGGGGCACAGCAGCATGTTGGTCTGCTGCTCGTAGAGGCTCGGCGGGCAGCCGGCGTGGGTGCAGATCTTCGAGTACGCCACGTAGTTTCCGTACATGCTGCCCTCGTTCAGCTCGTAGAGCTGGCCACGCAACTCGTCGGCGTGCTCCTGGCGCAGGTGGATCAGCAGCGCCGGCGAGTCGGCGTAGTAGTTGGTCGTGCCGCGGGGGATGCCCGGAAAGACCGTGACCTGACCGGCAACGGCCACGTCTGCGGGACGGATCGGGGTGCCGTTCTCGTGGACCAGTCGCACCGGGTTGCCGTCGTTGAGGGCGGGGTGCCAGCCGGTGTGGTCCTGCGGCGAGAGGTCCAGGCCGGCTGCTTCCATCTCCGGAAGCGGCCGGTGCGGGTCGCGAATCAGTCCGCCGATGATCGGCGCCGCCGCGATCACCGCCAGCGGCAGCGCACCCAGCGCGATCGCGCCCTTGAGCAGCGGGCGGCGCATGATGCCCGACTCGTCTACCACGTTGGTCAGGGTCGCCGCGGTGATCCGTTGATCCTCCTCGGCCGACGGGCCGTCATGGCGCTGTTCGATCGCCACCTCGTGTGGCAGCAGCTTCTTGACCCAGGTGATGATGGCGGCGCCGAGGAGGAACAGCGCCAGCCCGAGGGTGACGCCCAGCACCGGGGTGTAGAACCGCTGCAGGTGGAAGGCGTTCAGTTCGGTGCCGGGGTACTCCCACGGCCACCAGATGTAGGCGACGATGAACGCCGCGCCGGCCAGGCCCGCCAGCGCGAACAGCAGGGCCACGCTGCGCTCGGTGCGCCGCTCCAGCCGGCTGCCCGGCTCCACCCGCGGTTCGTACACCACGATCTCGATGCCGTCGCGGCGGGCGCCCTCGCGCACCAGGTCGAACCGGGTGACGCCGGGGGCGTTGATGTCGATCTCGGCGGTGCCGGCGGCCGGCTCGAGGGTGGTGCCGGGGCGCGGCCCATGCTCGGTCTCCAGCGATTCCTGCGCGCTCATGACTTCCCCGCAATCCACAGCGAAGCGAACAACAACGCGGTGATGCCGACCAGGAAGATGGCCACGCCCTCGGTGGACGGGCCCAGCCGGCCGAGGGTGAACACTCCACCCGGATCGCCGTCGTCCTGGAGGTAGTTGATGAAGGCGATGACGTCCGCCTTCTCCTGCGGCGTGAGCTGGTTGTCACCGAACACCGGCATGTTCTGCGGGCCGGACACCATCGCGGCCCAGATCTCCCGGTCGGTGGCCTCGCCCAGCCCCGGCGCGTAGGCGCCGCTGGACAGGGCCCCACCGCCGCCGGAATACGCGTGGCACGACGAGCAGTTGATCCGGTAGAGCTCCCCGCCGATGCCCGGGTCGCCGCCGGCCGACAGGTTGGTGCCCGGCGGCATCTCGGGGCCACCGCCCAGCTCCTGAATGTAGGCGGCCAGCGCGGCGGTGTTGCGCTCCAGCTCTTCGCCCTCCCACAGCGGTGGCTTGTCCGGTGCCTGCGCCTCCTGGCGGGCCATCGGCATCCGGCCTGTGCCCACCTGAAACTCTACCGCAGCCTCGCCGACGCCGATCAGGCTCGGTCCGCGGCCCTCGACGCCCTGGGCGTTGCGCCCGTGACAGGTGATGCAGCTGACGTCGTACAACGCCTTGCCCTCGGCCGCGGTCGGCGACAGCGGCGTGTCCTGGGCGGCCAGGCCCGGAGCGAAGGCGGTGTACAGGCCGCCGACGAGAAGCAGCGCCGCCAGCAGCCGTCCGGCTCTGGACAGGCGCCGCCGCCCTCGGCCGCGGGGCCGCCGGCGCGGGGTCTCGGATGTCATCGCCCTACCTTCGTGTCGTGTCGTGTTCTCTTGTTGTGTCGCGGCGGGCCGTGCGCGGCCCGGATGACCCGGTGGTGCTCAGAGCACCGGGGTCGGGAGGAAGAAGATCATGGCGAACAAGGCGATCCAGACGATGTCCACGAAGTGCCAGTAGTACGACACCACGATCGCCGAGCTTGCCTGCGCCGGCGTGAAGCGCCCCATGGTGGTGCGGATCATGTAGATCACGAAGGCGAACAGGCCACCGATCACGTGCAGCAGATGGAACCCGGTGGTCAGGTAGTACATCGATCCGAAGCCGTCGGAATTGATCCGAATGCCGTGCTCTGCGAGCTCGATGTACTCGTAGGTCTGCCCGAGCACGAAGACCAGGCCCATCAGGAACGTGATGGTGAACCAGCGCCGCACACCCTGGGCGTCACCGCGCTCGGCGCGGAACACGCCGATCTGGCAGGTGATCGAGGACGAGACCAGGATGATGGTGAACGGCAGCGCGAACCACACGTTCAGACTCGGGTTGTGCTGCACCCACTGTTCCGGTGCAGCCGCCCGGATGGAGAAGTACATCGCGAACAGGCCGGCGAAGAACATCAGCTCACTGGAGAGCCAGACGATTGTGCCGACACTGACCATGTTCGGCCGGTTCAGCGAGTGCACCTGAGCTCTGGCGATACCTGGGGCAGCAGTCACGCGGCCATTATTGCGTCTAGCAACGGCTGGTGGACGCGGGGGTGGTCAACTCCGGCATGGCCCCCGTCGCCACGCCGTTTCGACCCGGTGCCCCAGCCTGCGGGAGCGGCTGCCAGGGCTGGGACGGTCGCCGGGCCGCGGCCGGGCGGGCCGCCCGGACAGCTACCATGTCCGAGTGACGCGGACGGTGCTTCTCTACAGCGACAGGCCCGAGGTGCGCGAGCGGATGCGGTCGGCGATCGGCCACCGCCCCGCTGCGGACCTGCAGGTGCAGTTCATGGAGGCCGCCAGCTACGACGAGTGCGTCCGGCTCGTGGACACCTACGAGATCGACCTGCTGCTGCTCGACGGGGAAGCGCAGCCGGCCGGTGGGATGGGCGTGGCCCGGCAGCTGCGCGACGAGCTGGACGATGTGCCGCTGATCTGCGTCGTGATCGCGCGGGCCGCCGACCGGTGGCTCGCCGCGTACTGCAAGGCGGACGCCACCCTCGTCCACCCCCTCGACCCGTTCACCACCGGGCAGACCGTCGCGGCCCTGCTCTACCAGCGCGGTGCCGTGACGCCCACACGCTAGCTTTCGTTCCCGCCCCCGGAGGGCCACATGGTCGACACGACCTGGGCGAACCTGCTCGCGACGCTGCTGCGCGGCGAGGAACTGTCCGCCGACGAGACCGCGTGGGCGATGCACCAGGTCATGGCGGGGACGGCCTCCCCGGCGCAGATCGGCGCCTTCGCCGCCGCGTTGCGCGCCAAGGGGGAGACGCCGGCGGAGATCGCCGGGCTGGCCCGCGCGATGCTGGCGCACGCCGACCGGGTGACACTTCCTGCGCAGCTGCGCGCGGTGGACATCGTCGGCACCGGTGGCGACCGGGCTCACACGGTGAACCTGTCGACGATGGCGGCGATCGTGGCTGCCGGCGCCGGTGTGCCGGTTGTCAAGCACGGCAACCGGGCCGCGTCGTCCTCCTGCGGCGCCGCTGACCTGCTCGAGCAGCTCGGGCTGCGTCTGGACCTCGACGGTGCGGCGGTGGCGCGGTGCGTGACCGAGGTCGGCATCGGCTTCTGCTTCGCGCCACGGTTCCATCCCGGCCTGCGCCACGCCGCCGGACCGCGCCGCGAGCTCGGCGTGCCGACGGCCTTCAACTTCCTCGGCCCGTTGTCCAACCCGGCCCAGCCGGCGGTGTCCGCGGTCGGCTGCGCTGACGCGCGGATGGCTCCGGTGATGGCGCGGGTGTTCGCCGACCGCGGCCAGACGGCGCTGGTGATGCGCGGTGAGGACGGCCTGGACGAGCTGACCACCACCGCGCCCACGCGGATGTGGCTCGCCCACGAGGGCGCGGTGCGCGAGGTGGTGGTGGACGCGGCCGATCTGGGTGTGGCCCGCGCCGCTCCCGGCGACCTGCGCGGCGGGGATCCGGCGGCCAACGCAGAGGCCGTGCGGCGGGTGCTCGGCGGCGAGCACGGTGCGGTGCGCGACGCGGTCCTGGTCAACGCGGCCGCGGCGCTGGCAGCCTACGAGGGGCTGGACACCGCTGACGGCGACCTGACCAAGGCGCTGGCCGCCGGGCTGGAACGCGCCGCCCAGGCGATCGACTCCGGAGCCGCCGCGGTCGTCCTCGACCGCTGGCTCACCCACTCCCCGTTAGAGCGTTGATCATGGACTACTGACGGCGTGTCGCCAGCGTGTCACCGCGAGAACTCCATGATCAACGATAGGGGTGCCGGTGATCAACCAGAGGGGGTGCCGGCGGCGAAGGCGGCCACCCGGTCGGCGATCGCATTGGCCGAGCGCGTCCAGGTGAAGTGGTCGTACCCGCCGTCAAGGTGCGCGCGCGGCGGTGCGGAGGTCGTCACGCGGCCCAGGTTACGACGTCTATTACTCGCCAGTAATGGGGTTGGTCGGTAAGGTGCCGGAGCATGAAGGCGACTGACATCTCCGCGCTGCGGGTACCCGGCACACCGACCCTCAGCCCGGACGCGCGCGCCGCCGTCGTGTCCCTTGCCCACCCGGACCTGGACGCCGACGACTACACCGCCCACCTGTGGCTGGCGCCCACCGACGGCGTGGCACCGCCGCGCCGGCTGACCCACGGCTGGCGCGACACCGAACCGACCTGGTCGCCGGACGGCCGGTGGGTAGCGTTCGTACGGGCCGAGCGCACCGACAACGGCAACGGTGCGCCGAAGACCGGCAAACCCCAGCTGTGGCTGATGCCGGTCGACGGTGGCGAGCCGCGGCGCCTGACCGACCACCCGCTCGGGGTCACCGCACCGGCGTGGAGCCCGGACTCCAGCCGGGTGGCCTACACCGCCCGGGTGCCCGAGGAGGGCCGGTACGGCACCGACACGAAGGTCACCCCCGACGCTGAACCGCCACGGCGCATCACCACTATGCGCTACCGCCTCGACGGGGTCGGGTTCACCCGTGACCGTCCCAACCACATCTGGGTGGTCCACACCGACGGCGGTGAGCCGGTACGGGTGACCGGGGGCGACGCCGACCACGCCGCCGCCTCCTGGAGCCCGGACGGCCAGTGGCTCACCTTCGTCGCCACCCGTCACGACACCGCCGGCGACGACCTGCGCGTCGACGTATGGGTGTGCCGCCCGGACGGCACCAGGCTACGCGCCCTGACCGACGGCGGCCTGTCGGCTGGGCAGCCGACGTTCACGCCCGACGGGCAGGCGGTGTGCTTCACGGCCACGCCGCTGGGGCCGGACAACCGGGCCGCGGTGTGCCGCAACAACGGACTGTGGTCGGTGCCGATGGCCGGCGGGGCGCCGACACGGCTGACCGACCAGGAACGGTTCACTCTGGCCAATCCGGGCGGGATGGTCGAGATGACCGCGGACGGGGTGCTGTTCACCAACGAGCACCGCGGCGCGGTGCAACTGCTACGGGTGCCGTTCGACGGTGGCGAGCCGGAGGTGCTGGTTGACGGCGAGCGCCAGGTCCTCGGCGCCGCCGCCGCGGGCGCCACGGTGGTGGTCAGCGTGGGCGACCCCGAGCGACCGGGCGAGCTCGCCGTGCTTGACGGCGGCGGCCTGCGCGTGCTGACCTCGTTCGGCGACGGCTTCGCCGATCAGGTCGGGTTGCGCCCGATGACCGGGGTCACCGGCACCGCCCCGGACGGTTACCCGGTGCCCGGCTGGGTGGTCCGCCCGGCCGGCGACGGCCCGCACCCGGTGCTGCTGATGATCCACGGTGGGCCGTTCACGCAGTACGGCTGGCGGGTGTTCGACGAGGCGCAGGTGTACGCCGGCGCCGGGTACGCGGTGGTGATGGGCAACCCCCGGGGCTCATCCGGCTACGGCGAGTCGCACGGCCGCGCGGTGATCGGCAACGTGGGGGAGGTGTCGGCGACCGACCTGCTGGCGCTGCTGGACGCCGCGCTCGCTGGTGACCCATCGCTGGACGCCGGGCGGGTAGGTGTGCTCGGCGGCTCCCACGGGGGCTTCATGACCACCTGGCTCGCCGCGCATCACGGCGCGCGGTTCCGGGCGGCGATCAGCGAGCGGGCGGTGAACGCCATCGACAGCTTCACCGGCTCGTCGGACATCGGCTGGTTCTTCGCCGACGACCTGTACGGTCCGGACCTGGGCCAGCAGGCGGCGCAGAGCCCGCTCAACCATGTCGACAAGATCGACATACCGATGCTGATCATTCACTCGGAACAGGACTGGCGCTGTCCGGTGGAGCAGGCGCAGCGGCTGTTCGTGGCGCTCAAGCACCGCGGCACACCGGTGGAGATGCTGCTGTTCCCGGGGGAGGGACACGAGCTGTCGCGGGCCGGAAAGCCACGTCACCGGGTCGCCCGGTTCGAGGCCATCCTGGACTGGTGGTCCCGCTACCTGTGAGATCGCGCCACCTGTGAGGGCGGTCACGCCAGCCGGGCGGAGGTAACGGTGACCGCCCGGCCGGCCTGCCCGGCGCGTACGGCGTCGACAAGGTGCTCGTGCGCGCCCACGTGCGCGCCCGGCCACACCACCGCGCGGGTCAGCGCCCCGTGCACCGCTGCCCCGGCGCCGACCACCGCCCGATGGCATGGGCCGGTGACCACCGCGTCGTCAGCGATCAGGTTGCCGTCGCCGGCGGCGTGCAGGTTGGCGGCGAGGTAGTCCGCCGGCGTGCCGGCGTCGGTGAAGTGGCCGGCGTGCACGACCACCTGCAGCACGCCGGCGGCCTCGGCCGGCCGCCACACCGAGTGCACCAGTTCCGGCCGGGTCACATCCAGGTCGCGTACCCACCGCCACGGCAGCAGGCTGGCCCCGGCGAAGGTGAGGCCACTGAACGTGCCCACCGCCCCGGCGCTGGCCGGCACCCCGAGCAGGCGCACGCACTCACCGTCCCAGCCGTCGAGCAGCGCCCGCAGGCCCGCGCCCCTCCGGTACGCGTCAGCGTTGGCCACCAGCACCGCGCGCCCGTTGATCCAGTCCCGCAACCGTGCCACTCCGCCAGTGGTGCCCAGCGGGCCGTCGGTCTCCACCGACAGGTGGGTGCGGCCGGCGAGGTGGTCGTCGACCTGGTCGGCCAGCCAGGAGGCGTTCACCGCGACCGCCTCCGCGCCCCGCAGCCCCGCCGCGTCAACGTCGGTCAGGGCCCGATCGAGCAACGCCACGTTGCCCACCGGGCACAGCGCCTTCGGTCGCAGGAACGTCAGCGGGCGCAGCCGGGTGCCCTCGCCGGCGGCCAGCACCACCGCGCACAGCGATCCGGTCACCGGGGCGCCCACGGGCCGATGCCGTAGTGGCTGAGCAGGTGGGCCGTGGACCGGGTCAACGCCGGCAGGTGGCTCTGCCGGTGCCAGGCCGCCTCGAGCACCTCGGCCCCGTCGACAGTCAGCGGCGTGGTCGCCGCCGGCACGGTGGCCTCGAAGACCAGGTCGACCCAGCGCCCGCGGTGGTGCACCAGCGCGTGCGGCTCCGCCTGCCGCAGCCGCGCCGGGTCGACGCGGATGCCGCTCTCCTCGGCCAGCTCCCGCAGCGCCCCGTCGACCGGGGACTCGCCACGCGCCAGCAGCCCCGCTGGCAGGCTCCACCCGCGTCCCGGCGGCTGGCGCAGCAGCAGCAGCCGCTGCGGCTCATCCGCGTCGCGCACCAGTACCACCGCGCCGACGGTGAAGGTGGGCGAGACCGTGCGCACCAGGCGGATCCGAATCCGTTGCGGCAGCCGGTAAAACAGCGGATACCCGGCGGAGACGGCGAGGGTGCGCAGCGCGGCGAGGCGGCTCATCTGCCCAGACTAGGAGCACCGCCCGGACCGGCGGCGCACCGGTCCTAGCGCAGGGCGGGCAGCTGGGCCGCATCGGTGAGACACTAGACACATGTCCGGACCTGCCTTCCACGATCGCCTCCCACTGCAGGCGGCGGACGGTGGTGGCCAGGCGACGGACGGTGGTGACCAGG
>SLSW01000276.1 GCA_007130245.1 Micromonosporaceae bacterium
ACGCTCCTGCAGCGGGAGCGTCTGACCCAGCCCGCTCCGCCGGCAACCGCGGTCCAGGTCATCGACCGGTCGCCGATCTGCACGCTCGCGCTGGCCCGCTACCTCGAGCTGCCGGTGACGCTAATCACGGCAGGTTGTCGGTAGGGCAGAAATACCAGCGGCTACCGTGACGGGTATGCCAGCCCGACCGGCACGACGCACCAGCGTGTCCTCGGCCGCCCGAATGCCGCAGCGCCCCCGACCGCCGGCGTCGTTGGAGCTGGCCACTCTGCCCGACCATGATCTGGAAGACGAGGCCACCGTCCGCCGGCTCGCGTTCGAAGTTGACCTCTCGAATCGGATCGCAGAGTCGGTTGAGTTCGACCAGTGCCACTTGCGAGGCGCCGACCTCAGCAGTACCACTCTGGAGCGAACCAGGCTGGTCGACTGTTTGATCGAGCGGACCAATCTGGCTAACCTGCGGACCGACAAGTCATCCATGCAACGGGTCCGGATCGACAGCTCACGGATGACGGGCGTCCACTGGATCGACGGCTCACTGCGAGACGTGACGGTCACCGAGTGCCGTGCTGACCTGGCCGTGTTTCGGTTCACTGACTTCCGGCAGGTCCGCTTCGAGGACTGTAACCTCACCCGGGCCGACTTCGCCAACGCCGACCTGTCCGGTGCCCAATTCGTCAACTGTGACCTGACCGGGGGCCAGTTCTCCCAGGCCACCTTGACCGGCACCCGGTTCCGTGGCTGCACACTGGTCGGCATCGGGGGTGTCACCAGCTTTGAAGGCGCGATCATCGCCGGCCAGGATCTCGTGGCCTTGGCCTACACCCTCGCGGCGGCCCTCGGTATCCAGATCGAGGACCCCGACGAGGGACCGGAGTGATCTGGGCCGGGCGCCTCACCTGCTCTTGCGAACCAGGAGTGGTCCGAGCTGGAAGTGCTGGAGGCGTCCATCCATGCGCCCGGGCGTGTTCAGCGATAGCGGCGTGAAGCTCCGCTGGCACGTTTCCTGATCTGCAAGGTGGTCGCCATACTCGCACCGTAGCCGGCGTGAAGCATGCACGCCGATGCGCACGGTGTCGTTAGTTGACGTCCAGCACCTCGGCAATGCGAATGACGGAGCTTCGCGGCTCCTCGAGACCGCACTCGTCGTACACCTGACGCGCGTCGCCAACATCGCTGTCGCCGGCGGCGTCGGCGGAGACCGCGACGCCGCGGAGCAGCACCGAATCGCCCTCGACCAGGCTGCCGAACTCCGGATGCTCGACACCACGACGACCGTCCGCGGTCACCAGCGCAGTTACCTCTCGCGGCCAGACCACGCCGTTGCGCGACGGCGATTGGAGGAGAAGGCAACCGGTTCGGTGGTCGTAGCTGATCGTGCCGCTGATGCCGGTCAAGTACCCGAACTCGGTGTCCGCGACGAAAATGACCGGGTCGCCGCTCAGCATGGCGATCGACTCGCCGTCGTCGGCGGTGCAACCACTCAGCGCCAACGCAACGAACATCGCGGGCGTCAGGTGCCACCGTACGTGGGATCTGACCAACGCCATGCCGGTGACCTCCTGTTCGGCTGCGACGATACATCCTGCACCACCTCCGCCGGGTCCGCCGCCGACCGGGTGGGGAGGAATTCGCGGGTGTCCAGGCTGCTGCCGGACATGGCCGTGGCGGCGGGTCCGGGCAGGTACGCGGTCCACCCGTGCCGCGCCGGGATCGAAGCGGTCATCGCCTGGCTCGACGCCGGCAAGCCCGACCCGGGCCTCGCCGGTGCCCGCATCAACGCCCTGGCGCGCAGCATTATCGAGGCCGCCCGCGGACAGCCGTGACCGGGCGTCAGGCGCCGGGCGCCGTCCGGTTCAGTCCCGCCCCTGCCAGGTCGTGACGCAAGCCTCGTTGCCCTCCGGATCGGCCAGCACCCAGAACGCGGGCGCGAACTGGTCGGAGACCAGCGTGCCGCCGGCGGCCAGCGCGGCGTCGACCCGGCGGCGCGCCTCGTCGTGCGGCACCGAGATGTCGAGGTGGATGCGGTTGCGCTGCGGGCGGGCAGCATCCATGTGCTGGAACCAGACCGCCGGGTGCTGGCCGAGCGGGTCGACCAGCGGATCGGTCGGACCGTCGGCGCCGGCCTCGTCGGCGTAGCCCAGCACCTCCTTCCAGAATGGGCGCACCGTCGCGACATCCAGCGCGTCGATGGCGATCTCCAGCAGCTGGACCGAGCGGCCGCTGCCCGGCTCGTCGCCGGTGTTCGTCTCCGGGCTGGTGCGCAGGCCCAGCTCGCGCAGCGCCGCGCTGACCCGGGCGGCGAGCCGGGTGTCGACAGTGGTGACCGAGGCGCTGGAGGCCGTCTGTAGTGACAGGATCAGCCGGTGCGGGCGGGCGTCGGCGCGCAGGTGGTCGCCGGCGTTGTCGCCGGCGGCGGCCGTGGCCCGGGTGGCGGCCTCGAGCGCCTGACCGAGTGAGGTGACGGCCACGTGCGTACGCAGCACCCCGAGGACAAAGCGCCAGCCGAGGTGGCCGACCGCCTCCGACGCTTCGCCTCGGCTCAGCCTCCGGGCGGTCCGGTCCGGTGTGTCGTTCATGCCGGCCATGGTGTCACCGCCCACCGACACCGGCGACGTCACGGCAGCGCGACCTGCAGCTGGCTCACGGCCGGTAGCTGCCGAACGACCAGAGGTTGCCCTCCGGGTCGGACACTCCGGCGGTCCGGCCGCCGTAGTCCTGGTCGCGCGGTGCGTACCGCGACGTGCCACCGGCTGCCAGAGCCGCCTGGTAGACCCGGTCCGGGTCGTCGGTGACCAGGTACGCCGCCCCGGTGCCCGGCCGCGCCGGCCACTCGGTGCCCTCGCGGTGGCTGCCGAGCATCAGTCCGCCGCCGGCCGGCCACAGCAGCTCGGCGTGACCCACCACGCCCGGGTCCTGCTCCGAGCGGTGGATCGCGTGTTCGGTGAAGCCGATCGCGGTCAGCCAGCCGATCATTGTGTCGGCGTCGTGGACCCGCAGTGTGTGCCACAGCCCCACCCCGGTGGTTCCGCTCATGCTCGCGTCCCTTCTCTACGGCTCGTCGCTACGGCTCGTCGCGCCCTGATGGGCTGCCTCGGCCTCAGGCTAGGGCTGGTGACACGGTGTCGTCTTGAAGGAACGGGAACTCCTCGCGCAGCCACGTGGTCGGGGAGCATCCGGCCAGCGCCGTCCACTCCCTGGTCAGATGTGCCTGGTCGGCGAAGCCGCAGGTGGCGGCCAGGTGCGCCAGTGACGTCCGGCCGCGCCGGACCTGCCGGGACAGCTCGCGTGAGCTCGCGTTGAACCGGGCGATGCGCTGGTACTGCTTGGGCGTCACCCCGTACTCGGCGTGGAAGAGGGAGCCCAGGTGGCGACGGCTCAATCCCACCTCGTCGGCCACTGATCCCACGGTGGGCGCCAACGACAGGCGTCGCAGCGCCCAGCCGACCTCGGGCCGCGGGTCAGCGTGGGGAGCCCGCGCTGCGAACTCGAGCAGGCGGGCCTCGACCAGCGCCAGCCGCTCCCGCCAGGTCGCCGCCTCGGGCAGCCGGTCGGGCAGGTCCGCCAGCGGTGCTGCGACCGGCCCCAACTCGGTGAGCACACCGGCCAACTCCGCCGCGGGCACCCCGAACAGCGCCCGCGCGCCGGCCGGTGTCAGCGCCAGCTGGATGCCCGCCAGCCGGCCCCGGTGCCGGATCTCGGCCGGAGCCGTGTGCAGCCCCGACACCGACGACCAGCTCCGGCTCCTGGTATGAGGAAGCCTGGTCCAGGCGACGTCCAGCGGCTGCTCGAGCGGCAGCACGAGCGTCAGGCTGGTGGATGGCAGCCCGCGGTGCATGCCGGGACGGTCAAGGATGAGATCGTACGCCGTCATCGCGCGCACGTACGGCGACAGCGCCGCGGGCGGCTGCCACGGCACGTGCAGCGAGCGGGTGACACCGGCCCGGTCGCGCTTGTCGGCCACGCCCCGCACTATACGGCCGCCCGCCGACGTGGCCTTCCGGCCCGCGTCCCGAGAACGCCGCGACCATCGTCGGTCCCTTCGGCACCGAGTTCTCCGTGATGGCGAGGCCGCAGGGCGAAGCCGGCACCTGACAGCAGGCCCGGCGGTACGGCGTGATGTCTGGTTCACTCACTTCCTGCCGTCCGGCGCCTGCGGCGCCGTACATCGCCACCATTACTGCGCTGATCGGACAGTTAATGATTAGCCGAAACGGTGGTCTATATCGCCTGCCAGCCCTACAGGCAAGTCTTCTCACCAGTGTAGTTTTTGCCTGAACGGCTAGAATCAATCGTACGAACGGATGGTTACCGCCGGCCAAAAGACGATTACCCACGGTCATTGCTTCGGACGTATGGTGAGTACTCCCCCTCCGCGCTGTAGTTGGTCACAACCGGGTACAAGGAGACATCCGATATGACCGTTCCAGACGCGGCTAGCGACGGTCGGGCTAATCGACGTCGCGTCCATCCGGATCACCTGTGCGCCTTCCTGGCCACTCCGGTCGTCGCCGTCGCGGTGGCGCTCTGGGTGGCCGACATCGCCAATGGACAGACGACGTTGGTCCCAGGGGTGACGATCGCGTTGTGGGTGGTGGCCGCGGTGCTCGTGGTGGCGTGGCTGGTCACCTCGTTCGAGCGCCGTCTTCACGTCCGTCTCGACCGCCTTGAGGACGCCAGGTACCGCGCGGGTTACGCCGACGGGTACATCGACGCGACAAACCGGCGCAACGACGGTGAATTCGAGCGCCCGACCCTGCGTCCGGTCAAGTGACCGGACCCAGGGTCGGGCGCCGGCCCGCCATCAGCTGCCGCGTGGCGTGAGCGGCGCAACGCCGGCACGGCTACGCGCACGGGAGAACCTCGCCGCGCAGTTGCTGGATGCGTGGGTCGCGAGCGAGCACACGCACCGCACGGTAGGTCGCGGCCTTCACCGCACCTTCCTCAACCTGCAGCTTGATGGCGGTGTCGCGAACCGACAGTCCCTCGACGTAGCGCAGTTGCAGGACCCGGCGCTGCCAGCCGGTCAGCTCCGACATGGCCTGGCTCAGGATGGCTCCGACGTAGCGCCAGTACTCGTCGTCGACCACCGCGCTGGCGAGGTCGTCCCCGCCGTCGCTCCACATGAGGCGGCTCGCGCCGTCCTCGACGTCGCCGGTGAAGTCGCTGTGGGGGACCTGCAGTCGTCGCCAGCCCGACTTGTAGTAGTCGGCGATCAGATTGCCGGCGATGGTGACCAGCCATGCCACGAACGGCCGGCCCATCTCGCGGTAGGTGTCGATCCGCGCCAGCGCCCGCACGAAGGTCTCGTGGGTGAGATCCTCGGCCAGGTGGGGGTCGCCGTTGCTGCGCCGCATCAGGTACCGGTAGACGGTGTCGCGGCACTGTTCATAGAGCGTCCCGAACGCCTGCAGGTCGCCGTTGACGGCGGCGGCCCGCAGCGGGCGTTCGTCATCGGTGCGGGGCGCCGGAACGGAGGGCGCTTCCTCGGTCAGCAGTGCCGTCATTTGTGGACCGCCACCCGGGTGCGCTCGAACAGGACCTCGACCGGGACGTCGAGGTCGGCGGCCATCTTCATCGCCAGCTCCAGGCTCGCGACGCGTTCTCCCGAGCGAAGCCGAAACATCGTGGAACGATGGATGCCGTGCAGCGCGGCCTGGTCCTTGACGTTGTAGGCACCCTTCCGCGCAGCTAGTGCGTCGTGAACAGACACTCGCAGACGGACGGGAGCGTCGTGTTTGATCGTCTGTGCATCGCCTGAAGTCGTCGCAGTCACAGGCACACGCTAACCATCGCCTGAAAGCGACGCACGCCCCGTAACCCTAAAGCGTCGAGTTTCGCCCGTTCGGGGGATGCGCTTCGGCACGGAAGTCTAGATTTGTAAATCGAGTAAGGTAAGTATTCCCTGTTGACAAGGGGCGACGGCGCCCGGAGCAGGCGTCGCCAACAGGCGACGGGGCGCGCCGTTCCGTTGCAGGTGGTCGGGCCGGTAGTGTGTGCCTATGCACGACGCTTCCGGTGAGTTGAGTGACTGGGGGGTATATCTCAGGCGCATGACGGCCCGACCAGGGTGGTCAGTGGCCCGGTTGGCCCGCGAGGCGGGAATTCACCGCGCCACCATCTTCGACTGGATGAAGGGCGGGGGGGACTCGGTCACGATCGCCAGCGTGCGCGCGGTCGCGAACGCGCTAGGCGATGATCTTGAGAATGCTCTGCGCGCCGTGGCCGGGCTCGAGTCGTCGCGGACTCAGCGCGACGAAGAACTGGACATGATCATGTCCGCTCCGGTGGACGACGACATGAAGCGGCAGATGATCACGCGGGCGCTCGAACTACGCGAGCAGCAGCGCCAGCAGCGGATTCAGATCCTGCAGTGGTTGATGGCCTCGGACCAGGGCCCGGCGCCGGACCCGGCGACCGGCCCGGGTGGCGAGGGCGACGCCCCCGAGGGAGCCGTGGGATGACGCCGCCGGCCGGAACGCAGCGGTGCGGCGCCGTAGCGCCGCCCACCACGCCCCGGCCGGGGCGGTCGAAATCGTTGTTCAGCTAGCGGGATCTGGACGCTCTAGCCGGGCTGCTCCGCGAGCGCGAACTGGACGGTTCCCTGGTCGTCGACCGAGGCGTCCAGCGCCTTGTCGTCGAGCAGCATGGCCGCGTCGTTGTCCAGGAACAGCCGGGCGCCCTCGCTGTCGACCACCTGGTCGCCCTCCTGCGGTTCCGGCGCCAGGCTCAGCTGTAGCGAGCCAGCCGTCGGATCGGTCGCGATCCGCAGTCCGGCGCCGTCGGGCACCTCGGGCTGGCCGGTGAGCGAACGGATCGCCGCCACAGCGTTGTCGGTCACGGTAAGCATGACAAGACTCCTTGTACTGAGATGTCAGGATGGGACGCCCCTCGCCGCAGTCCATACCCACTGCAGCGGACCGCTATGCGGGTGGGTGATGGATTACGCCGGGGTAGTTGGACGCCGGTGCCGCCGTTACCTGACCGTATGTCCATTACGCGGCCGGACACGGCATGCGTCCGGTACGGGCAGATTATCCTCCTCAAGCGCAACGCGCCTCGACGGCCGTACGTCCCCACCCTCCCCGGCCGGGAGATTTCCGTCAAGTACGACCCGCAGGTGGCATCGCGCACGGAGCGGCCTCAGACCCACCTGTCGCCGAGCCACACTCGGGCCTGCCACGAGTCCATCGGGATCTCCAGGCCGGTGAAGATCGGATAGAAGTACGCGAAGTTCAGCGCCACCAGCAGCACGTACGACCCCGCCATCAGCACGCCGAGCGCGCGCCGGTCGAAGCCGAGCAGCGGCGGGCGGCCCGGGTGCGACGGGCCCATCAACGCCCCGAGCACATACACCACCGCCAGCACCAGGAACGGCTGCGCCGGCAGTGCGTAGAAGAAGAACATCACCCGGTCGGTGACGACGAACCAGGGCAGGATGCTCGCGGCCGCCGGCAGCAGGATCGCCGGCACCCGCCAGTCGCGGCGGGCGATGCCCAACCAGATGGACGCCGCCACCGCCGGCAGGAACGCCCACCACAGCAGCGGCGTGCCCAGCAACAGCACGTGCGAGGCGCAGCTGTCGGCGGCGCACTCGACGTCGGTGGTCCAGTGGAACGCCACCGGCCGGGCCAGCAGCAGCCACTGCCACGGCGCCGACTCGTACTGGTGGGAGGCGTCCAGCCCGGAGTGGAAACGCCAGATCTGCAAGTGGTACTGGATCAGGTTGTACAGCTCCCCGATCACCGGTATGTGCATGTCGAACCGGTCGGACATCAGGTTGCGGTAGTAGCCGTGGCCGGTGGCGAACCAGCCTGCCCAGCTCGCCAGGTACACCACCGGAATGATCACCGCGGAAGTGGCCAGCGACGGCCACTCGAACCGCAGCATGCTCAACCACGGGCGCGGTACCCCGGCGCTGCGCCGGGCACCGGCCTCCCACACCAGCACCAGAATCAGAAACACCGGGACGACGTAGACGGCACTCCACTTCACCGCGCAGGCCGCCCCCAGCAGCGCGGCAGCGGCGAAGCGCCACCACGGCAGCCCGGTGCGCCAGTCGAACCGCGGGTGCCCGGCGTAGCCGGGGCGGGTCGGATCCAGGCCGTTCTCCAACGCGCGCTGCCAGCGTCGTCGTCGCGCGTCGCGGTCCAGCAGCAGCGCGCCGAAGGCGGCGACGATGAACAGCAGCAGGAAGATGTCGAGCAGGGCGGTGCGCGACATCACCAGGTGCATGCCATCCAGCGCCACCAGCAGCCCGGCCGCGGCGCCCAGCGCGGTGGAGCCGAACAGCCGACGCCCGATCCGCACGATCATCAGCACCGAGGCGACTCCGGCCACCGCGGCGGCGAAGCGCCAGCCGAACGGGGTGTAGCCGAAGACCCACTCGCCGGCCGCGATCATCCACTTGCCCAGTGGCGGATGCACCACGTACGCGGCCGAGTCGCCGAACACCGGGGCACCGTCGACCGGGTTCGCCCCGTCCTCGGCCACGTTCCACTCCACGCCGTAGCGCAGCAGTGCGTACGCATTGGGCGCGTAGTAGACCTCGTCGAAGATGATGTGCCCGGGTCGATCCAGGTGCACCAGGCGTACGATCGCCGCGATCGCGGTGATCACCCCCGCCACCACCCATGACCACGGGTCGCGGCGGTCGGTCACCGGCGTCAGCCGGCGCCGTACCTCTTCCGGCACCGTGGGGTGGTCCGGCGGGGCGGGGCTCGCCGTCATGGTCACCGCGCCATCGTAGGCTGCCGGTGGAGCGCGCTCCGCCCCCCTTGGTGGTAGCGGAGAGCGCACCGGATCCCGAGGGGAGCGCAGTGGCGAGCAACGGGCGGATCGTCCTGGTCGGGGCTCCGCTGGGCAATCCCGGCGACGCGTCGACGCGCCTGCGCGAGACCCTGGCGGGCGCCGACGTGGTGGCCGCCGAGGACACCCGGCGGCTGACCCGACTGGCGCGCGAGCTCGGGGTGAGAATCGGCGGCCGCCTGGTGTCGTACTTCGAGGGCAACGAGGAGCGCCGCACTCCGGAGCTGGTCGAGGCCGCCCGCGGTGGCGAGCTGGTCGCGCTGGTCACCGACGGCGGGATGCCCAGCGTGTCCGACCCCGGCTACCGGCTGGTCAACGCGGCGCACGAGGCCGGTCTCGAGGTCTCCGCGGTGCCCGGGCCCAGCGCGGTCACTACCGCGCTGGCGGTCTCCGGGCTGCCGTGTGACCGGTTCTGTTTCGAGGGGTTCCCGCCGCGGCGGGCCGCCGGCCGCCGCGCGCGGTTCGCCGCGCTGGCGGGCGAGCCGCGCACGCTGGTCTTCTTCGAGGCCACCCACCGGGTGGCCGCAGCGCTGGCCGACCTCGCCGCGGCCTTCGGCGCGGACCGTCCGGCAGCGGTCTGCCGGGAGCTGACCAAGACGTACGAGCAGGTGCGCCGCGGGACTCTGGGGCAGCTGGCCGAGTGGGCCGCGCAGGAGCGCCCCAAGGGGGAGATCACGCTGGTGGTCGCCGGGGCGCCCGAGTCGGGCCCGTTGGTGGATGCGGACGAGGAGACAGTGAAAGCCGCCGTGTCGGAGCGGGTAGCGCACGGCGCCTCCCACCGGGACGCGGTCGCCGCGGTGGCGCAGCAGCATGGCCTGAGCCGCCGCCAGGTCTACGAACTCACCCTCGACTAATCCCTAGATCAACGGGGTGGGGGCGAGGGCGCGGACCAGGTCGGGCACCGGCACCCCGTCGGTGGGCGGCACGAGCGCGAGCACGGGCGTGGAGAGCCCCGCGTCGACATACTGCTGCACGCGGGCACGGCACTGTGCCGGCGAGCCGTGGATGACCAGCGCGTCGACCACCTCGTCCGGGATCGCCGCCACCGCCTGCTTCCGGTCGCCGGCCTCCCACGCGCGCCACATCGGCGCCAGCGCCTCCTCGCGGCCGAGCCACTCGTGGAACCTGCGGTAGACGTCCACGGTCAGGTACGCCGCGATCAGCGGCCGGGCCGTCGCGCGCGCCCGCTCGGCGTCGTCGTCGACCAGCACGAACAGGCGAGCCACCAGCTCCGGTTCGGCGCCCGCGCGGCCGGGGTCGCGGTCGGCGGCGCCAGCGTGCACGTGGGCGGCGACCGTGGGCACGTCCTCGGCCGCCAGCCAGTTGAGGATCGCGCCGTCGCCCTCGCGCCCGGCCAGCCGCAGCATCCCGGGACGCAGCGCCGCCACCAGCAGGGCCGGCGGCTGCGGCGGCACCAGCTGCAGCCGGAACCCGTCCACGGTGAAGGTCTCGTACCGCTCGCTGACCTTCTGCCCGGTCAGGGCGGTGCGCAGGAAACGCACCGTGTCGCGCACCCGGGCGTACGGCTTGTCGAACGGCAACCCGTTCCAGCGGGTCACGATGATCTCGGTAGAGGTGCCCAGCCCGATCGCCACCCTCCCAGGGGCGGCCGCGGCCAGCGCGGCGGCGCTCTGCGCCAGGGTGGCCGCACCGCGGGTGAACACCGGCACGATCGCGGTGCCCAGCCGCAGCTGCGGCGCCCACACGCTGGCCAGCACCAGCGGCGTGAACGCGTCGGCGCCGCCGGCCTCGGCCGACCACACGTCCGTGTAGCCGAGGTCGGGCAGGCTCGCGATCAGGTCGCGCTGCTCGGCCAGCGGGATGCCCTGGAACGGGATGGTGATGCCGTACCTCATCGACGGTATGTTACTGGCCAGTCAGGACGAGAGCCAGCCGTACGAGGAGGTGCCGTGATGGTCGAGGTGCGGGACGCGGTGGCGGTGGTGACCGGCGGCGCCAGCGGCATCGGGGCGGCGCTGGCGCACCGGTTCGCCGCCGAGCAGGCGGCGGCCGTGGTGGTGGCCGATGTGGACGCCGACCGGGCGGCCGGGGTCGCCGACGCCCTGCCCGGTGGCGTCGGTACGGCGATGGCGTTCGACGCCGGCGACGAGGCACAGGTCGCCGACGCGGTGACGCGCATCGAGTCCGGGGTCGGCCCGGTCGACCTGTGGTGCTCCAACGCCGGCGTCGCCAGCGGCCCAGGCCTCGGCGACGACGCCGACTGGCAGCGGTGCTGGCGGCTGCACGTGCACGCCCATGTGCTGGCCGCCCGCCACGTGCTGCCACGCATGCTCGCCCGCGACCGCGGCCACCTCATGATCACCGCTTCCGCGGCGGGGCTGCTCACCGAAGCCGACACCGCGCCGTACGCGGTGACCAAGCACGGCAGCGTGGCCATCGCCGAGTGGCTGGCGATCCGGCACGGTGACACCGGGGTGGGCTTCTCGTGCCTGTGCCCGCAGGGCGTGGCCACACCGATGCTCACCGGCGCCCCGGACGACTCGGCGACCCTGGCCGCCGGCGAGGTGATCCCGCCCGAGCAGGTGGCCGACACGGTGATGGCAGCGCTGGCCGACGGGCGGTTCCTGATCCTGCCGCACCCGGAGGTGGCCGAGTACGAGCGGCGCCGCGCCGGCGACCGCGACCGTTGGCTCGCCGCGATGCGTCGGTTGCGCGCCCGGGCCAGGGGCTGACTACGCTTGGGCGCCATGAGCCACGTCCTCGCCGCCGTCGCCTGGCCGTACGCGAACGGCCCGCGCCACATCGGCCACGTGTCCGGGTTCGGGGTGCCCTCCGACGTCTTCGCGCGGTATATGCGCATGGCAGGTCACGACGTGCTGATGGTCTCGGGCACCGACGAGCACGGCACCCCGATCCTGGTGCAGGCCGAGCAGGAAGGTGTGTCGGCACGCGAACTGGCCGACCGCTACAACCGGGTGATCGTGGAGGACCTCGCGGGGCTGGGGTTGTCGTACGACCTGTTCACCCGCACCACCACCCGCAACCACTACGCGGTGGCGCAGGAGCTGTTCACCACCCTGCACCGCAACGGGTACATGATCGAGCAGAAGACGCAGGGGGCGATCTCCCCGTCGACCGGGCGCACCCTGCCCGATCGGTACATCGAGGGCACCTGCCCGCTCTGCGGCTACGACTCCGCCCGCGGTGACCAGTGCGACCACTGCGGCAACCAGCTCGACGCGATCGACCTGATCAACCCCCGCTCGCGGGTGACCGGGGAGGTGCCCGAGTTCGTGGAGACCGAGCACTTCTTCCTGGACCTGCCGGCGCTGACCGACACGCTGGGCCAGTGGCTGCGGGGTCGCGCTGAGAACGGAGCCTGGCGCCCCAATGTCATCAAGTTCTCGCTGAACCTGCTGGAGGACGTGCGGCCGCGGGCCATGACCCGCGACATCGACTGGGGCATCCCGGTGCCGCTGCCGGGCTGGCGGGACAACCCGAACAAGCGGCTGTACGTGTGGTTCGACGCCGTTATCGGATACCTGTCCGCCTCGATCGAGTGGGCCCGGCGTACCGGCGACCCCGATGCGTGGCGGCAGTGGTGGAACGGCCCCGAGGCGCGGTCGTACTACTTCATGGGCAAGGACAACATCACCTTCCACGCTCAGATCTGGCCGGCGGAGCTGCTCGGCTACGACGGGCGTGGGTCGCGGGGCGGGCAGCCGGGCCAGTACGGCACGCTGCAGCTTCCCACCGAGGTGGTCTCCAGCGAGTTCCTCACCATGGAAGGGAAGAAGTTCTCCTCGTCGCGGCGGGTGGCCATCTACGTACGCGATTTCCTGGAGCGCTACGACGCCGACGCGCTGCGGTACTTCATCGCGGTCGCCGGCCCGGAGACCACCGACACCGACTTCACGTGGGCGGAGTTCCTGCGCCGCAACAACGACGAGTTGGTGGCCGGCTGGGGCAACCTGGTCAACCGGTCCATCTCGATGGCGGCCAAGAACTTCGGGGTGGTGCCACCGGTGGGCACGGGCGGCCTGACCGACGACGACCGGGCGCTGTTGGACACCGCGCGCGCCGCGTTCGTCGAGGTCGGTGGGTTGATCGAGCGGCACCGGCAGAAGCAGGCGATCAACGAGGCGATGCGGGTGGTCGCCGAGGCCAACAAATATCTGTCCGACCAGGCGCCGTGGAAGCTCAAGGACACCGACCGGGAGCGGATGGGCACCGTCCTGCACGTGGCGCTGCAGGTGGTCAGCGACTGCAACACCTTGCTGACGCCGTTCCTGCCGCACGCGGCGCAGAAGATCCACGAGCTGCTCGGCGGTGCGGGGGTGCACGCGCCGATGCCGGAGATCCGCGAGGTGGACGACCTGGACGGCGGGCCGTCCTACCCGGTGCTCACCGGCGACTACGGTTCCGGTGCCCGGTGGGAGTCGGTGCCGCTACCGGTCGGCCAGGAGCTGCGGGCGCCCAAGCCGGTCTTCCGCAAGCTCGACCCGTCCATCGTGGATGAAGAGCTGGCCCGCCTGGGCGCCTGACCCGCCTAGATCGACGGGTCTGGGATCATGGCCGGGTGACCAGCGAACAGCACCCGGACCAGGAGCCCGACCGGCGGCAGCGGGCGGCCGAGCGCACGTCCCGGCGCACCCCACCGCCGGCGCCGGAGCCGCTGGCCGTCCCGGTGCTGGACAGCCACACCCACCTGGACCTGGTCGGCGGCGACCCGCGGGAGCAGATCGGGGCCGCCCGCGCGGCCGGAGTGGACCGACTGGTGCAGGTGGGCGTCGACGTCGACTCCTCGCGGTGGGCGGTGACGCTGGCTGACACCGAGCCGGAGGTGGTCGCCACCGTCGGCATCCACCCGAACGAGGCCCCCCGCCTGGGAGCCGACCTGGACGAGGCGCTTCGCCAGATCGAGGCGCTGGCCGGCCAACCGCGGGTGCGCGGTGTCGGCGAGACCGGCCTGGACACCTTCCGCACCGGCCCGGAGGGGCGCAGCGCCCAGGAGGCGAGCTTCCGGGCGCACATCGCGATCGCCAAGCGGCACCGAAAGGCGCTGATCGTCCACGACCGCGACGCCCACGCCGAGGTGCTGCGGGTGCTCGACGACGAGGGTGCTCCGGACACCGTGGTGATGCACTGCTTCTCCGGCGACGCCGACTTCGCCACCGAGTGTGTACGGCGCGGGTTCGTGCTCAGCTTCGCCGGCACCGTCACCTTCGCCAACGCCGAGCCGCTGCGCGAGGCGGCCCGCGCCTGTCCCACCGACCGGATGCTGGTGGAGACCGATGCGCCGTACCTGACCCCGATGCCGCACCGGGGACGCCCCAACGCCCCGTACCTGATCCCCCTGACCGTGCGCGGCCTGGCCGCGGCCACCGGCACCGACCTGGACGCCCTGTGCGCGGCGATCTCCACCACCGGCGAGCGGGTCTTCGGCCACTGGCGGCAACCGTGAGCGACCTGCTCGGCCCCGCCGAGGTGCGCGCGATGGCCGCGCGGCTGAAGGTGAGCCCCACCAAGCGGCTGGGCCAGAACTTCGTGCACGACCCGAACACGGTGCGCCGGATCGTCACCGCGGCCGCGCTGTCACCCGACGACGTGGTCGTCGAGGTCGGGCCCGGTCTCGGCTCGCTCACCCTTGGGCTGTTGCCGGTAGTCGCCCACGTGCACGCCGTCGAGGTCGACCCGGTCCTCGCGGGTGAGTTGCCGGCCACGGTGGCCACCCATGCGCCGGCCCAGGCCGCACGGCTTACCGTCCACGTGCGCGACGCGCTGCGCCTGGCGGACCTGCCGCCACCGACGCCGACCGCGCTGGTGGCGAATCTGCCGTACAACGTGGCGGTGCCGGTGGTGCTGCACCTGCTGGCGACGCTGCCCACGCTGCGGCGCGGGCTGGTGATGGTGCAGCAGGAGGTCGCCGACCGGTTGGTGGCCACGCCGGGGTCGAAGGTGTACGGCGTACCGTCGGTGAAGCTGGCCTGGTTCGCCTCCGCCCGGCCGGCGGGGCGGGTGCCGGCGGCGGTGTTCTGGCCGGTGCCGAGAGTGGAGTCCGGCCTGGTGGCGTTCACCCGACGCCCGCCGCCGCGCACCGACGTGGCGCGCGAGACCGTGTTCGCGGTGGTCGATGCCGCGTTCGCGCAACGGCGCAAGACCCTGCGGGCAGCGCTGGCGGGGTGGGCCGGGGGCGCCGATCGGGCCGCCGCGGTGCTGGCGGCGGCGGGGGTGCCGGCGGGCGCGCGTGGTGAGTCGCTCACGATAGAGCAGTTCGCGGCTATCGCCGCGGAAGGGGAGAACCGGTGACCGAGGCACTGCGGGACGACGACGAGTACGAGCGGCCGCGGCTGGCCGCCTCCGGTGGGGTCCGGGTGCGGGTGCCCGCGAAGGTGAACCTGCACCTGGGCGTCGGTCCGCTGCGCGACGACGGCTACCACGAACTGCACACGGTCTACCACGCGATCTCCCTGTACGACGAGGTGACCGCGCGGCGTGGCGACACGCTGAGCCTGACCATGGAGGGCGAGGGCGCCGGCGAGCTGGTGCTGGACGAGTCGAACCTGGTCATCCGGGCGGCGGAGGCGCTGGCGACGCACGCGGGCGTGCCCGCGCGGGCGCGGCTGCACCTGCGAAAGCAGATTCCGCTGGCGGCCGGCCTGGCCGGCGGCAGCGCGGACGCCGCCGCGACGCTGGTGGCCTGCGAGGCGCTCTGGGGGCTGGGACTCACGCGGGAGGAGCTGGCCCGGGTGGCGGCCGACCTCGGTGCGGACGTTCCGTTTCTGTTGTACGGAGGCACCGCGCTGGGCACCGGCTACGGCGAGCAGATCAGCCCGGTGCTCGCGCACGGCGCCGCCTGGCACTGGGTCGTGGCACTGGCCGACGACGGCCTGTCGACACCGGAGGTCTACGGCGAGCTGGACCGGTTGCGGGCGGGCGGCCAGGCGCCCGCGCCGCTGGGCACCCCGGACGCGCTGCTGGCCGCACTGCGCCAACACGACCCGTCGGTGCTCGCCACGGCCCTGGGCAACGACCTCGCGCCCGCGGCGCTGTCGTTGCGGCCGGCGCTGGCGGAGGTGCTCGACGCGGGTGCGGCCGCCGGGGCGCTGACGGGACTGGTGTCCGGGTCCGGCCCCACCTGCGTGTTCCTGGCGCGCGACGCCGGGCACGCCGAAGCGCTGGCGACCCGGCTGGAGGCGGCGGAGGTCTGCCGGGCGGTCGGCACCGTCCACGGTCCGGTGGCCGGCGCCCGGCTGGTGTGACCTAGGCGGTACGACCCGGGGGTCGCCTTGGCCAGTGATCCGCGGTGGGCAAGAATCTCAGGCGGACATCCCCTCGATACGTGGAGCCTGCTCATGTCTCACATCCCGATCAACCATCCGCTGCGCCCCGTGTACCGGGTGCTCGGCGGTCTGACCGGTATCTGGCTGCTGGTGTTCGGCGTCTTGGGCCTGTTCCAGACCGGGGGCGCCGGATGGTTCGCGCGGGGCGACTGGACGGCGATGGCCGTACCCACCAACCGCGCGTTCGCGGCGATCTCCGTCGTGGCCGGTCTGGTGGTGGTGGTGGCGGCGTTCATCGGCCGTAACGTCGACCGCTTCGTCAACCTGTGGGGCGGTGTCGGGTTCCTGGCCGGTGGCACGCTGCTGATGGCGGTGAGCCACACGGAGCTCAACGTGTTCAACGCCTCGGTGATCACCTCGGTCGCCTCGTACGTGATCGGTCTGTTGCTGCTGGCCGCCGGGCTCTACGGCAAGGTCGGCCCAGTGTCGGGCGGGGCCTCATCCGCACCTGTGGCAGCGGAGCCCGCGGTCCGCGAGCACGCGTCAGTCTGACAGCCGGCCCCAGGCAGAAACCTGGTGTTTCTGACCAGACGCCGCCCAAGTGCCCGTTGATCTAGGGCTTATTCACGTGATTTGAGATCAAATCACGTGAATAAGCCCTAGATCAACGGGTCTCTCGGTGTGTGGTGCGGCACACTAGCGGTATGGCGCACCTACCGGTCAACCATCCGGCGCAGCCGTTGTTCCGCGTGCTCGCGGGCATGGTCGCGCTGTTTGTCCTGATCTTCGGGATCGCGGGAGCGATCGAGACGTGGGGTCTGCCGTTGTTCGACCGCGGCGACCACTGGGTGCTGGGACTGCGGACGAACCCGGCGTTCAGCCTGCTGTCAATCGTCGTCGGTGCAGTGGTGCTCGGCGGCGCCATCTACGGGCACAACGTGGACCACTTCATCAACCTGTGGGGTGGTGCGGCGTTCCTGGTGGCCGGCATCGTCATGCTGACGGTGCTGCGCACCGACCTCAACGTGCTCAACTTCGCGGTGCGGAACAGCATCGTTTCGTTCCTGATCGGCCTGGCGATGATGCTCGCCGGGCTCTACGGCAAGATCGGCCCCCCGGACTACCAGCGGGAGCAGGACGAGTTCCGGCACGGTTCGGACGGCTGGGATGCCTGGCGCGACCGCGCCCGACCGGTCCAACCGCCCCCCCGCCCGGTTGTCCGGTCCGGCCTCGGCATGCGGGGACCGGGGCGGGCGACCTGACCCCGCGGGGTCAGGTCGCCCAGCGGGTGCTCAGCGGGTGCGGCGGGTGCTCAGCGGGTGCGGCGGGTCAGCAGCACCGGCTTGGACTCGAGGTGGGACAGGCCGTTCCAGGCCAGGTTGACCATGTGCGCGGCCACGGTCGCCTTGCGCGGTTTGCGCACGTCCAGCCACCACCGTCCGACCAGCGCCACCATGCCGACCAGCGCCTGCGAGTACAGCTCGGCGAGTTTCGGGTCGTAGCCGCCGGCCTTGAACTCCGCGCCGAGGATGTGTTCGACCCGATGCGCGACGTCGTTGAGCACCGACGAGAAGTTGCCGGTCGCAGACATCACCGGCGCCTCGCGCACCAGCACCCGGAACCCGTTGGTCTCCTCCTCGATGTAGTCCAGCAGCGCCAGCGCTGCCTGTTCCAGCAGTTCCCGCGGGTGCCCGGCGGTCAGGGCGGCGCCGATGCGGTCCAGCAGGGAGCGCACCTCCCGGTCCACCACCACCGCATAGAGCCCTTCCTTACCGCCGAAGTGCTCGTAGATCACCGGTTTGGACACCTTGGCGCGGGCCGCGACCTCCTCGATCGACGTGGCGTCGAAGCCGCGTTCAGCGAACAGGTCGCGCCCTATCATGATCAGCTGCTCGCGTCGCTGCGCCGCCGACATCCGTACCCGGCCCTTGGCGGAGGAGCGCTGGGTCTTGGTAGTAGGCTCGCTCGTCGATCCGGTCACCCGGCTATCCTGCCAGCCTGTGGCGGCGATCCGGCCGGCTAGCGGATCTGGTCCGGGTTCGCACCACCGGCCGGCGCCAGCTTGGCCGCGAGGCGTTCGGGCTTGGGCCAACGCACGTCGTAGGCCCACCCGAGCTTCTCGAACAGCCAGATGACCCGTGCGGTCGGGTCGACCTGTCCGCGCAACGCGCCGTGACGTGCACAGGTGGGATCGGCGTGGTGCAGGTTGTGCCAGTTCTCGCCGAACGAGATGATCGCCATCGGCCAGAAGTTGGCGGCCTTGTCGCCTTCGCGGGCGAGGAACGGGCGCTCGCCGAACACGTGGCAGATCGAGTTGATCGACCAGGTGACGTGGTGCAGGAATGCGACGCGCACCAGGCTGCCCCAGAAGAACGCGGTCAGCGCGCCGGCCAGGGACCAGGTGACCAGGCCGCCGATGGCGGCGGGGGCGAGCATCGACACCGCCACCCAGAGCGGGAACAGCGTGTCGACCCGCTTGATCGCGCGGTCGGCGAGCAGGTCGGGGGCGAATCGCTCACGGTTGGAGATCTCCCGGTGCAGCAGCCAGCCCACGTGCGCGTAGAACAGCCCCTTGGTCAGCCCGCGCACGCTCTCGCCGTACCGCCAGGGCGAGTGCGGGTCGCCCTCGACGTCGGAGAACGCGTGGTGGCGCCGGTGGTCGGCGACCCACTGGATCACGTTGCCCTGCACCGCGAGCGAGCCGAAAGCCGCCAGCGCCACCCGTAGCGGACGCTTGGCCTTGAACGAGCCGTGGGTGAAGTAGCGGTGGAAGCCGGCGGTGACTCCGAGGCCGGACAGGATGTAGAACGTGACCGCGATCGTGACGTCGGTCCATGACAACCAGCCGCCCCAGGCCACGGGCACGGCGGCGATCAGCGCCACGAACGGGATTGTGACGAAGGCCCAGAGGGTAATCTGGATGCCGGTGGGCTGCTTGCCTTCGGTCAGCGGTTTGGGTCCCGGTGGCTGGGATTCCGGTCGGTCGATCACGGCAGTAGACATGTGGGCACCTCACTTGCGACGGCGGCTGGCGTGGAGACGATACTTCCTACGCCTACGTCACCGTAACCTACGGGACCGTAGTTTGACAGCCGCACCGAGAAGTTGATCTATCTTCTGAGTCGCATCTCCGGTCGATCGCGCCCTTCGGATGATCATGCCGGCCGTCGCCGCCCTGCTGGCGGTGGTGCGCCTTAGGTAGGGTGAGAGAGGCGGACATGGGGTTCGCTACAGCTCATATTCGGCCGTGGTGTAATTGGCAACACTCAGGGCTTTGGTCCCTGCTTTCCAGGTTCGAGTCCTGGCGGCCGAGCCACGTTACCCTCATCCGATCGACTAGGCACGATCCGCTGGACGGTGGAGGGCGCCGGGTTAGCATGAGGACCCGTATGCCGGCCTGGCGGCGAGGGGAGCAGCAACGTGAGCCAGACGCGATCTCGCACCGTGGTCGTCCTCGCGGCGGGCCCGGGCAAGCGCATGAACTCGACCACCCCGAAGACACTGCACGAGCTGCTCGGGCGCACCATGCTCGGCCATGTGCTGGCCGCCACCGGCCAGGTCGACGCCGAGCGCACCCTCGTCGTGGTCGGGGTCGGCGCGGAGCAGGTTAGCAGTCACCTCGCGGAGATCGCGCCGGACGCGACCCCGGTGGTGCAGGCTGAACAGCGCGGCACCGGTCACGCCCTGCGCACCGCGCTCGCAGCCGTGCCGGAGGCCAGCGGCACCGTGCTGGTCCTGCACGGCGACACGCCGCTGCTGCATCCGGAGACCGTCCGCGCGCTGGTGGACACGCACGAGACCGAGGGCGCGGCGGCGACCCTCCTGGCGGCGGTGGTGGACAACCCGTTCGGGCTCGGCCGCGTCGTCCGCCACCGGGACGGCACCCTGGAGCGCATCGTGGAGGAGCGTGACGCCACCGCTGAGCAGCGCGCCATCCGGGAGATCAACGCCGGGGTCTACGCCTTCGACGCCACGCTGCTGCGCGATGCGCTGGGTAAGCTCAACACCGACAATGGCCAGGGTGAGGAGTACCTCTCCGACGTGCCGGCGGCGCTGATCGGCACCGGGTACGAGGTGCGGGTGCACGTGACGCCACAGCCCACCGAGGCGCTCGGGTGCAACGACCGTGCGGAACTGGCGCACCTGCGCCGGCTGCTGCGGGAACGGATCAACACCGAGTGGATGCGCTCGGGTGTGACCATCCTCGACCCGGCCACCACCTGGATCGACGTCACCGCCACGGTGGGGCGCGACGCGATCATCGACCAGAACACCCAGTTGCGCGGTGCCACCGCGGTCGGCGAGGGAGCCACCGTCGGTCCGGACGTGTCGCTGATCGACACCGTGGTCGAGGCGGGCGCGAGCGTGGTGCGCGCGCACGCGGTGGGCTCCCACATCGGCCCCCGGGCGCAGGTGGGCCCGTACGCCTCGTTGCGCCCGGCCAGCCGGTTGGCGGCCGGCGCCAAGGTCGGCACCTTCGTGGAGACCAAGAACGCCGAGCTCGGCGAGGGCGCCAAGGTGGGCCACCAGGCGTACGTCGGCGACGCCACCATCGGCGCCAACGCCAACATCGGCGCCGGGACGATCTTCGTCAACTACGACGGGGTGGCCAAGCACCACACCGACGTCGGCGAAGCCGCCTTCGTCGGCTGCGACACCAGCCTGGTGGCGCCGGTCACCGTCGGCGACGGGGCGTATGTGGCGGCCGGCAGCGCGATCACCCGGGACGTGCCCCCGGGATCGCTGGCGGTGACCCGTTCCCCGCAGCGCACCATCGACGGCTGGGTGGCCCGGCGCCGCCCCGGCACGAAGGCGGCCAAGGCGGCCGAAGCGGCCGAAGCGGCCGAAGCGGCCGAGACGGCGCCGCCGACCGGATCCGACACCGGCGACGATGCGCAGGAGGGCCCGCACCGGTAGCGGTCGCCGGCGACGCACCGTCTCGGCCACGACCTCCAGGCTGCCGTCCGGTTCCGGGAACGCGGTCACCAGCGCGGCCGGTCGGCCTTCCACCCAGGTGACCGAACTGAGATCCGGGTCGGCCGCCGCCACGACGTCGGTGGCGACCTCATCCAGACCGTTCCGTGACCCCACCGGCGACCAGGGCGCGTGCACCCACTCGTACTGGTCGGCGAAAGCGCGCACCAGCGGCGCAGGTCGTTGTCGCGGAGATCCAGGTGCGGGCCCGGAGCGCGTTGCACCACCACCACACCACCGGAGGCCCGCAGGAAGCCGGTGGCGGCTTCGTCGTACGGGCGGATCTTGCTGGCCAGCGGCAGCGGCGCCGGGCGCAGCTGCCGCACCGCCGCCGGGACGCCACCCGCGGATGGTCACGTCGGTGAGCACGTGCCGAGTCTGGCAGGAGACCCGCACCGCACCGCCGCGACCCGACTGTGTTCGGTCCCGGCGACGGGGAATACTGGAGCCGAGAACCGACCGCGAATTCCCGGGGGCGTAACCACCGATGGGCAGCATCACCGCGAACACCCGTAAGAGTCTGATGCTCATATCCGGGCGGGCGTTCCCGCAGCTCGCCACGGAGATCGGCGAGCAGCTCGGGGTCGCGCCGACCCCGACCGAGCTGTACGACTTCCCCAACGGCGAGATCTTCGTGCGCTACCGCGAGTCGGTGCGCGGGTCGGACGTGTTCGTCGTGCAGTCGATCACGGACCCGGTGAACGACCGGATCATGGAGCTGCTCATCATGATCGACGCCCTCAAGCGGGGCTCCGCCAAGCGGATCACCGCGGTGCTGCCGTACTACCCGTACTCGCGGCAGGACAAGAAGCACCGGGGCCGGGAGCCGATCTCCGCCCGGCTGGTCGC
>SLSW01000359.1 GCA_007130245.1 Micromonosporaceae bacterium
GCCGAGCCGTCACCGGCGCCCACGCCGCGGGCCGCGGAGCCGGCGCCCCGCGAGGAGGCCCGCGAGGGCGCAGACGCCGGTTACGTGACCCCGCTGGTGCGCAAGCTCGCCGCCGAGCACCACGTGGATCTGTCCACGCTGACCGGCACCGGTGTCGGTGGCCGGATCCGCAAGCAGGACGTACTCGACGCCGTGGCCGCGCGCGAGGCCGAGGCGGCCGAACCGGCTCCTGCACCGGCTGCCCCGGCGGCACCGGCCGAAGCCGCGAAGCCGGCACCGGCCGCGGCGCCCAGCCCGCTGCGCGGGCGCACCGAGAAGCTGTCCCGGCTGCGCAGCATCGTGGCCAAGCGGATGGTCGAGTCGCTGCAGGTCGCCGCCCAGCTGACCACGGTGGTCGAGGTCGACGTCACCAGGATTGCCAAGCTGCGCGCGCAGGCGAAGACCGATTTCCAGGCCACGCACGGGGTGAAGCTGTCGTTCCTGCCGTTCTTCGCGCTGGCCACCGTGGAGGCGCTGCGGGCGCATCCGAGCCTGAACGCCTCCCTGGACCTGGAGGCCGGCACGGTCACCTACTACGACGCCGAGCACCTGGGCATGGCCGTGGACACCGAACGGGGCCTGGTGGTGCCGGTGATCCGCGACGCCGGCGACCTGAGCCTGGCCGGGCTCGCCCGCCGCATCGCCGACGTGGCCGAGCGCACCCGAGCCAACAAGGTCAGCCCGGACGAGCTGTCCGGCGGCACGTTCACCATCACCAACACCGGCAGCCGCGGCGCGCTGATCGACACGCCGATCATCAACCAGCCGCAGGTGGGCATCCTCGGCACCGGTGCGGTGGTCAGGCGGGCGGTCGTGGTCGACGATCCCGACCTCGGCGAGATCATCGTGCCCCGCTCGATGTGCTACCTGTCGCTGACCTACGACCACCGCCTGGTCGACGGGGCGGACGCGACCCGGTTCCTGGGCACCCTCAAGGAGCGTCTCGAGGCAGGCAACTTCGAGTCCGAACTCGGCCTGTCCTAAGCCGATCCGCGGCGCCGGCGCACGAGCCACCAACCGACCGCGGCGGCGACCGCGAACGCCGACACGGCTGCCGTCACGACCGCGGGCGACCACCGGCTGTCCAGCGGGACCTCCGGGGCGGCGGACAGGTGTTGATTGCCGGCACAGAGCCCGGTGTGACCCTGCCGGGCGTGGACAAGATAGCGGTGCCCTTCCCGGAACGTGAACCCGCAACTCGCCTCGTCACGCGCGGTGGTGAGGATGAGGTGTTCGTCGGGCGAACCCTTGTAGACCTCTTCGACCACCATCCGCACCCGCACCGGGTGGTCGGTGCTGCGCAGGCTGGCCAGCAGCGGCTGGCGTACGCCGGTCACCACCGCCTGGACGATCAGATCCGCCTCCGCGGCGTACTCCTGTTCGGTGAGCTGCGCGCAGTCGCACGCGTACGCCGGTGCCGGCGCCGGGCCCAGCACCAGCAAGCAGGACATCATCATCGTCGCGGCCGCTGCCGCGGCATACCTGCCCGTGCGCATGGTCGTGTGACGTGCGGGCGCCCGGACAGGTTCCCCTCCCCCTCGCCAGGCTGACCCCAACCAGGCGTGGCGTCGGGCAGGATGGTGGGCATGCGGGTGCTGATGGCGGGGGCGTCGGGCTTCCTCGGTACGAAACTCACCGAACGGCTGCACGGTGACGGGCACGAGGTGGTGCGGCTGGTCCGGCGCCCGGCGCGCGCGCCCGACGAGATCAGCTGGGACCCGGCCGGCGGCCGGCTCGACCCGGCGGCGGTGTCGACGGTCGACGCGGTGGTGAACCTGGCGGGCACGCCGCTGGGGATGCGCATCGGCAGGGTGCAGTTGCCGGTCCGCCCGTGGACCCGCCGATACCGCCGGGAGTTCGACTCCGCGCGCATCGACACCACCGCCACCCTTGCCCGCGCCATCGTCGCCGCCGGCCCACGTCCGGCGGTGTGGCTCAACAGCTCCGCCGCGGGCTGGTACGGAGACACCGGCGACACCGAGGTGGACGAGACGTCACCGGGGCGCCCCGACGGTTACCTGACCGAGAACGCCCGCAAGTGGGAGGCCGCTACCGCTCCGGCCGCCGAGGCCGGCGTACGGGTGGTGCTGCTACGTACCGGCTTCCCGCTGCACCGCGACGGCGGCTACCTGGGGCCGCAGCTGCTGGCGTTCCGGCTGGGCCTGGGCGGCAAGGTCGGCAACGGCCGGCAGTGGCACCCGTGGATCTCGCTGACCGACTGGGTGGAGGCGGCGGTGTTCCTGCTGCACCGCGACGACATCTCCGGGCCGGTGAACATGGTCGGCCCGACTCCGGTCACCAACGCCGAGTTCACCCGCACGCTGTGCGAGCTGCTGCGCCGACCTGCCCTGATGCCGCTACCGGCACCGCTGCTGAAGGTGCTGGTCGGCGAGTTCGGCCGCGACGCGGTGACGAGCAAACGCCTGGTGCCCGGGGTGCTCAACCGGGCCGGGTTCACGTTCACCCACCCCGACGTCAGGTCCGCCCTGCGGGCGGCACTGCAGGACTGACGGTCCCGGGCGAGGAGGCGCTCCGCACCGCAGGCGCGGGGCCTCCGGCTACCCTGGTACGCGTGACCAGCACACTCGGTTCCGGCACGCTAGCGGTGCGTACGCCAGGGATGCTCGACTATCAGACGGCGTGGGACGAGCAGCGGCGGCTGCACGAGGCGGTCGTGGCCGGGGCCGAGCCGGACACGGTGCTGCTGCTGGAGCATCCGAGCGTCTACACGGCCGGCAAGCGGACGCAGCCGTGGGACCGGCCGGTCGACGGCACCCCGGTGGTCGACGTGGACCGCGGCGGGCAGATCACCTGGCACGGCCCCGGGCAGCTGGTCGGCTATCCGATCGTTCACCTGCCGGGCGAGGAGGGCCGGCCCCGCGATGTGGTGGCCTATGTCCGCCGCGTCGAGCAGCTGCTCATCGACGTCAGTGCCGAACTAGGGTTGGCCACCACCCGGATCGACGGACGGTCCGGCGTGTGGGTGGCCGCGGACGAGCGCGGGCCGGACCGCAAGGTCGCCGCGATCGGGATCCGGGTGGCCCGCGGCGTGTCGATGCACGGTTTCGCGCTGAACTGCGACTGCGATCTGACGCATTTCGACCGGATCGTTCCCTGTGGCATCAGTGACGCCGGGGTGAGTTCGCTGTCGAAGGAGCTCGGCCGCCGGGTCAGCGTCGCCGAGGTGCGCCCGATCGTCGAGCGGCACCTGCCGACGCTGGTCACGGCCTGACCGAAAGGCGGCGTTCCGTCGAGGACGCCGCCGGCTCCCCATCCATTACGCAGTATGGATGTTATAGCGTTGTGGTCTGGCTATCGCCTTAACGCAGGTTGAGAGGGATGCCGGCTCACACGCCAGGGCCCGATTCGTCGGGGGCGGCCCGTCGCGCAGAGCGCCGGACCACCCCACCACGACGAAAGGACGCACCCGATGTTCCGCTCACCCCTCGCGGTGGTGGTGTGTGCCGCAGCCCTCACACTGGCCGGCTGCACCATCGACGACATCGACGCTCACGCCAGCGAGCAGTTGGCCGGGAACAGCACCCCCGACAGCACCCCTGACGGCGACGACGCCGACGGGATCACCCCGATGGAGGCCGGCGACGGTTGGGCCGACCTGCACGACCTGCCGCTGCCCGAACCGGGCACGGCCACCGTGTCGATCAACGGAGTCGACCTCGAGTTCGCCATCAGGTGCGACGGACCGGGCGAGGTGCTGCCGTCCGACGTCGACGCCCACGGGGGCCGCGTCTTCTGGTTCCATTTCCAGGCAGAGACCACGCTGGACAACAGCCGGCTGGTGCGGCTCAGCGGCAGCCGAGCGGTCGCGTCGTTCGAGGAGTGGTCGGCGGGCGGCGGTGGCAGTTCCTACCCGTACGAGGGCCAGGACAGCGCCTACATCGAGTTGACCGTCTTCGACGAGGACGGCATGGCGCACACCGCCAGCCTCCGCTCACCGAGCGACGCCGACCCGACCGGTGGGGCGCTGCCGCTGGTGCACGTCGACCCGTCCGGCGCGTTCACGGTCGTCACCCACATCCCGTCGTTGGCCCACCGGATCCCCGGCGACCACGGCTACCACGCCCACGCCATCGAGGGTGACGCGGTGATCGCCGGGCGGTGCCAGCCGGAGTGGCCCGGCTCTGACAACGGCTGACGCGCCACCGGTGACGCGGCCGGTGGCGCCACCGCTGGCGCCCGCTGGTGGCGCCAGCGGTCACCGCTTACGGCTCCAGCCGGTGCAGGTCGCGCGGGAACGCCGCGACCTCGCGCACGTTGCCAGCGCCGACCAGCCGCGCCACCAGCCGCTCCAGTCCCATCCCGAACCCACCGTGCGGCGGGAAGCCGTGCCGGAACGCGTCGATGTAGGACCGGTACGGCTCCAGCGGCTGCCCGGCCGACTGCAGCGCCGCCACGTAGTCGTCGTAACGGTGCAGGCGCTGCCCGCCGGTGACCAGTTCGACGCCCCGAAAGATGAGGTCGAAACTGTTCGAGGACGCCGGGTCGGCCGGGTCGGGATGGGTGTAGAACGGGCGCTTGGCCATCGGGTAACCGGTGACGAATACGAAGTCGCTGCCGTGCTCGGCCGCGGCCCACCGCCCCACCGCCCGCTCGTGCGCCGGCGCCAGGTCCAGCTCGTCGCAGGGTGCGCCGGCGATCGCCAACGCGTCGGCGAAGCTCACCTGCGGGATCTGTTCGGGCACCCGCGGCACCTCGATGCCAAGCGTCGCCACCGCCGCCGCCGCGCGCTCCGCCACCGCCTCGCACACGCCGGCGAGCACGTCGCGCAGCAGCGCCATCACATCCTGGTACGAGTCGATGAACCCGAACTCGACGTCCAGCGAGGTGTACTGCGCCAGGTGCCGGCCGGTGTCGTGCGGCTCGGCCCGGAACACCGGACCCACCTCGTAGACCCGCTCGAACACCCCGACCAGCAGCTGCTTGTAGAACTGCGGCGACTGTGCCAGGTACGCCGGGCGGCCGAACCAGTCCAGCGTGAATGCGTTGGCGCCCGATTCGGTGGCCGAGGCCACCACCTTCGGCGTGTGCACCTCGGTGAAGCCGGCCCCGTCCAGCGAGCGCCGGAACCCGGCCACCGCCGCGGCGCCCACGCGCAGGGCGGCGCTGCGCCGCGGATGGCGCAGCGACAGCGGCGCGTGGTCGAGCTGGGTGGGCAGGGTCGCGGCGAGCGACGGGCGGTACAGGTCGAACGGCGGGGGTACGGCGGGTTCCCCCACCACCCGTACGACCGGATCCACCACCTCGACCCCGGCGGGGGCGGCCGGGTTGGCCGCCACCGTGCCGGTCACCTCGACCACGGTCTCCTCGGTGAGCCCTTCGACGAGCGCCCGGGTGGCCGGGTCGGTGACCACCACCTGGGTCAGTCCGGTCGCGTCGCGCACGATCAGGAACGCGACCGACTTGAGCAGCCGGCGGCGGTGGGTCCAGCCGGCGATGCGTACGTGCTGGCCCGCGCATGCGGGCACCTGGTGGGAGAGAACGCGCGCCATCGGTGTTACCTCCTTCGGATCTGGCGCGGTCCCAAGGAGGTGCGGGCGAGTTGGGTGGCTCGCGGTGCCACCGCACCTTCACCGCCGGAGCCGTTCCGGCGGCCTCGTTTGGTCGCCCGTGACGTGGGCCAGGCGCGGGGCTCTACTGGGCGCCGGTGGTGGCGGGCACGGCGGGCGCCGTTCTTCCCCGGTGCTCGGGAGCGGTCGAGGCGGCGTCACCCGCTGACTCGCTCCGTCGTCGCGTCACACAGGGTAACAGTCGGCCCGGCCGTACCGTGAGTTTGATCGCGCCGGACCGCCGTGGCCGGCCGGTGCGGCGCACCACCGCGTACCCTGGCGGTTGTGACTGTCGCACCCGAGGGCCGCCGCATGCTGCGCATCGAGGCGCGCAACGCGGCCACGCCGATCGAGCGCAAGCCGCCCTGGATCAAGATCAAGGCGAACATGGGACCGCAGTACCGGGAGCTGCGTTCGCTGGTCTCCGACGAGGGCCTGCACACCGTGTGCCAGGAGGCGGGTTGTCCCAACATCTACGAGTGCTGGGAGGACCGGGAGGCCACGTTCCTCATCGGTGGGGACCAGTGCACCCGGCGTTGCGACTTCTGCCAGATCGACACCGGCCGGCCGGCCGCGTTCGACGCCGATGAGCCGCGGCGGGTGGGCGAGTCGGTGGCGCGCATGAGCCTGCGGTACGCCACGGTCACCGGGGTGGCGCGGGACGACCTGGCCGACGGCGGGGCCTGGCTGTACGCCGAGACGGTGCGCCAGATCCACGCGCAGGTGCCCGGCTGCGGGGTGGAACTGCTTATTCCGGACTTTGACGGCAAGCGGGACCAGCTGGCGGAGGTGTTCGGTACCCGCCCGGAGGTGCTGGCCCATAACGTGGAGACGGTGCCGCGGATCTTCCGCCGGATCCGACCGGCGTTCGACTACCAGCGCTCGCTGGACGTGCTGACCGCCGCGCGCGCCGACGGGCTGGTCACCAAGTCGAACCTGATCCTCGGCCTGGGCGAGGAGCGCGAGGAGATCTCGCAGGCGCTGCGCGACCTGCACGACGCCGGGTGTGAGCTGGTCACCATCACGCAATATCTTCGCCCCAGCCCGCGGCACCACCCGGTGGAGCGCTGGGTCAAACCGGAGGAGTTCGTGGAACTGGCGTCCGAGGCGGAGGAGATCGGTTTCGCCGGAGTGATGAGCGGGCCGCTGGTGCGCTCGTCCTACCGTGCGGGACGGCTCTACCAGCAGGCGCTCGCCGCGCGCGACGGCTCCATGTCCGCCGACGCGGCAGTGTCAGCCAGCCACTAGACTCGAACTATGGCCAAGGGCGAGAAGGAGAAGGTCGGGTTCATCGGCCGGTTCAAGCAGATCGGCATGGTGTTCAAGTTCACCATGAAGCAGGACAAGTGGTTCCTGCCGCTGGCGGTCGCGGCCGTGGTGCTGCCGCTGGCGCTGACCGCACTGGTGATCGCCCTGGGCCTGGGGTGGCTGTGGCTGCCGGTGGGCATCATGACCTCGCTGCTGGCGCTGCTGATCGTGCTCAACGTGCGCTCCAGCAAGATGTTCATGCGAGCGGCCGAGCGCCAGCCGGGGTCCGCGGCCTCGATCGTGGAGCGGTGGCGCGGTGACTGGCGGGTCACGCCGGCGGTCTCGTCGACCACCCAGATGGACATGGTGCACATGGTGCTCAACCGCCGCGGGGTCATCCTGCTGGGCGAGGGTGAGCGGCAGCGGGTCGGGCCGATGCTCGGCCAGGAGAAGAAGCGCCTGTCCAAGGTCATCGGGTCCGCTCCGCTGTACGACTTCATCATCGGCCACGGCGAGAACGAGATTCCGCTGCGCAAGCTGCGCACCAAGCTGAACATGCTGCCCAAGTCGATGACCGGCAAGGACGTCAACTCGCTGGACCGCCGGCTCAAGGCGCTGTCGGCGCGCCCGCGCATGCCCAAAGGCTCCATCCCGAAGGACATGATCCCCAAGAACGTCCGGCCGCCCAAGAACGCCGCCCGCGGTCGCTGACGCTCGACCTCGTAACACGGCTTTAACGGTCGGGACACGGCCGGGCAACGGCGCCGGCCTAGCGTGGCCGGCATGCCCGTCGCCACGTGACGGACATGCCGCCCGAGCCCGCACCGGATGCGCAGGAGGACATGTTGTTCGCCAACCCCGACGAGATGCTGCGACACATCAGCAGCGAAGGCGTCAAATTCATCGACGTACGATTCTGTGACCTGCTCGGCGTGATGCAGCACTTCACGGTGCCCGTGGAGGCTTTCGACGAGTCGGCGGTCACCGAAGGGATGGCCTTCGACGGGTCCTCGATCCGTGGATTCCAGCAGATCCACGAGTCCGACATGCTGCTGCTGCCGGACGTGGCCACCGCCTTCGTCGACCCGTTCCGCGCCGCCAAGACGCTGGCGCTCAACTTTTTCATCCACGACCCGTTCACCCGCGAGCCGTACTCGCGCGACCCCCGGCACGTGGCCAAGAAAGCCGAGGCTTATCTGCAGGCCAGCGGCATCGCCGACACCGCGTACTTCGGCCCGGAGGCCGAGTTCTACGTGTTCGACTCGATCCGCTACGACACCGGGCCGCAGCAGGCGTTCTACGCCATCGACTCGGTCGAGGGGGCGTGGAACACCGGTCGGGACGAGCCTGGCGGCAACCTGGGATACAAGACCGCGTACAAGGGCGGCTACTTCCCGGTGCCACCCACCGACCACTTCGCCGACCTGCGCAACGACATGGTCGCCCACCTGACCAACGCCGGCCTGCTGGTGGAGCGGGCGCACCACGAGGTCGGCACCGCCGGTCAGGCGGAGATCAACTACCGGTTCTCCACGCTGCTGCACAGCGCCGACCAGACCCAGCTGTTCAAGTACATCGTCAAGAACACCGCCTGGGCGCACGGCAAGACCGCCACCTTCATGCCCAAGCCGATCTTCGGCGACAACGGCTCCGGCATGCACACCCACCAGAGCCTGTTCAACGGTGGCGAGCCGCTGTTCTACGATGAGACCGGCTACGCCGGCCTGTCCGACATCGCCCGCTGGTACATCGGCGGCCTGCTGGAGCACGCGCCGAGCCTGCTGGCGTTCACCAACCCGACAGTCAACTCGTACCGGCGCCTGGTGCCCGGGTTCGAGGCGCCGGTCAACCTGGTGTATTCGCAGCGCAACCGGTCGGCGTGCGCCCGGATCCCGGTGACCGGCACGGCTGCCAGGGCCAAGCGGGTCGAGTTCCGGGTGCCGGACCCGTCGGCCAACCCGTACCTGGCCTTCGCGGCGATGCTGATGGCCGGGCTGGACGGCATCCGCAACAAGATCGAGCCGCCGGAGCCGATCGACAAGGACCTGTACGACCTGCCGCCGGACGACTACGCCAACGTGCGCAAAACACCGGGCTCGCTGCCGGACGTGCTGGCCGCGTTGCACGCCGACCACGACTACCTGCTCGAGGGCGGGGTGTTCACCGCCGATCTGATCGAGACCTGGATCGAGTGGAAGAACGCCAACGAGATCGACCCGGTACGGCTGCGCCCGACGCCGCACGAGTTCGCCATGTATTACGACGTCTGATCCAACCCGCTCGGTTCGCGATCTTGGATGTGCGCCGCCCCTGCCGGGGCTTCGAGCGACCAAGATCGCGAAATGGGCGATAGGCTCCCGGTCGTGACACGCCTTCGCCGCCCCCGCCTGCGCACCGTGCTGCTCTCCTCGACCGCGCTGATCGTCGTGCTCGCGCTGGTCGCGGCTCTGCTCGGCACCTCCGCGGTTCGCCGCCCCTTCCCCACCTACGACGGTGAACTGTCACTGCCGGCGCTGACCGCCCCGGTCACGGTGCACCGCGACGCGTACGGCGTGCCCCACGTCTACGCCGAGACGATGGAGGACCTGTTCCGGGCGCAGGGATTCGTGCACGCGCAGGACCGGTTCTGGGAGATGGACTTCCGCCGGCACGTCACCTCCGGGCGCACCGCCGAACTGTTCGGCGCCGCCCAGGTGGAGACCGACGCGTTCCTGCGCACGCTGGGCTGGCGGCAGGTGGCCGAGCAGGAGTGGGATCTGCTCACGCCGCAGACGCAGGGACACCTCACCGCGTACGCCGAGGGGGTCAACGCCTGGATCGAGGAGACCGGCGGGCCGGCGGCCACCGGACGCAAGGCGCTGCAGTACCGGATCCTGGGGCTGCAGAACAGCGGGTACGAGGTGGCGCCGTGGGACCCGGTGGACACGCTGGCCTGGCTTAAGGCGATGGCGTGGGACCTGCGCGGCAACATGGTCGCCGAGACCGACCGGGCGCTGCTGCTGGCTGCCGGCATGCCCCGCGCGCAGGTGGACGAGCTGTATCCGCCGTGGCCGCACGACGAACGGGACCCGATCGTGCCCGGCGGGATGGTCGCCGACGGCGAGTTCGACCCGGACGCCGAGCCGGCCGACGAGCCGGGTGACGACCCGGGCAACGACGTGCCGACCGAGGCGCTGGCCGCGGCCGCGCCGGCGCTAACCTCGATCGGTGAGCTTGCCGCCGGCGTGCCGCAACTGCTCGGCACCGCCGACTCCGGGCTCGGCTCGAACTCCTGGGTGCTGTCCGGCGAGCTGACCGACACCGGCGCACCGCTGCTGGTCAACGACCCGCACCTGGGTGTCAGCATGCCCGGCATCTGGCACCAGATGGGCCTGCACTGCGACTGCGGATTCCGGGTGTCGGGGTTCACCTTCTCCGGGGTGCCCGGCGTGGTGATCGGGCACAACGACCGGATCGCCTGGGGTTTCACCAACCTGGCCCACGACGTGACTGACCTGTATCTGGAGCGTCTCGACGGCGACCGCTACGAGGTGGACGGGCAGTGGCGCGACCTGGACGTGCGCGAGGAGACGATCGCCGTGGCCGGCGGCGAGGACGTGACCCTCGAGGTCCGGCACACCCACCGCGGGCCGCTGCTGTCGGGAGTGTCCGACCAGTTGGGCACCCTGGCCGCCAGTGACCGGGTCGCCCACGCGCTCGACGGGGAACCCGGGACCTACGGTGTCTCGCTGGCGTGGACCGCGCTGACCCCCGGCACCACGATCGAGGCGCTGTTCGCCCTCAACGCCGCCGGCGACTTCGACGAGTTCCGCGACGCGGCCGCGCTGTTCGAGGTCCCGGCGCAGAACCTGGTCTACGCCGACGTGGACGGCACCATCGGCTACCAGGCGCCCGGACGGGTGCCGGTGCGCGGCGCCGGCGACGGGCGGTGGATCGCCCCCGGCTGGGACTCGGCGTACGACTGGCAGGACTTCGTCCCGTTCGACGAGCTGCCGTTCCTGCGCGACCCCGACGAGGGTTACATCGTGACCGCCAACCAGGCGCCGATCGGGCCGCAGTACCAGCACTTCCTGAGCGACGACTGGTCGTACGGTAAGCGCAGCGAGCGCATCCACGACCTGATCGGCGAGGCGGTGGCGGCCGGGCCGGTGGGCGCCGACGACATGGAGCGGATGCTGTTCGACAACTACAGCGGCTTCGCGGCCATGCTCGTACCGGCGCTGCTGGCCACCGAGACCGCGCCGCTGAGCCGCCACGAGCAGAAAGCCATGGACCTGCTGGCCGGCTGGGACTACCAGCAGCCGGCCGGTGGTGAACCGGGCACGCCCGAGGCGCGCAGCGCGGCGGCGGCGGCCTACTTCAACGCGGTGTGGCGCAACCTGCTGGCGCTCACCTTCGACGAGGTGTCCGCGGAGGTGCCGGTCAACGGCCGCGACCGCTGGGCCCGGGTGATCGACGGGCTGCTGGACGAGCCGGAGTCGCCGTGGTGGAACCGCGCCGGCACCGGCGTGGTGGAGACCCGGGACGACGTGCTGCGGCGGGCGCTGTCAGAGGCATACCGGGAGATGGCCGCTCTGCAGGGCCCCGACCCGGACACCTGGCGCTGGGGCGACCTGCACACCCTCACCCTGCGCGACGGCACGTTCGGCGCCTCCGGCATCGGCCCGGTGGAGGCGTTGTTCAACCGCGGGCCGTTCCCGACCGCCGGTGGCCACGACATCGTCAACGCCACCGGGTGGGACCCCGAGGCCGGCTACGAGGTGGTCGCCACCCCGTCGATGCGGATGATCGTCGATCTGTCCGACCTCGACGCCTCCCGCTGGATCCAGATGACCGGCAACTCCGGGCATGCCTACCATCCGCACTACACCGACCAGGTGGAGCTGTGGCGCACCGGCGGCATGATCCCGTGGCGCTGGGACGAGTCGACCATCGCCACCGAGGCCGAACACACGCTGCTGCTGGAGCCGTAGCCGGTGCCGGCAGTCAGCCGGTGCCGGCGAGCTCCGCGAGGTCGGCACGGGCGATAGTGACAGCGTTGCCGTCGAGCGCTTGTGGCTGCCCGGCCGGGTCCGTGCCGCGCCACGCCTAGGCTGGTGTCTGTGTGGATCGATGACGTGACCGGCATCCTGCGGGAAGCGGCTGAGGTGGCGATCCTGCCCCGCTTCCGGGCATTGGTGGACGGGCAGGTGACAGAGAAGGCGCCCGGCGAGGTGGTCACCGTGGCCGACCAGGAGGCGGAGGCGCTGATCAGCCCACGACTGCGCCGTATCGTCGACGCCCCGGTCGTGGGCGAGGAGGCGACCGCCGCCGACCCCGGACTGCTGGCAGCGTTGCGGGAGGCGCCGGCAGCGTGGGTGGTCGATCCGCTCGACGGCACCGCGAACTTCGTGGCGGGCCGGCCGGAGTACGCGGTGATGGCGGCACTGGTGCGCGGCGGCGAGACGATAGCTGGCTGGATCCTGCGACCGGCCGACGGCGGCGTCTACATCGCCGAGAAGGGCGGCGGCGCGTGGCGCGACGGCGTGCGGCTGCGCCGCGAGCCGGCGCCCGCCGATCCCGCCCACCTGCGCGGTGCGGTGCTCACCCGCTTCCTCGACCCGCCGGCGCTGGCGCGCGTCGAGGCGGTGGCGCCCCGGTTCACCGACCTGGGGCCGGGTGCGATCTGCTCGGGCGTGGACTACCCGCGGCTGGTCGACGGCGAGCAGGACTTCGTGCTGTTCCAGCGCACCCTGCCGTGGGACCACGCGCCCGGAGCGCTGCTGCTGGCCGAGGCGGGCGGTGTCGCCCGCCGGCCGGACGGGTCGCCCTACCTTCCTGCGGACACCGGACCGGGCGGCCTGCTCATCGCCGCAGACGAGACCTGCTGGGAGACGGTGCGCCCAATGCTGACGTAGCGACGACAGTCAGGAGCAGTCGGCTCGCACGGCATCGATCTTTCGCTGCGACTGGCCACGAACGCGGGTCGGTGGCCACCTCGCCTAGTGCATCATGACGGCTCCGAGGTGCCGCCCCAGTCCTCCGGCGCCACATCCGCCACGGACTGGCTGAAGACCCAGACGCGGCCGGAGAAGTCCCACGTGGCGTACTGCCGTTCGCCGTAGGGCATGTCCGTTGGCTCGCTGACGATCTCCGCGCCGTTGGCCCGCGCCGTGCGGCAGTGCTCGTCGGCGTTGTCCACCCGCACCATGACGTGGTCCGCGCCGGGACCGGTGGGTCGCTCGCCCTGGGTGATGGCGATCGCGGCGCCGTCGCCGACACCGACCTGCGCCCGATGGTCGCCGGCGCGCCACCGTGGCGTGAACCCGAACACGGCGCACAGGCGGGTGACGGCCTCGGCGACGTCGGGGTACGCGAGCACCGGGATCAGAGTCTGGTCCGGCATGCTCCGGTTACGCAGTACGGAACTTGTGGTGTGGTTGCCCTGTGGTAACTGCAAGCACCCTCCTGCTCTGCTGACTAATGAGTCAGCGGTTGTCCACCCTGTGCGCTCGACCGCCGCCCGCTGACCCTGAAGGCAGCAGAGCGGGAGGGTCCCGCAACACCCCACGCCGCCTGAGGAAGCTGTCCACAGGTTCGTCCGCAGGTTGACCACCGCCCGGGCGTTACCCGTGCACGATGCGCTCGACGGCGGCCCGGGCGCGGCGGGTGACCTTGAGATAGCGGTCGAAGAACTCCCCTGGCGGCACGCCGGCGCCGAGCACCCGCACCACCCCCGCCAGCACCGGGCCGTGCCGCGGCAGCTCGTCACCGGCCCGCCCGCGCACCAGCGCCAGCGCGTTGCGCACCCGGGCGGCCAGCGCCCACCCGTCGGCCAGCGCCGCTGCGTCGGCGGTGTCGACCAGTCCGGCGCTGCGGGCGGCGTCCAGCGCCGCCAAGGTACGCGGTGTGCGCAGCCCTGGGGCCGCGGCGGCATGGCGTAGCTGCAGTAGCTGCACCGCCCACTCCACATCGGCCAGTCCGCCGGGGCCGAGCTTGGTGTGGGTGCGCGGGTCGGCGCCGCGCGGGATCCGCTCGGTCTCCACCCGCGCCTTGATGCGCCGGATCTCGGTCAGCTGCGCGCGGGTCAGCCCGACGTCCGGGTAGCGCACCGGATCCGCCAGCTGTTCGAACCGGCGCCCCAGGTCGGCGTCGCCGGCCACGAACCGCGCCCGCAGCAGCGCCTGCGCCTCCCACACCCGCGACCAGCGGGCATAGTACTGCTCGTACGCCGCCAGGCTGCGCACCAGCGGACCCTGCCGCCCTTCCGGGCGCAGGTCGGCGTCGATCCCCAGCGGCGGGTCCGGCGCCGGTGCGGACAGCAGGTCGCGCAGCCGCTGCGCCACCCGGTGCGCGGCGGCCGCCGCCTCGTTCTCGGCGGTGCCGGCCGGCGCCTCGTACACGAACACCACGTCGGCGTCGGAGGCGTACCCGACCTCGGCGCCACCGAGCCGGCCCATGCCGATGACCGCGAACCGCAACCAGTCCGGGGCGCCGAGGTGGGCAGCCCGCAGCCCTGCGGCCAGGGTCGCCGCGGTGACATCGGACAGTGTCTGCCCTACCGCGGCGAGGTCCACCGGGTGCGCCGGCGCCAGGTCGCTGCCGGCGAGCACGTCGGCGCAGGAGATGCGCAGCAGCTCCCGCCGCCGCTGCGCCCGCACCGCCGCGACCGCGGCGACCGCGTCGTCGCCGGAGGCCGCCCCGGTCGCGTCCCGCAGCGACAGGTGCCGGTCGGCGGAGGCGGCGAACCCGTCGTGCAGCGTGGCGGACGGCCGGGGCACCAGCTCGTCGTCGTCGGCCAGCAACCGCACCGCCTCGGGGTCGCGGGCCAGCAGGTCGGTGCACCACCGCGACAAGCCCAGCACCCTCGCCAACCGTTGCGCCACCGGCCCGGAGTCGCGCAGCAGCCGCAGGTACCACGGCGTGGTGCCCAGCGCCTCGGACACCTGCCGGTAGGCCAGCAGCCCCCGGTCCGGCTCCGGGGCACCGGCGAACTCCTCCAGCAGCACCGGCAGCAGGGTGCGCTGGATCGCCGCGGCGCGCGACACCCCGCCGGTCAGCGACTGCAGGTGCCGCAGCGCGGCGGGCGGGTCGGCGAAGCCGAGCACCTCCAGCCGGTCACGGGCCGCTTCCGGGCTGAGCCGCAGTGCCTCGCTGGGCACGCGGGCCACCGCCTCCAGCAGCGGCCGGTAGAGCAGCTTCTCGTGCAGCCGCCGGACCTGGCGGGCGTGGGTGAGCCAGTCGGCGTCGAAGGCCTCCACCGCGTCGCGGCGCGCGTCGCCGGTGTAGCCGAGCGCGTGCGCCAGCCACCGCCGCGCGCCCGGGGCCTGCGGCACCAGGTGGGTGCGGCGCATGCGTTGCAGCTGCAGGCGGTGCTCCACGGTGCGCAGGAACCGGTACGCCGCTGCCAGCGCGTCGCCGTCGGCGCGGCCCACGTACCCACCGGCCACCAGGGCCCGCAGCGCCGGCAGGGTGCCGGCCGACCGCAGCGTCTCGTCGCCGCGCCCGTGCACCAGCTGCAGCAGCTGCACCGCGAACTCGATGTCGCGCAGGCCACCGGGGCCGCGTTTGATCTCCCGGTCGACCTGGTCGCGGGGGACGTTGTCGACGATGCGGGCGCGCATCGCCCGGATGTCCTCGACGGCTTCGGGGCGTTCGGCCGCGGTCCACACCAGTGGTTGCAGCTGGGACAGCCACCGGCCGGCCAGGTCGGTGTCGCCGGCGGCGGGTCGCGCCTTGAGCAGCGCCTGGAACTCCCAGGTGCGCGCCCAGGTGCGGTAGTACGCCAGGTGGCTGGCCAGGGTCCGCACCAGCGGACCGTGGTGGCCCTCCGGGCGCAGCGCCGCGTCGACCGGCCAGGCGGCCTGGGAGCAGATCTCCATCAGCCGCCGCGCCACCTGCGTGGCCACCGGCAGGTCGGCGTCGTCGCCGGCGACGAAGATGACGTCCACATCGGAGACGTAGTTGAGCTCCGCGCCGCCGCACTTGCCCATCGCCACCACGGCCAGCGGCGGCGGCGGCGTGGCGAGCTCACCGGCGGCGATGTCGTACGCGGCGGCCAGCGTGGCGTCGGCCAGTGCCGACAGCCGCGCCATGGTCTGTTCGAGGTCGGTGACACCAGTGAGGTCGTCGGCGACGATCGGCAGCAGCGCCCGCCGGTAGCTCAGGCGCACCCCGGCGGTGTCGCTGACCCCGGCGTACGGGTGCCCGGATGGCGCCTCGGCGGCGGCGCGCCACTGCGCCGGGTTGGCCACCAGGTGATCGCCGAGGGTGGCGGACGCGCCGAGCACGGCGACCAGCCGCCGCCACGGCTCGCCACCCCGGTCGCGCTCGGCGCTCAGCTCGGCGTCCACCCCGGTCTGCGCGGCCGACTCCAGCAGCCGGTCCAGCTGCCGCGACGCCAGGTCGGGGTCGGCCGCGCCGGCCACCCGCTCGTGCCGCGGGCGGGTGCGGTCCTCGGTGCTCACACCCCGATCATGCCCCGCTCAGGACCCGATCACCGGCAGGCCGGTGCGGGTGGTCAGCTCGCCGCGGGCCAGCGCGGCGAACCGCGCCGCGAACGGCTGCCACACCTCGGCGATGTCGTCCATGACCGCTTCGGTGGCCGCGACCACCTGCGCCGCGTCCAGACCGAGCCGCGCCAGCAGCTCGCCGTTGCTCACCGCCCACCGTGCGACCATGTCCGGGTCCGGCTCGATGTGGAACTGCACTCCCCAGGCGGCCGGCCCGAGCCGGAACGCCTGGTGCGGATAGTGGGTGGAGGCCGCCAGCAGCACCGCGCCGTGGGGCAGCTCAGTGATCTCGTCGTGGTGCCATGCGATCACGTCCGGCAGGAACGGCACGTGCACGAACAGCGGGTCGCGCTCGGCGGCGTCGCGCCGGGCCACGAGTGTGGGGCCGATCTCCGGTCCGGCCGCAGCCGGGGCGACGGTGCCGCCGTGGGCGGTGGCGAGCAGCTGGGCTCCTAGGCAGACCGCCAGCGTGGGCACCCGGTGACGCACCGCCTTGCGCAGCAGCGACTCGCATGCCGGCAGCCAGGGTGCGGCCGGCGCGCCGTCGTGACCGGGGTAGGCGTGCTGTTCACCGCCGAGCACCACCAGCGCGTCGTAACCCTCCAGGTCACCGGCCAGCTCGTCACCGCCGTACGGGCGGACGGTGACCAGCTCCAGGCCGGCGTCGGTGAGCCACTCGCCCAGCCGGCGGATGTCGTCGGTCGGATCGTTCTCGATCACCAGCGCAGTGCTCACCCGTCGAGGCTATCCACCCGGGCGCCGGCCGGTGCGGGCAGCCGGGCACGTCAGGGAAACTAGTGAAGCGCTGTTATGTTAGCGCTGTGATGAGTTCCGTAGATCCCACGCGCAGCGGCGCGTTGCGACCGCTGCGGCACCTGCTGGAGGCGATGGACGCCGACATCGCCCGCCTCTACGCCGAGCATGGCGTCGCCGGGGTGCGGACCCGCTTCACCATGGCGTTGATCCGCTTGCACCACCTCGGGCCGATGACCATCCGGGACCTGGCCGGGCAGATCGAGGTGACCCACTCGGCGATGAGCCAGTCGGTCACCGCCATGCGCCAGCACGGACTGGTCACCACCTCCCCCGGCGAGGACGGGCGCACCCGCGTGGTCGCCCTCACCGAGCGGGGCCGGCGACTCGTGCCCCTGCTGGAGGCTGAGTGGCGGGCCACCGAGGCGGCGATCGCCGAGCTGGAATCCGAGCTTCCCTATCCCCTCACCCAGGTGGTGCGCGACATGACCGCGGCGCTGGCCCGCCGCCCCTTCTACAACCGGCTCCTGGACCACCTCGACGAGCCGGACGGCGACCGGTGAGCGGGCTCGACCGCATCCTCGACACCCGGCCGCTGCGCGACCATCCGGATTTCCGGCGGCTCTGGATCGGCACCACCCCGGCGGCCTTCGGTCACCAGATCGCGACGGTCGCGGTGCTGCTGCAGGTGTGGCACCTCACCGCCAACCCGGCGTGGGTGGGTGCCATCGGACTCGCCCGCGCGATCCCGATGATCGCCGGCAGCCTGCTGGGCGGCCCGCTGGCCGATCGGCTGGACCGGCGCCGGCTGATGCTGTGGGCCACCGCCGGTGCCACGGTCGCATCGGTGCTGCTCGCCGGGCAGGCGCTGGCCGGGGCGGACTCCCTGGGGCTGATCCTGGCGCTGGTGGCCGCCCAGGCCACCTGCGGCTCCCTGAGCGCACCCGCCCGTCGTGCGCTCATCCCGCGACTGCTGCCCGCCGACCGGGTGGCCGCCGGGGTGGCGCTCAACCACGTCTCGTTCCAGGCGGCGATGCTCGCCGGGCCGGCCTTGGCCGGGCTGGTCGCCGCGGCCTGGGGGGTCGCCGCCTGCTATCTGGTCAACGCCGCCGCGTCCGGTGTGGCCCTCTACGCGGTGGCCCGGCTGCCGGCGATACCCCCGACCGGTTCGGCCGCCTCTCCCGCGCCGCACCTGCGCGCCGTCATCGAGGGCTGGCGCTTCATCGCGCGCCGACCCGTGTTGCGCGGCAGTCTGCTGACCGACCTCGCCGCCACCGTCCTGGCCATGCCGATCGCGCTGTTTCCCATGGTCAACGAGGAACGGTTCGACGGTGATCCCCGGACGCTGGGGCTGTTCCTGACCGCGGTCGCGGTCGGTGGCATCGCGGCCGGGCTGACCTCGGGTGCCATCACCCGATATCCGCATCCCGGCCGGGTCATGCTCGTCGCCGCCGCTGTCTGGGGCGTCGGGCTGGCCGGCTTCGGTCTCGCCGGCCCGTGGTGGTTCGCGATGGGCTGCCTGGTCGTCGCCGGCGCCGCGGACACCGTCGCGGTCATCTCCCGCGGCGCCATCGTGCAACTCGCCACGCCGGACACCCACCGCGGCCGGGTCAGCGCCACCGAGCACGTGGTCGGCGCCGCCGGACCGGACCTCGGCAACTACCGCGGCGGGCTACTGGCCAGCCTGACGTCATCCACCTTCTCCCTGGTGTCCGGCGGCGTGCTGTGCGTGCTGGTGGTGGCCGTGGTCGCCGGCCGAAACCGGCCGCTGCGCCGCTTCCGGACCACCACCGACAGCGAGCACGCGTGAGGAGCCGGCGGTGGCGCGCCCGGGGAGCCGTTACCCTCGGTCAGCATGAGCAGCGATCCGGGCGACCACGACGAGGCGGTGCGCGGACGCGTGCTGCAACCCGGCGACGCGGTGGCGATCGTCTCGCCGTCCGGTCCGGCTCGCCGCGACCTGGTGGAGGCCGGGGCGGCGCTGCTGCGCTCGTGGGGCCTGCGCCCGCAGGTGGCGCCGCACGCGTACGCCCGCCGGGGCTACCTGGCCGGCTCGGACAGCCAGCGGGCTGCCGACGTGAACGCCGCGCTGGCCGACCCGCGGGTGCGGGCGGTGATCTGCACCCGCGGCGGGTACGGCGCCCAGCGCATCGCCGACGCGCTCGACACCGGCGCGGTGCGACGGGACCCGAAGCCGGTGGTCGGTTTCTCCGACGTGACCGCGCTGCAGCTGGCGTTGTGGCGCACCGCCCGGCTGGCATGCCTGCACGGACCTGGCGCGGCCTGGCGGGGCGAGCGCACCGGCGCGGTGTCGGCGGAGTCGCTGCGCGACGCCCTGATGACCACCGGTCCGGTGGTGCTCAAGCGCGATGAGTCCACGGTCACCGCGCCGGTGACGGTGCCCGGGACAGCCACCGGGCGGCTACTCGGCGGCAACCTGTGCCTGCTGGCCACCTCGCTGGGTACCGGTGACGTGCCGGATCTGTCCGGGGCGATCCTGCTGCTGGAGGACGTCGAGGAACCGCCGTACAAGGTGGACCGCATGCTCACCCAGTTGCGCCGGGCCGGGGTGCTGTCCGGGCTGACCGGTGTGGCGCTGGGCCACTTCACCCGCTGCGGTGACGACACCTCCAGCGGCATCCCGGAGGTGCTGGCCGAGCGCCTGACCGACCTCGGGGTGCCGGTGCTCGGCGGGCTACCGGTCGGCCACGGCGCCGAGCCGCTCACGGTGCCGGTGGGCGTGCCGGCCACACTGGACGCCTCGGCCGGCACCCTGGCGGTCTCACCCGCCGTCCGTTGACACCACACCCATTCTCGCGTTGATCTAGGGATTGTTCACGTGGTTGGATCTCCAACCACGTGAACAATCCCTAGATCAACGCGAGGGTGCGGGCCCGCTCGGGTGGCGCGCGGCGTCCGAGGGCCGTATAAACCTCCTCATAGGGATGATAGGAGGTTTTCGATGCGTACATTCCGCTTGTGCCTCGCCACAGTCCTCACCGCCGGCCTGGTGGTGGCCGGGGCACCACCAGCCACTGCCGTGCCCGGTCCACCCGGCATAACCGACAGTGCCCCGGTGCTACGGGGGATCGATCTCGAGAGCGCGACCGTGCTGGACCTGCAGCAGGCCATGGACGACGGGACGCTCAGCTCGGTGCACCTGACCAACTTCTACCTGCAGCGCATCCGGGCGCTGGATCCGTTGCTGCACGCGGTGATCGAGACCAGCCCGCACGCATTGCGGGACGCCGCCACCAGCGACGCCCACCGGCGCCAGCACGGCGCCCGTAGCCCGCTGGAGGGCATCCCGGTCCTGTTCAAGGACAACATCGACACCGACGACATGCTGCACACCACCGCCGGGTCGTTCGCGCTGCTGGAGGCGGAACCGGAGCGCGACGCGTTCCACGTCGCGCGGCTGCGCGAGGCCGGCGCGGTGATCCTCGGCAAGGCCAACCTGTCCGAGTGGGCAAACTTCCGCTCGCTGAGCTCGTCCAGCGGGTGGAGCGCGCGCGGCGGGCAGGCCAACAACCCGTACGTGCTCGACCGCAACCCGTGCGGCTCCAGCAGCGGCTCCGCCGCCGGCGCCGCCGCCCACCTGGCGACGGTGACCATCGGCACCGAGACCAACGGCTCGATCATGTGCCCGGCCGGCGCCAACAGTGTGGTGGGTCTCAAGCCGACGGTCGGCCTGGTGAGCCGGTCGGGCATCGTGCCGATCTCCGCCGAACAGGACACGGCCGGCCCGTTGACCCGCAACGTCACCGACGCGGCGGCGGTGCTGTCGGTCATCCAGGGTGTCGACCCGCGCGACTCGGGCACCGGCCACGCCGCGGACGTCGTCGACCGCGACTACCTGGCGGCGCTGGACCCGGACGCGCTGGACGGCGCGCGCATCGGGGTGTGGCGCGAGCCGGCGGCCCACAACCCGGAGGTCATGGCGGTGTTCGACGAGGCGGTGGCCGCACTGGTCGAGGCCGGTGCGGTGATCGTGGACGACCTGCAGATGCCCGGCCTGGGCGAGGTGCTCGCGGCACAGCTCCCGGCGTTGCTGATGGAGTTCAAGCACGACCTCAACGCCTACCTGGCCGCCACCCCGGGCGAGCACCCGGGCGACCTGGCGGGGCTGATCGAGTTCAACGAGCAGCACGCCGACGTGCAGATGCCGCACTTCGGGCAGGAGATCTTCGAACTGGCCGAAGCCACCAGCGGCGACCTGACCGACCCGGACTACCTGGAGTTGCGGGCCACCGCTACCAACGGCGCCCGCGCGATGATCGACGACGCCGTGGCCGCGCACAACCTGGACGCGATCGTGGCGCCGACCAACAACGCCGCCTGGCTGACCGACCTGGACAACGGCGACGACTTCACCGGGTTCGTCAGCTCGTCGACGCCGGCGGCGGTGTCGGGCTACCCGAACATCACGGTGCCGGCCGGGTACGTGCAGGGTGAGCTGCCACTCGGGGTGTCGTTCTTCGCCGGCCAGTTCAGCGAGCCCACCGTGATCGCGATCGGGTACGCATTCGAGCAGGCCACCCAGGTCCGCAAGACGCCGTCGTTCCTGCCCACCTTGCCGTAACCCCACCCGACCTCCCGCCGA
>SLSW01000253.1 GCA_007130245.1 Micromonosporaceae bacterium
ACGGAGATCGAACTGTCCAGCTTCGACGACTACGACGCCTACTGGGTGCCGCGGGGATGGGCGCCCCGGGCCCCGATCAAGACCCAGTCGCGCATCGACGTCCCCCGGGGCCGCGTGGACAGCGGGCCGGTGACGGTCGCCGGGGTGGCGTGGGCGCCGCACACCGGCATCGACCGGGTGGAGGTGCGCGTGGATGAGGGTCCGTGGCACCGGGCCGACCTGGCGGAGACGGTGTCGGCGGACACCTGGCGGCAGTGGTCGTGGCGGTGGCAGGCCGCGCCCGGCACGCACCGGCTGACGGTGCGCGCCACCGACGCCAGCGGACTGACCCAGCCGCAGGAGCGGACCCCGGTGGCTCCCGACGGCGCCACCGGGTGGCACACGGTACGGGTGGAGGTGGACTGACCGCCGTGCGAGGCCGCCGGCGGCTCAGGCCACCCGGGCCGTGCGGGTCGGGTGACGCTGCCGCGGCGGCCGGGCGGGCACGCGGCGGGGCGCCTCCGGCGCCGGCCGCTGGGCCAGCCGCTGTTCCAGGCGGGCCACGTCAGCGCGTGGGCGGCGGCCGTCGACCAGGTCGTCCCATCCGGTGGCGAGCAGGTGCCACCGCTCGGACTCGGTGAACCCGCCCCACACCCCGTACGGTTCGCGCGCGACCAGCGCGTGGGCGGCGCACTCGGGACGGACCGGGCAACCGCGGCACACCGACTTGGCGGCCTCCTCCCGTCGGGCGCGCGACGAGCCGCGCTCACCGTCCGGGTGGAAGAACTGGGTGGTGTCCCGGCCGCGGCAGGCGCCGCGACGCTGCCAGTCCCAGCTGTCAGCGATCGGGCCGGGCAGTCTGCTCACCGTCGACATACCGCCTCCGTCGGCGCGGTCACGGTTATGGACCGGGCAGTAGGCACCACGCCCCCGACCATACTCCGGATGTGGCGTGTGTCACTAGTGTGGCTCGCGGTGATCCTCAGGGAGGATAGAGCCAAACTTTTCTGGAGAATCGGGTGCAAAACACACCATGATCACCCGTTTTCATGGTCTCCTTCCTGGAAGGGGTGTGCTGCTCGACCGAGTGGGGGTCACTGTGCGAACCGTGCTTGTCTGTGTCCGGACGCCGCTGGCGGCGCAGTCGGTCGCCTCGTGTGCGGCCCGACTGGGCGTGTTCACGCTGCGCACCGCGGTGTCCGAGGCGGAGGTGCTGGCCCGGCTCGCGGAGCAACCGGCCGAGCTGATCCTGGCCGACACCGCCGTCACCCGGCCGGACAGCGTGGGCTTCACCCGGCGGGTGCTGGCGCAGGCGCCGCAGGCGGTGCTGGTGCTGTTCGGCTCCGAAGAACCGCGCACCGCCGCCGCGGTCGTGTCCGCGGGCGCGCGCGGTGTCATCCGCGGCGGCGACCATGACGTGGTCGGCACGGTCGCCAAGGCGTTGCTGCTGATCGGGTCCTCCCGCGCGACGTCCGGTGACGCGGCCCCACCGGCGGTGGCCGCGACGGTTAGCACCGGCGGCGGTACCCGGGCGGTGGCGGCCGCCGGCCCGCGTCCGAACGCCAGGGACGTCGCCACCGGGCGGGCCCCGGAGCGAGTCGCGTCGCGACCGCTGCAGACCGAGGACGGCGCCGGCCCGACCCTGGTGCCGGTGCAGCGCGGCGACCAGGTGGTCGAGGGCGACGGGGGCGCGGCTGCGCCGATCCGGCTGCGGGCGCCGCTGACCGAACGGGAGTCGCAGGTGCTGCGGGGCATGGCCGACGGCAAGAGCAACGCGGAGATCGGGCGGGACCTCTACGTGTCCGAGGACACCGTCAAGACCCATGCCCGGCGGCTGTTTCGCAAGCTCGGGGCGCGCGATCGGGCGCACGCAGTGGCGGTGGGCTTCCGGTCGGGCACGCTGCTCTGACCCGGCACGCCGGCCGGCCCGCGCTCAGTCGTCGGCCCGCACGCTCCGCGCTCAGTCGTCGGCCAGGGTGTCCTGCACGCCGTCGCAGTAGCCCCGGGCGTAGTCCCAGCTCACGTACCGGTCCGGATCGGGGTTGAAGGCCGGTTCGTGCACCCGGGGCATGCCGGAGTCGAGCAGGTGGCGGAGGTTGCCGCGCAGCAGGTCCCAGTCGAAGTAGTGCGGTTCGCGACACTCCTCGCACTCGACGACCAGGCCGCGGATGCCGGTCGGCGCCAGCAGCGCCTGGTAGACCTCCAGATCGGTGAGGTCTTCCAGCACGTCCTGCCGCTCGGTATCCGACAGCGGATCGCCCAGGTGATCGCTGCCGAGGCGCTCAAGCTCGGATGCGGGATCGCTCGGGTCGCCGTGGAACGGGTCGATCGGCTCGTCGTGCACGATTCCACGGTAGTCCGAACCGGGCGGCTTCGCTGTCCGGGTCGGAGGTGTCGGGCCGGGATTGAGGGTCATGGGTGGGTACGATGAAAGTTCACCGCCGACCAGTGTCGCCACCACCATCACAGGAGTCCCGTCGTGGAACTGCCGACCGACCACGCAGCGAACCTGCCGCTGGCTCTGACCTTCGACGATGTCCTGCTGCAGCCGGGCGAGTCGGACGTGGTCCCAGGTGAGGTGGACACCGGCAGTCGGCTGACCCCGCGGATCACCCTCGCGATCCCCCTCGTCTCCAGCGCCATGGACACCGTCACCGAGGCGCGCATGGCGATCGCGATGGCGCGGGTGGGCGGCATCGGGGTGCTGCACCGCAACCTGTCGATCGAAGACCAGGCGCTGCAGGTCGACCTGGTCAAGCGCTCCGAGGCGGGGATGATCACCAATCCCGTCACCTGCGCCCCGGACGACACGGTGCATCACGTGGACGCTCTGTGCGCACGCTTCCGGATCTCCGGGGTTCCGGTGACCGACGGCGACGGCATGCTCGTCGGCATCGTGACCAACCGCGACATGCGGTTCGTGACCGACCGGTCGGTCACGGCGCGTGAGGTCATGACCCCCATGCCGCTGGTGACCGCGCCGGTCGGGGTGGCCCGGCAGGAGGCGTTGGAGCTGCTGCGCCGCCACAAGGTGGAGAAGCTCCCCCTGGTCGACGCCGGCGGTAGGCTGCGCGGCCTGATCACGGTCAAGGACTTCGTCAAGACCGAACAGTTCCCGCACGCCACCAAGGACGAGGCGGGCCGGCTCCGGGTCGCCGCCGCGGTCGGCGTCGGCGACGATGGCTACAAGCGGGCGTGCGCACTCGTCGAGGCCGGCGTGGACGTGGTGATGGTGGATACGTCGCACGGGCACAACCGGACGGTGCTGGACACCGTTGCCCGGATCAAGCGGGAACGCGACGTCGAGGTGGTGGGCGGCAACGTCGCCACCTACGCGGGCGCGAAGGCCATGGTGGACGCCGGTGCCGACGCGGTGAAGGTCGGCGTGGGTCCCGGTGCGATCTGCACCACGCGGGTGGTTTCCGGGGTCGGCGTCCCGCAGGTGACCGCGATCATGGAGGCGGCACGGGCGGCGGCTCCCGCCGGGGTGCCGGTGATCGGCGACGGCGGCGTCAAGCAGTCCGGTGACATCGCCAAGGCGCTCGCCGCGGGCGCGGAGACGGTCATGCTCGGCGGCCTGCTGGCCGGATGCGAGGAGAGCCCCGGCGAGATCGTCTTCGAAAGCGGCAAGCAGTTCAAGTCGTACCGGGGGATGGGTTCGCTGGCGGCGATGCGCTCGCGTGGTCGCGGCCGGTCCTACTCCAAGGACCGCTACTTCCAGCAGGACGTGTCCGCCGACGAGAAGCTGGTGCCGGAGGGGATCGAGGGGCAGGTGCCGTACCGGGGGCCGCTGGCGGCGGTGGCCCACCAGCTCGTGGGCGGCCTGCGCGTGGCCATGGGCTACGCGGGCGCGGCCACCGTCGCCGAGCTGCGCGAGCGCGGTCAGCTCGTGCGCATCACCAGCGCCGGGCTGGTCGAGAGCCACCCGCACGACATCCAGCTCACGGTCGAGGCACCCAACTACACCCCGCGCTGAGGCCGGGGCGCGAGGAGTCGCTGTGCGTGAGGTCATCGAGATCGGGCTGGGCAGGAACGCCCAGCGCGGCTACCACCTGCCAGACGTGGCGATCGTGCCGTCGCGGCGGACCCGCGACGTCGACGACGTGTCCACCGCCTGGCAGCTCGACGCGTACCCGTTCGAGATTCCCTGCGTGGCCCATCCCAGTGACGCCACCATGAGCCCGGCGACCGCGGTGGCGCTCGGCCAGCTGGGCGGGCTGGGTGTGCTCAACGCCGAGGGCCTGTGGACGAGGTATGAGGATCCGTCCAAGGTGCTGGCGGAACTGGCCGACCTGGACGAGGAGTCACCGGCCACCCGGCGGCTGCAGGAGGCCTACACCGAACCGATCCTGCCGGAGCTGATCGGGCAGCGCATCGCGGAGCTGCGCGACGGTGGCGTCACCGTCGCGGTGCGGGTCTCACCCCAGCACACGTTGACGCTGGCACCGGTGATCCTGGACGCCGGGGTGGACATCCTCGTCATCCAGGGCACCATCGTGTCCGCCGAGCACGTGTCCACCACCGACGAGCCGCTCAACCTCAAGGAGTTCATCGCCGACCTGGATGTGCCGGTGGTGGTGGGCGGCTGCACCAGCTACCAGACCGCGCTGCACCTGATGCGCACCGGCGCGGCCGGTGTCATCGTCGGTGTCGGCGCCGACGACTGGGCCACCACCGACGCGGTGCTGGGCATCCGGGTGCCGATGGCCACCGCCATCGCCGACGCCGCCGCGGCGCGGCGCGACTACCTGGACGAGACCGGCGGGCGTTACGTGCATCTGATTGCCGACGGCGGGATCCAGACCAGCGGCGACATCGCCCGGGCGCTGGGCTGCGGCGCGGACGCGGTGATGCTGGGCGAGCCGCTGTCGCTGGCCGTCGGCGCACCGGGCGGTGGGGCGTGGTGGCACTCGGCGGCCAGCCACCCCAAGCTGCCGCGGGGGGCGTTCGGCGCCGCACAGGCGTCGCAGGGCACGTTGGAGGAGATCCTGTACGGGCCGGCGGACCAGCCGGACGGGACCCTCAACCTTTTCGGCGGGCTGAAGCGGGCGATGGCGAAGTGCGGCTACCGCGACCTGAAGGAGTTCCAGAAGGTCGGTCTCGTCCTCGACTCGTGAACTCCGACATACTCGGGTGAGGGAACTTGATCGGGTTCCCTTCCGCAGCGGGCTGGGCCGGCGTGTCGCGCCGCCGCTGGGCACTGGATCAAGGAAGTGCCGGTTGACCAGCGGTTACCAGTGAGTAAGTATCGACAGTATGCAGTACGACGTGGTGGTGGTCGGCTCCGGGTTCGGCGGCAGCGTGGCGGCGCTGCGCGCCATCGAGAAGGGCTACTCCGTGGCGGTGCTGGAGGCCGGTCGCCGATTCGCCGACCATGAACTGCCGCAGACCTCCTGGCGCACCCGACGGTACCTGTGGGCGCCGGCGCTGGGCTGCTACGGCATCCAGCGCATGACCCTGCTGCGCGGCCGGCACGGGGCGGGGCTGATGGTGCTGTCCGGGGCTGGCGTCGGCGGCGGCAGCCTGGTCTACGCCAACACGCTCTACCGGCCGCTGGCCGACTTCTATCGCGATCCGCAGTGGCGCGACATCACCGACTGGGCCGAAGAGCTGGCGCCCTGGTACGACCAGGCGAGCCGGATGCTGGGCGTGACCACCTACCCGCACACCACCGGCGCGGACGAGGCGATGCAGGCGGTGGCCGCGCGGATGGGCGTGGGCGACACCTACCGGTCCACCCCGGTCGGGGTGCACCTCGGCACGCCCGGCGAGACGGTCGACGACCCGTACTTCGGCGGGGTCGGGCCGGCACGCGCCGGTTGCCTGCACTGCGGCGCCTGCATGACCGGCTGCCGCTACAACGCCAAGAACACCCTGGTCAAGAACTACCTGTGGCTGGCCGAGCAGGCGGGAGCGCAGGTGCACCCGATGACCACCGTGACCGCGGTGCGACCGGCGCCGGACGGCGGGTACGAGGTGGACACCGTGCGCACCGGTGCCCGACTGCGCCGGCAGCGGCGTACCTTCCACGCCGGCCAGGTGGTCCTCGCGGCCGGCGCGCTGGGCACCCAGCGGCTGCTGCACGCCATGAAGGCCAGCGGTCCGTTGCCGCACCTGTCGGACCGGCTGGGGATGCTCACCCGCACCAACTCCGAGGCGATCCTGGGCGCGTCGGTGCCGGCCCGGGCGGCGCGCAGGCGCGGTGTGGACTACTCGCACGGGGTGGCCATCACCGGCTCGTTCTACCCCGACCGCCACACCCACATCGAGCCGGTGCGCTACGGCCCGGGCGCCAACGCGATGGGGCTGCTGCAGTCGGTGCTGGTCACCGGCGGCCGGTGGCGCCGGCTGCGCTGGATCGGCGCCATACTTCGGGCCCCGCACGTGCCGCTGCGGATGGCGTGGGTACGCCGCTGGTCCCAGCGCACCATCATCACGCTGGTGATGCAGTCGCTGGACAACTCGATCACGCTCGGCTGGCGGCGCGGATGGCGCGGCCGGCGCCGGCTGTTCGCCACCCCCGGGCACGGCCAGCCCAACCCCACCTGGATCCCGGAGGGACACCAGGCGGTGCGGCTGCTGGCCGAGCAGATCGACGGCACCCCG
>SLSW01000139.1 GCA_007130245.1 Micromonosporaceae bacterium
CCAGCCGCCGCCCGGCGACGGGTTGGCCAGGTCCATCACCAGTGGCAGCACCCGCTGCTCACCGGCGTCACGCAACTGCCGGTAGAGCACGTCGGTCACCGCGTGGTCGCTCTCCACCGCCACCACCTGCGCCGCGTGGCGGGCGGCCAGGCGCGCGTACGCGCCGTCGTTGGCACCCAGGTCGAGCACCAGGTCGAGCTCACCGGCGGCGGACAGCGCCCGATCCACGAAGGCCTGCTTGGCCTGCGCGTCGTCGTCGGAGTAGCTGCAGGTCTGCCGGTAGCCGCCCCAGTGGCTGGCCGGTGGCTGCCAGTCGAGCTTGGTCACCAGCTTGCGAAGCGCCCGGACCGTGGCCACCACCAGTTCGGTGGAGAACCCGGCCGAGGCCAGCTCACTGCGCATGTCGCGGGCGCTTTTCGGCGCGAGCCTGGTCTGCAGCGCGTCGTGCAGGTGCACGTGCTTGAACACGCCGGCTTTGAAACGCCGGCCGCCGGTGAACATCCGCCGCATCTGGGCCGGTTCGATGCCGTCGATCGCCGCCCGCATCCACGGCTGGAAGTCCACACCGAGGTGGGACTGCAGCAGCAGCGGATAGAGCATGGTCTGGCAGAACTGCCGGTAACCGGCCCAGGGCTCGCCCTCACGCAGCCGCTCGAAGGAGCCGATGTCGATGAAGGTCGGTTGCGCACCCCGCCACTGCAGATTGTACGCCGAACCGTCCTTTGTAATCACTTTCTCGGACAGCGCCGCATCCAGGATCTCCAGGTGCAGCAACGCGGCGTCGCGCAGCATCGAGAACGTCCACTCGTACGGGTACGAGATGAACGGTATGCGTTCGTGACGCAACACGAGGTCGAAGTCACCGGCGGGCACGTCGTCCGGCGCCGCCGGCTCGGTAGCGCAGATCGCGCCCTGCTCGATCATCCGTGCGAAGAAGCCGGTCGCGGCTAGCGCCCGCCAGTCTTCGACCGCCTCGCCCCGCAGTCCGCGGAACACCCGGTCCCCGACGTAGAAAACCTGATTGGCCGGGTCGCGAAACGACGCCGGCTCCTGCTGCTGCACCGTCATGTCCGCGGCGGCTCAGTTGTCCTGCACCGGGTTGCCCGGTGTGTCGGTGTCCGTGGGTTGCCGGCGGCGCAACTTCGCGGTCAACCGGCGCCACCACACCTTCACCGTCACCGCAACCCCGGCGACTCCGGCGACCACTGCGGCCGCCAGCATGCTCCCCGTCCCCGGGTCCAGATAGGCAAGGTACATCAGTGGTCAACACCTTTCTGCCGTCTGTGGCCACCGGCGCCAGCGACCCCCGCTGGCACTGCGGCGCCGTGGTCATCCTAGGTATGCCCGGCGTCCACCTAACCGTAACCGTCCCCGCCGCGGCGGGCGAACCGCCCGGGCGCGGCTACGACGCACCCCAGCGGGGCGCCTCATCCTCCCAGCTGGAGCCGCTGCAGTGCCGCACCGCCGGCGTCGACCAGCAACAGGTCCAGGTCGTTCGCGCCGGCGACGAACCGGGTCTCGTCGGCGATCAGGCCCGCGAAGCGCCGGCTGCCGTCGGCGCCGCTCACCACCGGCACCACGGTGGCGATGCGGCCGTTGAGGGCGATCGCCAGTGACGCGCCTTCCGGCACCTCGTCCGGCACGGTGCCGTGCACCAGCGCCGGCACGGCGCCCCGCTCGGGTGCCACGTCGTCGAACGCGTCCAGGTTCTCCACCACTGCGCTGCCCGGCCCGGTGGCCACCGGCAACGTGGCCACGGCGGCGCCCACCAGCTCGGGGTGCGGCTCCGGCGGCAGCGGCGGGTACGCCGTCGGGGCGGCCAGGATCCGGGTGAACTGCCGGCCGTCGAATACGCGACGGTCGGTCAGGTCCTCGAACTCGTAGTAGACCTTCTCCGGATCCGTGCGCATCCCACGCAGGGCCGACAACCCGTCGACCGGCCACGGCACCGCCACGCCCGCGTAGTCCGCCAACGTCGGCAGCAGGTCGATGTGCTGCCAGTTTCGGTCGTCGACCACGCCCTCACGCTGGCCGGGCTCCTTGATGAACAGCGGCACCCACGCCAGCTCGGCCGCCGCCCGCTCGGCGTCGTCCAGTCGCCGGCCGGCCGCCCCGGGGGTGAAGCTGTGCCCGTGGTCGGAGGTGACCACCACCAGCGCCTCCTCGTAGATGCCGGCGCCCTCCAGCGCCGCGATCGCCTCCCCGAGCAGGCGGTCGGTGTACTCCAGCTGCGCCAGGTGACGCTGGTGGGCCAGCTGCGGCCACCACTGGCCGTCCAGCGGCAGGTGGGGCGCGTCGTACTGGGTGCCGGAGGGCAGGTGCACCCACGGCGAGTGCGGCAACAACAGGTGCAGGAAGTGCAGGGTGGGCTGGTCGTGCGCCTCGAGCACGTCCGGGTCCAGCCAGCCGAGGAAGTCGAGGAACCGCGCCGGGCGGTTCTCGCTACGGGCCTCGCGGAACAGGAACCGCGGCCCGAGCTCGGTCACGGTCGGCTCCCGGAACGCCTCGGTGACCCGCCGCTGCGGCTCGCGCGGGGAGACCAGCTGCCCGAGCAGCGCGGAGGTCTCCGCGAACGCGGTCGGCAACCCGCCCTGGGCGCTGCCGGCGGCGTCCCCGCACTGCCACGGCGGGCACAGGCGGCTGATCGTCTCGATGGCCTCCACCTCGTACACTCCGTCCAGCAGCGTGAACAGGTTGTCCGGGTATTCGGTGTGGTGGGCGGCCACGTCGCGTTCCGGCCAGCGGCCGGTCAGCATCGCCGGCAGCGCGTGCGGGGTCCAGCCGGCCACCGTGGTGGCGTCGCGGTACCAGGTGGACTCGCCTGCCAACCGCGCGAAGTTCGGGTAACGGTCGGCGTCGACGCCGCCGTCGGCGTCGAGCAGCGACACCAGCGGCAGTTCGTCGAACAGCATCACCACGATAGGTGGGTGCGGCCCCACCACTTCGGGCTCGGCGCCTGCGGCCGGGGCGTCGTCGGTCAGCAGCACCGCCGAGGCCGGTGAGGTGAAGGTGAACAGCAGCACGAACACCAGCGGCCCGATCGCCGCGAACCGCAGGAACTGCCGCACGCGGTCGAAGCGCACGTAGCCGGCCAGCACCACCCCGGCCACCAGCAGCGCCAGCACGGTCAGCACCACACCACGCAGCGAGGTCAGGTGCTTACCGAGCTGGATCATGAACAGCACCAGCAGCAGGCAGATGGTGACCAGGTGCACTCGTGCCCGCATCAGCGGACCGGCCAATCCGGCCAGCGCTCCCAGCGCCCACAGCACCGCTGGCGGCACCAGCGTGTAGACCGCGACCAGCAGCATGATCTCGCCCCCGGTCACCCCGTGGAACAGGAAGAAGCCGGGGCTGCCGCCGATCACCTCCAGCAGCGGCTGCACCACCACGAACCCGCACATGGCCAGCAGCTCCAGGCCGGCGCGCCACTCGCGGCGGCGCCAGCGCCGCGCACCGGCACCCCCGGCCGGCGATGCCTCCGGGTCGGGTTCAGGCATAGTCCCCGAGCAGGTCATTCACTTCGATCGACAACCAGTCGAGGGTGGGGTCCTTGATCAGCCCGCCACGGGTGTAGACGCCCTCGTCGCGGTACACCCCGTCGGCGAGCCGGTAGACGCTGACGGAGATGTCCGGCTCCAGCTCGATCCGCCAGAACGACGGGATGCCGTTGCGCGCGTACTCCCCCGGTTTCTCGTACCGGTCCGCGGTCTGGGTGCCCGGGCTGACCACCTCCACCACCAGCCGCACGTCGTCGGCAGGGGTGTAGTTGGTGGCACCGGTCGGATCGGCGGCGGCGCGAAAGACCACCACATCCGGGATGCGAGCCTCCGGCGGGGTGGCCCGGAAGACCACCACCTCCTCCTCCTCGACGCGAAGCACAGGTGGCAGTTGCGCCTCGATCAGGCTCGCCAGCCGACGCTGAACCCGTCGACCCCGTTTGTTCGACCGGACCATCGGCCGCAGCACTCCGTCCACGATCTCGGCCCGGGTGTCCTCGGGCAGCGACAGGTATTCCTCCAGGGTGAGCTGGCGGAACGGCTGCGCGATGCCGTCCGGCACGGCCACTAGCTGCATCACCGGCTCCCTCCGCTCGATCCTTCCAGACTAGACCGTCGGCGCGGCATGGCGGTGAACTCGCCCAACGACTCCGGGTTGGCCAGCGCCCCCTCGGCAGCGGCGCGCTCGGCCGGCGTACCGGTGAGGATCTTCTTCACCGGCACCTCCAGCTTCTTACCGCTCAGGGTGCGCGGCACCGCGCGGACCTGGTGGATCTCGTCCGGGGTGTGCCGCGGCGACAGCGCCCGGCGCAGCTCGCCGGCGATGCGCGCCCGCAGCGAGTCGTCCAGCTCCACACCCTCGGCCAGCACCACGAACAGCAGCAGCTCGTCGGTGTCCCCGTCGGGCCCACTGTCGGTCAGGTGCACCACCAGCGAGTCCACCACCTCGTCCAGGCCCTCCACCACCGCGTAGAACTCGGCGGTGCCCAGCCGCACCCCGCCGCGGTTCAGGGTGGCGTCGGAGCGTCCGGTGATCACGCACGAGCCGCGTGCGGTCACGGTGATCCAGTCGCCGTGCCGCCACACTCCCGGGAAGGTGTCGAAGTACGCCTCGCGGTAGCGCTGGCCCGACTCGTCGCCCCAGAACCCGACCGGCATGGACGGCATCGGTCGGGTGATCACCAGCTCGCCGAGCTGGCCGACGACCGGTTGACCGGACTCGTCGTACGCTTCGACCTTCGCGCCCAGGCAGCGGCAGGTGATCTCCCCGCGCCACACCGGCAGCAGCGCCACGCCGCCGACGAAACCGGTGCACATGTCGGTGCCGCCGGACAGCGACTGCAGCTGCACCGTTGACGACACCGCCTCGTAGACCCAGTCGAAGCCCTCCGCCGGCAGCGGGGCGCCGGTGGAGCCCAGGCCCCGCAACCGGGACAGGTCCGCGAGCCCACCGGGCACCAGGCCGGCCTTGCGGCAGGCCATGACGTACGGCGCGGAGGTGCCGAAGAACGTCACGCCGGCCTCGTCGGCCAACCGCCACAGCGCCGACAGGTCCGGGTGCCCGGGGTCGCCGTCGAACATCACGATTGCCGTGCCCACCGCCGGGGCGGAGACCAGGAAGTTCCACATCATCCAGCCAGTGGTGGTGAACCAGAAGAACCGGTCGGCCGGTCCCAGGTCGTGGTGCAACGCCAGCATCTTCAGGTGCTCCAGCAGGATGCCGCCGTGGCCGTGCACGATCGGCTTGGGCAGCCCGGTGGTGCCCGAGGAGTAGAGCACGTACAGCGGATGGTCGAACGGCACCGGCGTGAACGCCAGCGGCTCGTCGGTGGGGGCGGACAGCTCCGACCAGCTGATCGCCCCGTCGGCCGGCTTCGCCGCCGGGTCGAGGTAGGGCAGCAGCACCGTGTGCGCCAGCGACGGCAGCGCCTGCCGGATCGCGGCCACCTCCTGGCGCCGGTCGACGTCCTTGGTGCCGTACCGGTAGCCGTCCACGGCGACCAGCACCGTCGGGGAGATCTGCTGCCACCGGTCGGTCACGCTGCGGGTGCCGAACTCCGGCGCGCAGGACGAGAACACCGCGCCGAGGCTGGTGGTGGCCAGCATCAGCACGTACGTCTCCGGGATGTTCGGGGCGTACGCCGCGACCCGGTCGCCCCGGGAGACGCCGAGGCGACGCAGCCCGGCCGCCACCCGGCGCACCTGCTCCCGCAGCTGCGCCGCGGTGAGTGTGACCTGCGCGCGGCTCTGTGACCGGCTCAGCACCACCGGGTCGTGGTCGGCCAGACCGGGCATCCGGAGCACATGCTCGGCGTAGTTGATCTCCGCGCCCGGGAACCACCGCGCGCCCGGCATCGCCGCCTCGACCAGCGGCCCGTCCGGCGGCGTGTGGGCGATGACCTGGAAGTACTCCCAGATCGACGACCAGAAGCCCGCCAGGTCCTCGACCGACCACTGCCACAACGCGTCGTAGGTGTCGAACGACCGCCCGCGCTCGCGCTCCAGCCAGCCCAGATAGTCACCGATGCGGCTGGTCTGGCGGACGTCGGCCGGCGGTCGCCACATGACGGGGGGTTCGGTCATACGGCCATCTTGCCGCACCGGGTGGCTACCCGCCGCCGCGGTGGGTGCGGTGACTTTCCGACCGGGGTTACATCGACCTACGCCACAATGTCACGGAGGGTGACCCGGCACCGCGAAGTGGGTGGATCGGCGCCGCCGCGCGGGTCAGGCGGGGCATACAGGTCCACCACTGAGACTGTACGTTGTGCGAATGCGACACATATTGAGCCTCATCGCCGGAGTGGTGGCCGCGTTGCTGGCCTGGCTGCTGCTGGCCACCGGCCAGCTCGGATGGTTGACCACGGTGGACGACTGGGAGGCGGCCGCGACGTACGACACGGCCGAGCTGATCGGCCCCGGAATCGCACTCGCGGTCGTCGGCGTCCTGCTGGGGGTGCTGGGCATGCTCCGCTGGTCGCCCACCGGCCCGGTTGCCGCCGGTGTGCTGCTGACCGCGCCGGCGGTCGTGATGTTCGTCAACCCCTTCCAGATGTCGGAGTGGGTCGCGGACGAGTGGCG
>SLSW01000102.1 GCA_007130245.1 Micromonosporaceae bacterium
CCGCGGAGGGTCACCGCGCCCCGGTGACGCTCCGGCGTCGGCCCGGGCGGTCTGCTGTCGGTCATCTGCCTACGGTAACGATCCGGTAGACCCGCGCACCGGTTCGCCCCGTGCATGCAACCCTGCCGGCCCGCTGTGCGTCATGCAGGTATGGGCCGCGACGCGTCGCGCAGCAGATGACGCGCCGCGCGCGGGGATGATGGGGGACGACAATGATGACCGGACACGAGCTGACCCGCCGGCGCCGGCAGATCCAGCACCGGATCCGGGTCGCGCTCGTGCAGCGCCGCGTCAGCGCCGGGGATCCGGCGCCGGCCGGCCGGTCAGCCGTGCCCGGCGCGGTCGACGTCGAGCCAGCGGCGCAGGATGGTCGCACCGGCGAGAATCTTGTCGACCTCGACCCGCTCGTCGCGGGTGTGGGCGAGGTTGGGGTCACCCGGTCCGAAGTTGAGCGCGGGGATGCCGAGCGCGGCGAAGCGTGACACGTCGGTCCAGCCCAGCTTGGCCTGCGCGGGCGCGTCCACGGCGGCGAGGAACTCCGCCGCCGGCGCGGCGGTCAGGCCCGGCAGTGCGCCGGGCGCGGAGTCGGTCAGCCGTACGTCGAAACCGGCGAACACCTCCCGTACGTGCGCGAACGCCTCGTCCACCCCGCGGTCCGGCGCGAACCGGTAGTTGACCTCCACCTGGCACTCGTCCGGGATGACGTTGCCGGCCACGCCGCCGCGGATACCGACCGCGTTGAGCCCCTCCCGGTATTCGCACCCGTCGATTGTCACGCGCCGCGCCCGGTGCCGCTCCAGCCGCGCCAGCACCTCGCCGGCGGCGTGGATGGCGTTGACGCCGTGCCACGACCGCGCCGAGTGCGCCCGGGTGCCGGCGGTGTGGACCGTGGCCCGCAGCGTGCCCTGGCACCCGGCCTCCACCGCGCCGTAGGTCGGCTCCAGCAGGACCGCGAAGTCGGCGGTCAGCCACTGCGGATGCGCCTGCGAGACCAGGTTCAGCCCGTTGCGCTCGGACTCCACCTCCTCGGCCTCGTAGAACAGGTAGGTCACGTCGTAGCGCGGCCGCGGCAGCGCCGCCGCCAGGTGCAGCGCCAGCGCCACGCCGGACTTCATGTCCGAGGTGCCGCAGCCGTAGATGACCCCGTCCTCGGCGCGGGACGGCAGGTTGCCCGCGACCGGGACGGTGTCCAGGTGACCCGCCAGCACCACCCGCTGCCGGCGGCCCAGGTCGGTGCGGGCCATCACCGTGTGCCGGTAGCGGTCCACCGTCAGATGCCCGCCGGCCCGCAACACCTGATCCACCGCGTCGGCGATCTTCTTCTCGTCGCCGGAGACCGACTCAATGTCCACCAGCGCACGGGTCAGGGCCACCGGATCGGCGAGCACCTGCGGGGTCAACGGACTCGTCATGGCAGGCAACGCTACCGTGAACGCCTATGACGTACTCGCACTCACCGGCCTGGGGCGCCGGCCTGGCCACGCTCACCAGCGACGACCAGATGCTCGACGTGTGGTATCCGCTCGGGTCGCTGGGCCTGGGCAGCACCGGCGGCGCCGGCATCGCCGCCGACGCCGGGCTGGTGGCGATGGTCGGACCGCGGGCGCTGGCAGGCATGCGCACCGAGGTGGTGCAGGTCTACATCGAGTCGCTGGCCGACCCGCCGAAGGACGTCGCCGACGCCTACCTGCGGCTGCACCTGCTCTCGCACCGGCTCATCCGGCCGCACCAGGCCAACCTGGAGGGCACGTTCGCGCTGCTGCCGACGGTCGCCTGGACCTCGGCCGGCCCGTGCCTGCCCAACCAGGTCGGCGAGCTGCGGCTGGTCGAACGCAGCGCCAGCCGGGTGCTGACCGTGTTCGGGGTGGACAAGTTCCCGCGCATGACCGACTACGTGGTGCCGGACGGGGTGCGCATCGCCGACGCCGACCGGGTGCGGCTCGGGGCGCACCTCGGGGTGGGCACCGTCGTCATGCACGAGGGCTTTGTGAACTTCAACGCGGGTACGCTCGGCGCGTCGATGGTGGAGGGTCGGATCACCGCCGGCGTGGTGGTCGGCGAGGGCTCCGACATCGGCGGCGGCGCGTCGATCATGGGCACCCTGTCCGGCGGGGGCACCGAGGTCATCTCCATCGGCGAGCGCTGCCTGCTCGGGGCCAACGCCGGCGTCGGGATCTCGCTCGGCGACGACTGCGTGGTGGAGGCCGGCTGCTACATCACCGCCGGCTCCAAGATCACACTCCCGGACGGCCGGGTCGTCAAGGCGCGCGAGCTCAGCGGCAGCGACAACCTGCTGTTCTGGCGCAACTCGGTCACCGGCGCGCTGGAGGTCAAGGAACGCAGCGGCGCCGGGATCACGCTCAACCCCGCGCTGCACGCCCACAACTGAACCGATGTTGACCGCCGCCAGACGACGCGGCACTTCGTGCCCCTTGCCGATCTAGGCGGAACGTGGACGAGAAACGGGCCGCAGGCAAACGATCAGGTCGGCGCGCTCGCGGGTGGTGGCGATCAGGTCGGCGTTGCGCTGGTCGGTGCCGCGGGCGCGGTCGGCGGCCACCTCCGGCGCGCGCCCGTGGGCGACGTGCCGGTCGGTCAGCCGCGCCAGCCGCAGCGCCTCGTCGGTCTGCAGATACCAGACCTCGTCGAGCAGGCCCCGCACCGCCGCCCAGGGGCCATCGTCGACGAGCAGGTAGTTGCCCTCGGTGACCACCAGCGGCACGTCCGGCCCGACCGGGATCGCGCCGGCGATCGCCTCCTCCAGGTGGCGGTCGAAGCGCGGGGCGTACACGACGTCCGGGCCGGGTGAGCACAGCCGTCGCAGCAGCGCCACATAACCCGCGGCGTCGAACGTGTCCACCGCGCCCTTACGGTCGTGGCGCCCCAGCCGGTGCAGCTCCGCCTCGGCGAGGTGGAAGCCGTCCATCGGCACCAGCACCGCCGCCGGTGCCAGCGCCGCCGCCACCGCGCCGGCGACCGCGGACTTGCCGACCCCGGGCGCACCGGTCAGGCCCAGCAGGCGCCGCCGGTGGCCGCCGACCAACCGGCGTGCCCGGTCGATCAGCGGCGCGAGGTCGTCCTCGACGACCTCGACGCGCGCCGCCACGTCAGGCCGACAGCCGCGCCGCCGCCGCGGCCACCCGCTCGTCGGAGGCGGTCAACGCCACCCGGACGTGCGCGGCGCCGCCGGGACCGTAGAAGGTGCCGGGGGCGACCAGGATGCCGTACGTGGCGAACCAGTCGACGTCGGCCCAGCAGTCCTCGCCCCGGGTGCACCAGAGATAGAGCCCGGCGCCGGAGTGCTCGATGGTGAAGCCGGCACCGGTCAGCGCGTCCCGCAGCGCCGTGCGCCGCGCCGCGTACCGCTGCCGCTGCGCGGTCACGTGCTCCTCGTCGCCCAGCGCCGCGGTCATCGCCGCCTGCACCGGGGCCGGCACGATCAGGCCGGCGTGCTTACGCACCTCCAGCAGGTCAGCGACCATGTGGGCGTCGCCGGCGACGAAGCCGGCGCGGTAACCGGCCAGGTTGGAGCGTTTGGACAGCGAATGCACCGCCAGCACGCCGTCGTACGACCCGCCACAGGCCGACAGCACCGAGGTCGGCTCGGCCTCCCAGCCGAGCGGCAGATAGCACTCGTCGCTGGCCAGCGCCGCCCCGCGCGCGCGGGCGAAGCCGACCCACGCGGCCAGCACCGCGGAGGGCAGCACCTGCCCGGTCGGGTTGGCAGGCGTGTTGAGCCACACCAGCCGCACCCGGGCGTCGTCGGGCACCTCGTCGGGTGCGTCCGCACGCACCACCCGGGCCCCGGCCAGCAGCGCCCCCACCTCGTAGGTCGGGTAGCACACCGGCGGGATCACCACGGTGTCGGCGCTGCTGAGGCCCAGCAGTGCCGGCAGGGAGGCGACCAGTTCCTTGGAACCGATCGTCGGTAGCACGCCCAGCCCGTCGGTGGCGGCTCCGATCGCCGCGGCCAGCCACCCGGTGATGGCGGCGCGCAGCTCGGGTGTGCCGGTGGTGCGGGGATAGCCGGGGGCGTCCGCCGCGGCGGACAGCGCCGCCTGCACGGCCGCCGGGACCGGATCCACCGGTGTGCCGACCGACAGGTCGACCAGCCCGTCGGGGTGCGCCGCCGCCCGCGCCTTCGCCGGCTCCAGCAGATCCCAGGGAAAGTCCGGCAGCGCGCGGCGCGTCACGGGCGCCGCTCAGTGGTCGTGCTGCTGCGGCGGCAGCGCGGACACCACCGGGTGGTCCTTATCGATCTTGCCGATCTTGGCGGCTCCACCGGGCGACCCGAGGTCGTCGAAGAACTCGTAGTTGGCGGCGATGTAGCTGTTCCACTGTTCCGGAACGTCGTCCTCGTAGAAGATGGCTTCCACCGGGCAGACCGGCTCACACGCCCCGCAGTCGACGCACTCATCCGGGTGGATGTAGAGCATCCGGTTGCCCTCGTAGATGCAGTCGACCGGGCACTCCTCGATGCATGCCCGGTCGAGCAGATCGACGCACGGCTCGGCGATGATGTAGGTCACTGGTCGTCCTTTCAGACGCGCTCACCCGCGATCGCCCGCGGCATCCTCCAGCCTAGTAGGTTCGCGTGCGGAAGGCACGGCCGGTGCCGGTTGACCGGTTCGAGAGGTGGTCAGGGTGCTGGGCCAACAGGACGTCGGGCACCGGGTGGTGGTGCGTCACCTGGTCGGGCAGCGGCACGGCCGCCCGCTATACACCGACGTGCTCGGCGAACTCACCGCCATCTCCGACACCGCCCTCACCGTCGCCACCGACACCGGGTCGACCACGGTCACCCGCGCCAGCGTTGTCGCCGCTAAGCGGATTCCGCCGCGACCGGTGACCCGCCGCGCGGTCGCCGCGCTGGAGCGCGCCGCCAACGACGCGTGGCCGGCGCCGGTGCAGGAACCGTTGGGCGAGTGGCTGCTGCGCGCGGCCGACGGCTGGAGCTGGCGGGCCAACTCCGCGCTGCCGCTCGGCGAGGCGGGCATGCCGGTGGAGGCCGCCGTCGACCAGGTGGAGCGGTGGTACGCCGCGCGGGGTCTGCCGGCGCGCGTCAGCGTGCCGCTGCCGCTGGCCACCCGGGTCGACCGGGCGCTCGACGGGCGCGGGTGGCGCCGCCGCGAGCCGGTGCTGGTGCAGACCGCGCCGCTGGCGGTGGTGCGTCCGGCGGCCACGGACCCACCGGCCGGCGACCGGATGGTGCTGGCCGACCAGCCCGACGAAGCGTGGCTGGCGCTGACGGGCACCGCGCGGCACACCGGCCCGGGGCCGCTGCCGGAGGCGGCCCGCTACGTGCTCACCGCCGGCGGCGCGTGGCCGGTCCGGTTCGCGTACCTCTACGACGACGCCGGCGGCCTGGTCGGTGCCGGTCGCGGCACTGTCACCGGCGCCGGACAGTGGTTGGGCCTGTCCCGGGTGACGGTCGTGCCGTCCGCCCGCGGACGTGGGCTGGCGCGCCGGGTGGTGGCGGCGCTGGCGTCGTGGGCCGCCGAGGTCGGGGCGACCGACGTGTTCCTGCAGGTCGAGGAGGGCAACACGGCGGCGGTGGCGCTGTATGCGCGGCTCGGGTTCGCCACCCACCACACATACGTGGCGCGCGAGCCGGCCAGCGACTGACCGGCGGGTCAGCGGCGCACCGGCGGGTCAGCGGCGCACCGGTCGATGCGGCCGGGTCGACCGCGCCTGCGCGTAGCTGCGCAGCGCCCGCGACGTGTGGTCGCGTCCCAGCGCGATCAGCAGCAGCATGCCCAGCAGGGCGCCCACCCCGGCGACACCCAGATAGATCGTGAGCAGGATGATGCTGCCGCCCAGCCCCTCCTCGAACCGGGGTGGCCCGCTGATGAACGGCCCCACCGTCACGTACAGCAGGCCCGCCGTGGCAGCGCCGAACGACAGGTCGGTGGCGACCTCACCCGGTGTGCGCTGGCGTCCCCACCACCAGGCTGCCACCGCCATCACCAGCGCCACCGATGCCCAACCGAGCCAGGCCAGGCGCTCCTGGGCGGCCAGGTGCTCGGCGGTGCCGTCGCCGTATGCCAGCCGGGCCACCAGCCGGGCGATGACGTTGATCAGAAACAGCGTCGCCACCAGGACGCCGATGCGCAGCACCCGCTGTCTCATCGCCCCTCCACTTTCCGTACTCTCCGTGCGACCGCCGCCGCGTCACCCGTCGTCGTCATCGTCGTCCGGTTCCTCGTCGCAGATGACCTCCGGCTGGGCGTCATAGGACCAGCGGAACCGTTCACGTTCGACTATTTCACCGCCCCGGTGGAAGTTGCGCCAGGCCTCCTGCGTGAACCCGTCGATACCCTGCGTGTCGATGCAGTCCGGGCCGGGATCCACGTACCGGGTCTGCGGCTCCACCGGGTCGGTGCGCGGCCCCCAGTCGGTGGTCACGTCATCCCAGACCCTGGTGCTCCACACGCTCACGGTGACCGAGTTGCTGGTGTACGACGTGGTGATGAAGACCCCGTAGTCGGTGTTGTTGCGGAACCTCAGATCCAGGTTCGGGTAGAAGATGGTCGCCTCGATCACCGCCGGGTAGCGGGAGTAGTAGTACGA
>SLSW01000248.1 GCA_007130245.1 Micromonosporaceae bacterium
CCTGCAGGATCGCGTACCGGTCCGGGTCGCCGTCGACCTCTCGGCCGGCGGCGAGGATGTTCACCCCGGGGGCGGCGAAGGTCGGCGCCAGCATCTCGAACTGGCTCGGCCCGCGGGAGCTGAACCCTGCCATGACGGTGCCCCACGTCTCGTCAGTGACCACCGCGGCGTACGGGTTGATCCGGGCGGTGGTGGGGGTGGGGTCGTTGTCGATGATGAAGTCGCGCAGGTCGCTACCGCGCTCCACATCGATCATCACGGCGGGAATGGTGGTGTTCTCGAGCCCACCGGGCACCACCGGCGGGCCACCGAGGTGGTTGAAGATCACCACACCGACCGCGCCCGCGTCCGCCGCGTGGTCCACCTTGGTCGCGAAGGTGCATGCGCCCCGCTGCACCAGCACCACGCTGCCGGTCAGTGAGTCGGCCGGGAACGGGTCGCAACCGAGGGAGTTGGCTGGATCGATCAGCCCGGCGTACCGGATCTCGGCGTCGAGTTCCTCGCTGACTGCCGGGCCGGCGCCCGGCGCCGCGGGCATGTCAAGCAGGTCGGGCGGGACCGACGCCGGCCCGGTGGCGTCCACGGTGAGCGCGAAGATCCGGTAGTTGTTGCTCGCGGCCACCGCGGCGTTCCACGGCCCGGTCTTGGCCACCGACCCGGGGAACGGTCCGGCGTTGCCGGCCGACGCGGCCACGAAGATGCCGGCCTCGAAGGCGTCCAGGAACGCCAGGTCGACGATGTCGACCCACGGGTCGTCGCGTCCGGAGATCGAGTAGTTCAGCACGTCGACACCGTCGGCGATGGCCTGATCCACCGCTGCCACGCTGCCGGTCTGCGGACAGCTCGGGAAGCAGACCAGGTAGGAGATGATGTTCGCGCGCGGAGCCACCCCCTGGATGGTCTGGGTGAAGGTGTCCTCCCCGACCGTGATGGTCGCCTCGTGGATGTTGCCGGCGATGGTGCCGCCGACGTGGCTGCCGTGGTTGTTCCAGTCCTGGGCGCTGGGTGCGTTCGGGTGGAAGCTCCAGGCGCCGATCAGTTTGTCGTTGCAGATGTCCTCGTGATCGGGGTGGGCGGGGTCACAGACACCGACGAAGTTGCCCGACCCGTACGGGTTCTCGTGCACGTAACCCGTTCCGTCCACCTCGGCGAACGACGGGTGGTGCGGATTGACACCGGTGTCGAGCATCCCCACGACCACCCCCTCGCCGCGGGTGGCCAGGCCGGAGCTGGTGTCGCCGTCCCAGATCGCCGCCGACCCGATAAGGTCGTGGCTGGTGTCCGTCTCGATCTCCTGCACGAGATCCGGGAAGACCCCGGTCACGCCGGGCAGCGACGCCAGGCGGGTAGCCTCGGCCGCGTCGACCGCCACCGCCACGCCGTTGAGCACGTTCCGATACTCGTACGCCACCTCGACGTCGCGGCCGAGCACGTTCTGCGCCCGGGTGGTGAACAGCTGCTGTGCTTCGGCCAGGTGCGCCAGGTAGGCCTGGCTGTCGGCGGAGCTCACGTCGAGCCGCTCGTCGCCGGTGACCTGCGGGCTCGTGGCGGCGAGCCCGGCCAGACCCCCGTCGTAGGTGGCCAGCGGCGGATCCTGCAGTGTCACCACCCACAGTCCGGTGTCGGACTCGGCGGCGAGCCCCGGCACGGATCCCACGTCCGGTGTGTCCGCCAGCGCTGCTTGCGGCGTCGCCATGATCAGAGCGACTGCGGCCAGCGGCGCGATCAGTTTGGTCAGTCGACTATGTGCTCTCATCTACACGCCTCCCCTGTTCGGGCAGGTGCCCCCGTTCACCTGATTGAGCAGTGATGGCCTGAAGGTATGCGCTGGCGATGTCACGGGCAAGATAGCTAAACGGTACTAATTGGGCAGATTTCGCTGAAAGTCTGCACGCCGTCGCTACACCGGATGCTCATGACCGCGCCCAGGTGGACACCCGATGTGCGCCCTGGCCTGGGTCAGGGCACCAGGTGGATGTGGACCTGCCGGGCGGCTGACGCTGCCTCGCGCAGGACATCAAGACGTGGCTCGGCGACGTCGAGCAGGCGTGCGTGCCGCAGCTCCGCCAGTGGCCGAAGGCGCCGGTCGGTCAGCACGGTGTCGATCATCTGCCGGTCGCCGCCGCAGACCAGCGCGCGGATAGCCTCGTCCGGCGCCGGGTGCGCGCCCGGGTCGTACGGCAGCAGCACCCGCGCGGCGATGTCCGCGGTCTCCTCAACGGCGGCGGTGGCCTGGTGGGCGCGCCGGCGTGCGTAGCGCTGCTGCGCCCGGCCGCCGGCCGCGGTGCGACCCTGCACGTAGAACCGCTCGACCTTGGAGGCGACCAGGGTGGTTTCGTCGGCGACGCCGACGGCGGCGGCGCCCTTGCGCGCCAGCAGCAGACCGATGCGCGGTGGCCGGGCCAGGCCGGCCAGCAGGGCGTCGAGGTCGACGACATGAGCCAGGCCCGGCGGCGGATACACCGTGGCGGTGTCGCCATTGCTCAACCCGGTCAGCACCAGACCGGACTCGGTGGCGCCGTCGTGCCGACCGTAGAAACCGTCCAGCCACCCGCGCAGCCGCTCCGGCGAAATCTCCACCCAACGTCCGCCGCCCGCGGCGGGACGTGTCTTGACCACATGACCTCCAACGTGCCGCCGGCTCCCGCTGCCATCACTACCATGAGTGCGATGGAGCGACCTAACGGCTCCCCGGTGTGCGACGGGCTGGGCACCTGCGTGCGCGTCACGGCAGGTGCGGGATGAGGTGCACGGCCGGGGCTTTTATCGCGGCCGTGACGCGGCTGCCCTCGGCAAGCGCGAGCTGCTCCAGCGTGGGGCGGGTGACGTACGCGGTGAGATGGAACCCGGCGTCGAGGGCGACCCGCAGCAGCGGCCCGTCCGGGTGGATGGCGGTGATCGTGGCCGGGATGTGGTTGCGAGGGCTGGTGGCACGCGGCGGGCCGGGTAGCTCCAGGGCGACGTCCTCGGCCCGGATGCACACCAGCACCCGGTCGCCTTCCTGGAAGCCGACCGTGTCCTGGGCTGCCTGCAGGGTGTGATCGGCGAGCTTGACGTGCACCAGCCCGTCGCGGCGCGCCGCAACGGTGCCGGTGGTGACGGTCTCGACGCCGACGGCCGCGGCCGCCTCGACGGTGGCCGGGTGGTTGAACACCGCCTCAGCCGGGCCACTGTCGTGCAGTCGCCCGTCGATGATGACCGCGATGTGGTCACCGAGTGCGAGCGCTTCGGCCCGGTCGTGAGTGACCAGGATGGTCGGCACGCCCGCGGCGAGCAGCAGCCGCCGCAGCTCGGTGCGCAGCCGCAGGCGGGTCGGGGTGTCCAGAGCGGACAGCGGTTCGTCCAGCAGCAGCAGCCGGGGTTGCGGCGCCAGAGCCCGGGCCAGGGCCACGCGCTGGGCTTCGCCGCCGGACAGGCCGCGGGTCGGCCGGTCGTGCAGGTGCGCGGCGCCGGCAGCGGTCAGCGCCTCGGCCACCCGCGCGGGCCGCTGCTGACGTGGCAGGTGGTGCAGGCCGTAGGCGACGTTGGCGGCAACCCCGAGGTGGGGGAACAGCGCGTGGTCCTGGAACAGGTAGCCGACCTGCCGGTTGCGCGCCGGCACGTGCACCCCGGGGGCGTCCCATACCGTCTGGTCGAGCTGGATAAGACTGTCCGAATCGGGGCGGTCCAGGCCGGCCAGGCACCGCAACAGGGTGGTCTTGCCGGCGCCGGACGGGCCGAACAGCACCAGCACCTGCCCCAGGTCGACGGTCAGGCGCAGGTTAAGAATGTGCCGGCGCACCCGCACGGTCAGGGTCGGGGCCACACCGCCCCCTTCTGCCGCCGCTGCAGGGTGTAGATCGAGGTGAGCACCAACAGCGAGAATGCCAGCAGCACCAGGCTGGTGCGCCCGGCCGTGGCGTAGTCGAAGGCCTGCACCCGGTCGTAGATGGAGATGGACACCGTGCGCGTCTGACCCGGGATGTTGCCGCCCACCATGAGCACCACCCCGAACTCCCCGATGGTGTGGGCGAAGGTCAGCACGGTCGCGGTCGCCGCGCCCGCCTTGGACAACGGCAGCACCACCCTGATCAGGCTGCCCGCGCTGGTGCGCCCGAGCACTGAAGAAGCCTCCAACAGCCGGCGATCGAGCCCGGAAAACGCCGCCACCAGCGGCTGGACCGCGAACGGCAGGCTGTGCAGCACCGAGGCGATCAGCAGCGCCGTGAACGTGAATGCCAATGTCGACCCGGTCAGCTCCTGCCACCAGCGTCCCAGCGGAGAACGGGTGCCCAGGGCCGTAAGCACGTAGAACCCCAGCACAGTCGGCGGCAGCACCAGCGGCAGGGCCACGATCGCCTCCACCACCACCGTGACGCGGTTACGGGCGAAGGCGATCCAGGCTGCCAGCGGCACCGCCAGCGGCAACAGGATGGCCGTGGTGGCGGCCGCCAGGCGCAGGCTCAGCTCGATCGCTTCCCACTCCATCGGCGCTCGGCCTCCTCGCCTCGGCCTACTCGTCGGGCAGGAAGAACCCGTACCTGCGCAGAATGGCCTCACCCGCCGGGCCCTGGATGAACTCCCGCACCTGGTGTGCCGCCTGCCGGTCCGTGGCCCCCGGCAGCACCACGCCACCCTGGTCCAGGCGTGAGAACGACTCCAGCGGAATCTCCTCGTAACGACCCCGCTCCTGCATCGAGTCGTGCAGCGCCAGCGCCAGCGCAATGACCGCCACATCGGCGTTACCCGACATCGCGAACTCGCCCGCCTGCGCCACGTTCTCGCCGGTCACCAGCTTGGGCTCGATGACGTCGTAGATCCCCGCGGTCTCCAGCGCCTCCACCGCCGCCACTCCGTACGGTGCATGTTCCGGGTTGGCGATAGCGATCCGGCGGGCTCGCGGGTCGGTGAGCACCTCCACACCCCGCGACAGGTCCAGCGGGGAGTCCTCCAGCGCCCACAGCACCAGCCGCCCCACCGCGTACGGAAACAGGTCCGCCTCGTCAGCCAGCCCCTCGTCCACCAGCCCTGCCGGATACGACAGGTCTGCCGACAGATAGACATCGAACGGGGCGCCGTTGACGATCTGCTGGAAGAAGGTGCCCGACGAACCGTAGACCGGCACCACCTCCACCGGCGGGTCCGCCTCGGCCATCGCCTCCCGGATGTCCTCCAGCGCGAACTGCAGGTCAGACGCCGCTGCAACCCGCACCGTCGGCACCTCACCGGCCGCGTCCGCCGAGGTGTCTCCGCAGCCGGCCACCACGAGCACCGCCGCCAGGGTGCACACCGTAGCCAGCCGCTTCATCACCATCGTGGCCCGCCTCCGTCCTGGCCGGCGAACCATACGCCATGGTTGGGCAACACGCCCGCTCCGCAGGCTGCGGGCTCACCGACGTCCGAACGAACTACTGCCTGCAAGGTAACGGCCACCCTCGGGCGCCGGTATCACGGGATACCCCTAGTGTGAACCGCACCCGGGCTCTGGGGGAACGTGCCTTCACCACCGCTTGCGGGCCACGTCCACGTTCGCCTGTCACGGTGGCGGCATCCAGTGGGTCAGCCGCTTCCGACACCTGGCCCGCCGCTACGAACGCAAGGTGGCAACTCGAAATTCACTTCGCCGTTGTGCGTAGAAGTACGCAGACGGTCGGCGGCCGGCTGGCTGTAATGGCACGAGTACGGCCGACGGGATCGACCGCACGAGCAACACACGATCGAAACCGCCGCCTCGAGCCACTAACGGTCGCCTGCCGGCGGTGGCTTCTCGACCATCGAGAACGGAGTATCAACATGAGTGAAGCATCAGTCAACTCCGCCACCGGTACGGCGCGCTCGGAGGAAGCCATCGCAGCGGCCCCGGTCCGAGTTCGCACGTGGTGGAAGGTAGCCGCGGTTGCCGCCAGCACCGTGGTGGCCGCGACGCTGGCGATATCGGCTCCCGCCGCGGCTGCTCCCGCCGCGCAGAACAACACAGCCGCGGACCCGTTCACGGACCCGATCATCACCATCGTCCACGGCACGAGTGAGACCACCACCAACCCGTGGAAGGCGGTGGATCTGCGCTGCGGCGGCCACTTCATCGGTGGCGGCGGCTACGTGGCCGGTCCCGTATCGCAGAACGTGGGGCTGAGTCAGATCGCCCCCGGATCCAGAGGCGGGGCGCTATTGGACGACCCCCACGCCATGCGGGTCAGCGCTACCGCAGCACCTGAAACGACGCCCGCCAACTGGACCCTGCACGCCTACGGCATCTGCGCCTACCGCCTGCAGGGCGTGGAATACCGACGTGACTACGTTTCGGCCGCGCAAGCGGGAAGAGGACCGCTGTCGGCCATGGCCCGCTGCAGTCCGGGCAAGAGCCTCGTCGGCATGGGCGGGCAGTCGTTCGCCATCCCCGGACAGGTCCGGCTGAGCACGCTCGCCCCCGGCAACGATGTCGTCCTCGCCAGAGTGACTCCGCAGCCCAACCCGACCGCCTCCTGGGCGGTGCAGTCCATCGCTGTCTGCGCCGACCACGACGCCGCCGAGATCGTCAGCGGGCACACCGGCCTCGACGACCGGGACGCCATGAGCGCCACCGCCCAGTGCCCCGCCGGCCAGCACCCCACCGGCGCCGGGTTCGGACACGGCGGTGAGGAAGGCAACCTGATGCAGTCGCTGCTCATGCCCACGTCGGACCGCCTCCTGGCAACCACCAGGACCGACACCCGCACCGCGACCGGCAACTGGCTGTCAAGCACCTACGCCCTCTGCCTGACGGCCTACGACCCCAACAATCCGACCCGAATGAATAGTCGCCTGTCAATCTGGAGGTGACCTGATACTGGTGGGAACCCTCGTCGCGTACGCGACGAGGGTTCCCACCAGTATCGTGCTGCCAAAACGAGCCGGCCCCTGCTATCCCGTCCCGGCGGGCGTTTTGATCACACGCGCCTCGCGCTACCGCGCCAGATGATCCCGACCATCAAATCGATGCAATCACGCACCGCCGCTCGCCGCCCGGGTTACGGAAGGTCACCGCCTGCCTGCCCGGGCCCGCCGACGTGGTTGCCGCGGGATTCGCTCGCGGGTGAACCATCCATCAAGCGACTGACCAGACGGAAATCCGAATCGGACGCCTATCCAGGCGTGACTGATGGGGAGCGTGCGGTGGTACGAATTCCTGATGTGCGAGACGCAAACCGGGCCCATACGATGCGTAGTCGTCAGCCGCCGACCCAAGCGGCTGATCCGCCCCGTCACACCGGAGAAGGACCTCAATGACGAAAAGCGTGGCGGCTGCGCTGCAGGCGCGGCTGAAGGAGTACGGTATCGAGCGTGTGTTCGGGATAGTCGGCCGCGAAGCTGCCGCGATACTCTTTGATGAAGTCGATGGAGTCGAGTTCATCCTCACCCGACACGAGTTCAGCGCCGGTGTGATGGCCGACGTCCTTGCCCGGATCACGAACCGTCCCCAGGCATGCTTCGCGACTCTTGGACCCGGTATGACCAACCTCACCACCGGCGTGGCGACCTCCGCGCTCGACCGCAGCCCGGTGGTGGCGCTAGCCGCCCAGTCCGAGTCGCACGACTGCTTTCCCAACGAAACCCACCAGTGCCTGGACAGCGTGGCGGTGATGCGTCCGTTGACCAAGTACGCCAGCCAGCTGGATCACCCAGGGGCGATCGTGGATCTGGTGGACTCCGCTGTGGCCGCGGCGGTTGTGGAACCGGTCGGCCCGAGCTTCATCAGCCTGCCGGTCGACCTGCTCGGCGCGACCCTGCCCGACGATGCGCCGGTCGCCCCCGCGCCCGAACCCATGGGACCGCTGGGCACCGTCGACCGGCAGTGGCGGCAGGAGGTCGAGCGTGTTGCGGCTGCGCTAGCCCAGGCCACCCACCCGGTGCTCGTGGTCGGCAGCGCAGCGATACGGGCGGGTGCGGTGGAGCAGCTGTGCGCTCTGGCCGAACGCCTGACCGTGCCGATCATCACCACCTACACCGCCAAGGGCGTCCTGCCGCACGGCCACGCGCTGAACTACGGCGCCATCAGTGGCTACATGGACGGCATTCTCGGATACGACGCACTGGATGAGTTGTTCGGCCCCGTGGACCTCATCATCGCGGTCGGCTACGACTACGCCGAGGACCTGCGGCCCTCGATGTGGACGCGGGGTGAGGCCAAGACGGTGGTGCGGGTCGCGCCGGTGGTCAACCCGGTGCCCCGGGTGTTCCGTCCCGACATCGACGTCGTGACCGACGTGAAGGAGTTCGTCGTGGCCTTGGACGAGGCGACGACGGGATGGACGCCGAAGCGGCCGCACGACATCACCGCGTTGCGAGAACGCGTGGCGAATCTGCTCGCAGACGCCGCGGAATACCCGGACGGGATGCGGGTGCACCAGGTGGTGGACTGCATGAACACTGTTCTGGGCGGCGGGGGTGGCACGTTCGTCAGCGACATCGGCTACTTCCGGCACTACGCGGTGCTGTTCGCCGCCTCCGACCAGCCGTACGGATTTCTGACCTCGGCCGGCTGCAGTAGCTTCGGCTACGGGCTCCCCGCCGCGATGGCCGCGAAGCTGGCCCGCCCGGACCAGCCGGTGTTCCTGCTCGCGGGCGACGGCGGCTTCCACTCCAACAGCGCCGACCTGGAGACCGCGGTGCGGCTCGGTCTGGACATCGTGATCGTGGTCGTGAACAACAGCCGTAACGGTCTGATCGAGCTCTACCAGCGGTTGGGACATCAGCGGCCGCACGCGCCCGCGGTCGGGTTCAACGACGTCGACTTTGCGGCGCTGGCCCGGGCCAACGGGTGCGACGCGGTGCACGCCACCGACCGGGCCAGCCTGCTGGCGGCGCTGCAGAAGGGCCGGGAGAGCAGCGGGCCGTTCGTGATCGAGGTGCCGATCTCGTACGACCTGACTGCGGGTGGTTTCGGCGCGCTAGCGATCTGAGCGTGATGTCCACCCTTCCGAGCCTCATCGGTTTCTGCGTCCGGATCGGAACCGAGGACATCCCGCTGGCGGCGCACCTGGCGGTCGCCGGGCCCCGGTTACCGCTGCAGGCACGGGCCGCAGGCACGGTCCTGTCCGGAACCGGGGTCTCGCCGCAAGGGAACGGTGCCGAGGGCCGCGGCGGCCTCGCCGTGGACGACGGCGTGGCGGTGGTCCTCGCTGGCGAGCTCTACCATCGCGATGCGCTGGCGGCCGCGGCGGCGACGTCGGCCTGCACCGACGCCGAGCTGCTGCTCGCCTGCTATCAGTGTTACGGGCCGGCAGTTTTCCGCATCCTGAACGGGCGGTTCGCCGCGCTGGTGCTCGCCGCCGGACAGGTCGTTCTCGCCACCGACCACGCCTCGAGCGTGCCGCTGTACGTCCGGACCACCGACCGGACGGTGGAGGTGTCGACCGAGGCGAAGGCGTTGGCCCGGCCGCCGGATAACGCCGTTGTCGACGGCCACGGTGACCTCGCGGGTACCGTGCCGGTGGCCGGTTCACCGGGGCTGCACCGGGTGCGGGCCGGCACCGTGGCACTGCTCGAGCGGTCTGCTACTGCCCGGATTCCCGTCGCCCGGGCGGTGCGTACCTGGACGCCGCCGGTGTCGCGGATCATGATGGAGCCCGACCGGGCGGTGGCCGCGGTCGCCGACCGCCTCGACATCGCGGTGCGCACCCGACTGGCAGGCGAAGCGCCCACGCTGGTGCTGTCCGGGGGAATCGATTCGAGCGCGCTGGCGGCGCTGGTCAGCGCCGTGCAAACCCCGGCCCGGACGGTGTCGATGGGCACCGAGGTCGCCGACGAGTTCGAGGCTGCCCGGGCGGTGGCCAGCCATCTCGGCACCGAGCACACCGAGTTGACGGTGCCGGCCCGCGACCTGCTGCGGGAGCTTCCGTTCGCCGTGGCCGCCGCCGAGATCCACGACCCGGACGTGCTGGAGTACCTGCTGCCGCTGGTGGCGCTCTACCGGCGGTTGCCCGGACCGTCGCGTCGGATCCTCACCGGATACGGCGCGGACATCCCGCTCGGCGGAATGCACCGGACCGTCGCCTCGCTGGCGGAGCTGGACGAGATCATCGCCGACGACATGAGCACCTTCGACGGGCTCAACGAGTTTTCGCCGGTGCTGTCGGGAGTGGCCGGGCATTGGAGTAGCCACCCGTACTGGGATCGGGACGTGCTGGACCTTCTGGTGGCCCTGGAACCGGGGCTGAAACGCCGGGACGGTCTGGACAAGTGGGTGCTGCGCGCGGCCATGGCCGACCGGCTCCCGATGCAGACGTGGCAGCGGCGCAAGCTGGGCATCCACGAAGGTTCCGGGTTGAACAGCATCTGGAGCCAGGCGTTGCGCGAGGCTGGGGTGCCGCCCGACACGGTTGCTTCGGCCAAACGCACAATGGCGCGGCAGCTGTACGCCTCGGTCGTGCTCTCCGGCACCCCTGCCGACCAGGTCGATGTCGACATGCTGCTGATGCGGGAGGTCGGGTGAGCGCGATGCCACCGGCGTGCGACGTCCCCGCCTACCGTGACCTTGCCGGCAGGCGGCTTGCGCTGGTCGAGACGATGCTGCATGACGCCTTCTACGACGGCATCCATACCGCTCGGGGGCTGGGCCTGGAAGTGTGGCTACTCATCCGGGACAGGGAGTGGTACGGAACGGCGTCGGCGTGGAACGACCATCCGCTGAGCCGGGTCGACCGGCTCGTCGTCATCGACACCCATGACCCGGCGGCGGTGGCCGAGGTGGTCACCGATGATGCCGGCACACCGCTGGTCGACGGGATCAGCACCTTTTCCGACTACCACACCGAGGTGGCGGCGACCGTGGCCCGGCGACTGGGGCTGCCCGGGCCGGGGCCAGCACCGTTCGAGATGGCTAACCACAAGCACCGGCTCCGGGACGCACTGCGCGGCTGCCCGTACACCGTCGACCACGTGCTGGTGACGGACCCGGCGCAGGTGCCGGAAGCCGCCGCGCGGCTCGGATTCCCCATCGTGGCCAAGCCGCCGTCCGAGGCCATCAGCTACGGCGTGCGCCGGGCGGACGACCTTCCGGCCCTGGTGGCGGCGGTGGCGGACCTGTCGCAATTCCGGCACAGCCTGCGCGGGCAGCCGCGGCCCGGCCACGTGCTGCTGGAGTCCTACGTCGATGGCCCGGAGGTCAGTGTCGAGTCGATCACCATCGACGGGGTGACCCACCTGTACGGAATAACCGCCAAGACCGTCGGGGCAGCACCCACCTTCCTGGAGCAGTCGCACGTCTTTCCCGCCCCACTGGACCCGGCCGTCCGGGCCGAGGTGGGCCAGGTCGTCTCGGAGGTGCTCGCCCGGATCGGCTACCACCAGGGCCCTGCCCACACCGAGCTGAAGCTCACCGCCGGTGGCCCGAAGCTCATCGAGGTGAACCCACGGCTACCGGCCGGCAACATCACCCGCATGGTGCGGCACACCTGCGGCCGCGATCCTCACCTGGACAGTAAGCTGCTGGCGGTCGGCGGAAGGCCGTCGCCGCCGCCCGGTGAGCCGCGCGGGGCCGCGGCGGTGGCGGTGGTCTATCCCCCGGCCGGGCCGGGGGTGCTGGCTGGCATCGACGGTCTCGACACCGCGCGCGCACTACCGGGGGTGCAGGTGACCGTCCTGGCCGAGTCCGGCGACGAAGTGTGGCACCGGGTCGACAACTCGGGCCGGGTCGCGCTGGTGCAGGCGCACGCGGACGATCCGGCATCGGCCCTGGCACTGGCCCAGCGGGCGGCAGCGCAGTTGACCGTGCGAGTGGCCGCGCACACGTCGACCGGGCAGGTGCCGACATGACCGGTCAGGTGCCGAGTACGGTGTCGCCGCGCTATGCCCAGGTCGCCACCTTCATGCGGCTCGCGCACGTGCCGGACCCGCGGGACCGGGATGTGGTGGTGATCGGCGCACCGTACGACAGTGGCGCCAGCTACCGGCCCGGGGCACGCTTCGGCCCACGGGCGATCCGCGCCGAGTCCGGGCTGATCCACGGCACCGGTATCGACCGTGGACCCGGTGTGTTCGACCTGCTCGACGTGGTCGACGGCGGCGACATAAACCTCAGCCCCTTCTCGATGCCGCTGGCGATCGAGACCGCCACCGAGGCGCTGCGGACGTTGCTGACCCACAACCGGGCGTTCCTGATGCTCGGTGGTGACCACTCGCTGACGCTGGCGGCGCTGCGCGCGGTCAGCGGGGTCCACGGGCCGGTGGCGGTGCTGCACCTCGACGCGCACAGCGACACCTTCCCGCCGGTGTACGGCGGCACCTATCACCACGGCACCCCGTTCCGGCACGGCATCGACGAGGGGCTGGTGGACCCCACCCGGATGGTGCAGGTGGGTATCCGCGGCCACAACCCCAGCCCCGACTCGCTCGACTGGCCACGGGGGCGCGGGGTCCGCATCATCACCGCGGCCGACTGCGACCGGCTGAGCATCGCCGGGGTCGCCGACGAGGTCCGGCGCGTGATCGGCACACATCCGGTCTACGTCTCCTGCGACATCGACGTGGCGGACCCGGCGTTCGCCCCCGGCACCGGGACTCCGGCGCCGGGCGGGCTCAGCTCCCGGGAGGTGCTGACACTGCTCGGCGTGGTCGGCGACCTGCGTCCGGTAGGCATGGACATCGTGGAGGTCAGCCCTCCGTACGACGTCACCGGCATCACCTCGCTGCTCGCCGCCGAGATGGGCGCCGAGCTGCTGTACCAGTACTGGCGCGGCAACCGGTCCCGCCAGGACGTTTATCCACCGAAACCCGACCGAACCGGATGACAGGAGGCAGTCACGTGACCACAGCCGACAGCCCGATAGTGCCCTGCGACGCACACGCGAACGCCCTGCGCGAGCTGCGCACGACCCTGCCGGCCACGCCGCGGCAGGACCTGGCGGCGTTCTTCGCCGCCGCGGCCGCTGCCGCCGACCGGCTGCCGACGGACCTCCGGGCCCGGCTCGACAGCTTCCTCGCCGACGGCAACGACGCCGGCTACCTGCTGCTGCGCGGTCTGCCGCGGGACGCCTCCGAACTGCCGGCGACCCCCACCAGCACCCCGGCGCCGGTGGACCGGCCGCTGCTGGCGATGGAGGCCTCGCAGGCGATCATCGGTAGTGCGCTCGGATACCCGACCGGCTACCAGGAACTGCGCCAAGGGTCGATCCTGCAGGACGTCTACCCTTCGCCGGGTGCGCACTACCTGTCGTCAGAGACGTCCGAGACGCTGCTGGAGTTCCACACCGAGATGGCGTACCACCGGCGCCAGCCCCAGTTCGTGATGCTCGCCTGCTCGCGGGCCGACCACGAGAACCGGGCCGCCACCCTGGTGGCGTCGATCCGCCGGGCGATGCCGCTGCTACCCCAGGATGTGGTGGAGTATCTGCTCAGCAATCCGATGGGGTGCCGCGTCGACGTGGCGTTCCGCGGCGACGACCCGGAGCACGGCCCGGTGACGTCGGTAGCCGTGCTGCACGGCGACCCGTCCGACCCCATGCTCGGCTACGACCGTGAGCTGTTGACACCCGCCGATGAGCAGGCGAAGCGCTGTTTCGACGTGCTCACCGAGGCGCTGGACAAGGTGACCGAGAGCGTCGTGCTGCAGCCTGGCGACCTGTTGATTGTCGACAACTACCGCACCACCCACGCCCGCAGCCCGTTCAAGCCCCGGTGGGACGGCCACGACCGGTGGTTGCACCGCATGTACGTGCGGGTGCCGGACCGGGTAACCGAGCCGATCCAGCGCGGCGACGTGGTCGAGTTTGTGGGGCGCTAGTGGCCGACCGTTGCGCCGGAGCCGGGTTCAACGCCGGCCTTTCCGCGGTGGTGAACCCGTCCGACGTGTCCGGTGGCACGCTGCGACTGGTCACCTCGGCCGACGTGGACTCGCTCGACCCTGCGCGCACCTACTATGTGTGGTGCTGGTTGCTGCAACGCACCATGCAACGCACGGTGATGGCCTACGCGCCGACGCCGGGGGTGGCCGGTCGCGAGGTCGTGCCGGACCTTGCCGCAGGGCCGGGTGAGACCGACGACGGCGGGCTGACCTGGCGTTACCGACTGCGGCGCGACGTCACGTTCTCCGACGGCAGTCCGGTGACCGCCCACGATGTGAAGTATGCGGTCAGCCGGCTGTTCGCGCAGGACGTCCTGCCGGGCGGGCCCACCTATCTGGTGAATCTGCTGGACGATCCCGACGACCCCTACCCGGGACCCTTCCGGGAGCCGGACCCGGCCGCGCTGGCGGCGGTGAGCACCCCTGACGACTACAGCCTGGTGTTCCACCTGCGCCAGCCGTTCGGTGACTTCGACTACCTGATGGCCCAGCCCACCACGGCGCCGGTGCCGCGACGGTGGGACACCGGCGCCGAGTACGGGCGGACGCCGGTCACCACCGGGCCCTACGTCGTCGACACCCACGAGCCGCGCCGCCGGCTACGCCTGTCCCGCAACCCGCACTGGCGCCGGGCCACCGACCCGATCCGCCGTGCCCTTCCCGACGCGCTCGACGTGACGATCGGGCTGGGGGTCGACGAGGTCGACGCCGCGGTCATCGCCGGCGAGTTCCACCTCAACCTGGAGGGTCGGGGCATGCAGGCCGCAGGGCAGGCCCGGGTGGCCAGCGAACCGGCGCTGTTGTCGAACGCGGACAACCCAAACACCAATTTCGTCCACTATGTGGCTGTACAGCCGCAGGTGCCACCGCTGGACAACGTCCACTGCCGCCGGGCGGTGCACTACGCAGCGGACAAGGTGGCGCTGCAACAAGCGCGCGGTGGCGCCCGGTTCGGCGGTGACATCGCCACCAGCCTGCTGCCGCCGCTGGTTCCCGCGCATGAGGAGGATTACGAACGGTATCCGGCCGGCCCAGACGGCACCGGCGATCTCGCGCGTGCCCGCGCCGAGCTGGTCGCCGCCGGCCTGCCCCACGGCTTCCGTACGGTGATCGCCACCCAGCACGGCAAGTTCCGCAAGGTTGCCGAGGCACTTGCCCAATCGCTGGCCAGGGTCGGCATCGAGGCGTCGATCGACGAGCTCGACACCGCCACCTACTACCGGGTGGGGCTCGGGTTGCCCGCCACCGTGCGCGAGCGCGGACTCGGGTTGGCGATCACCGACTGGGGCCCGGACTTCCCCACCGAGTACGGGTTCGCCGCCCCGCTGGTCGACGGCCGCCACATCAAACGCAATGGCAGCAACCACAACTTCGCCGAACTCGACGACCCGCACGTCAACCGGCTCATCGACCAGGCTCAGGCCACGCGGGATCCGGCCGTCCGGCGGCAACTGTGGCGGGAGGTCAACCGGACGGTGATGGAGCATGCGGTCATCCTGCCGATCACCCATGACCGCACGCTGCACTACCGCAACCCGGCCACGACAAATGTCTATGTTCACGCCGCCTACGGACTGTACGACATCCAGGCGGCCGGCGTTCGGGAGCAGGATTGATGGACAGCGACGACAGCGGCGCCGCACCCGGCGGGGTGCTGCGGTTCGCACGGACCTCCGACTTCGACTCGCTCGATCCCGGCGACACCTACTATGCGTTCGTCTGGAACTTCCTGCGGCTGCTCGGCCGCGGTCTGGTCACGTTCCGGCCGGCGGCCGGACTCGCCGGGCAGGCGCTCGTGCCTGATCTGGCCAGCTCGCTCGGCGTGCCCGATGACGACGCGCGGGTGTGGACCTACCGGCTGCGGCGGGGCGTGCGCTACGACGACGGCAGCGAGGTGACCGCACACGACGTGAAGCACGCTGTCATCCGCAGCAACTTCGACCCGGACGGGCGGCACGGCGGCCCCACCTACCTGCGTCGCTACCTGGCGGGGCCGGAGGCCATCGAGGTGCCCGACCCACACACCATCGTCTTCCATCTAATCGAGCCGTTCGCCGGCTTCGACTACCTGGCGTCCCTGCCGACCACCATCCCAGTGCCGGCAGGTCGCGACGCCGGCGCCGACTACACCCTCCGTCCCGCCTCGTCCGGCCCGTACCAGGTGGAGCTCTACCGACGGGGCGAGCGGCTGGAACTGGTGCCCAACCCGCACTGGGACCAAGCGACCGACCCGATCCGCCGCCGTGGCGCGGACCGGGTCGTTGCGGATCTCGGGTTGCCCGGCGCCGAGGTCGACCGCCGGCTCATCACCGGCGAGTGCGACATCGATCTCGCCGGGGTCGGTGTCCAACCGGCCACCATCGACACCATCATGGCCGACCCGGACCTACGGGCCCGGTCCGACAACCCGCTGATCGGTTACACCTGGATGTACGCCATCAACCCGAAAGTGGCGCCGCTGGATGACGTGCGGTGCCGGCGTGCGATCCAGTACGCCACGGACAAGGACGCGATGCGGGCCGCGTACGGGGGCCCGCTCGCCGGCGACATCGCCACCACTATCCTTCCCCCCACGGTCGCCGGCCATCAACCGTTCGACCTGTACCCGTGCGGTCCCGACCACCGTGGTGACGTGGCGGCCGCTCGCGCCGAACTCGACGCCGCCGGGCGACCGGAGGGTTTTGCGGTGCGGATCGCCGCCCGCCAGGATCGGCTCAAGGAGTATGGCGCTGCCGAGGCACTGGCCGCCTCGCTGATCCGCGCCGGGATCGCCGCCGAGGTGGTGCCGTTTCAATCCGGCGACTATTTCGACTCGTACGCCGGGGTGCCCGACTATGTGCACGCCCACCAGATCGGGATCATCATGTTCGGGTGGGCGGCTGACTTCCCGGACGGATACGGGTTCCTGAACCAGATCGTGGACGGACGCGCGATCAAACCACGCGGCAATCACAACTTCGCCGAGATCGACTTACCGGACATCAACGACCTGCTGGACCGGGGTGCCCGCGCCCGGGATCCGCAGGCCCGCAGCGATGTCTGGTCGGCCATCGACCGGCGGGTGATGGAGGAGGCGCTGCTCTGCCCGTACGTGTACGCCAAGTCGGTGCTACTACGAAGCTCGCGGGTGCGCGACGCGCACGTCACCGCTGCCTACGGCATGTACGACTTTGTGGCGTTGTCGGTGGCGCAGGACGGCGAGTGAGCATGCCCGGCACGACTGCGGACCCTCAGGTGTGGACGGTGGAGGCCGCTGCTGACCTGCCCACGGCGACCTGGGACGCGCTCGCCGGCGCCGACGAGCTGTACCTGTCCACACCGTGGATGCGCATGCTCGAGGTCACCAGCGGGGCCACCATGCGCTACCTGCTCGCCGACGACGGGGCGGAGCTGGTCGGCGGCCTGGCCACGGCCCGTGCCGATCGCACCTCGCCGTGGCTGTCCGGCCGGCCAGACACGCTGCTGCAACGGTGCCTGCGGGAGGAGCGGGAGGGAGCCGCCGAGGTCGCGGCCGCGCTGGCCACCGATCCGGCCACGGCACTGCTGCCGGCGACGGTCTGCGGCGGCCGGCACCTCGGCCGTAACCGGGTTGTCTCCAGGGGATCCCGCGAGGCTGTCGAGCGGCTGGTGGCCGCGGCCGAGGACCTGGCCCGAGACCGTGGCGACCGCAGCGTGTCGTTCCTCTACGTCGACCAGCACGACCGGGCGCTGCACGACGTGCTCACCGCCCGCGGCTACCACCACTTCGTGCCGGCGCGCTACAGCTGGCTTCCGTTGCCCGCCGGCGGGTTCCCGGGCTACCTGGCGGCCCGGTCCGGCCACCGGCGCCGCCGCATCGCCAGCGAACGGCGACGGTTGCGTGACGCCGGGGTGGTGGTCGATATCGAGCCGATCGACGCGCGGATCGTGCCACGCATGGCGGAGCTGGAGACCAACCTGCTGCGCCGGTATGGGATGAGCTGGTCGGCCGACCTGTCCGAGGCGATCTTCTCCCGCATCGCCGCCGAGCTGGGGCAGGCGGCGTTCATCTGCGGGGCCAGACGCGAGGGAACGCTCACCGGATTCACGTTGCTGGTCGAACGCGGCACCAGTTGGTACGCCCACCGGGCCGGGTTCGACTACGACGCGAACGGCGAGCTCCCGGTCTACTTCGACGTCACCTACTACCGACCGGTGGAGCTCGCGGGTGAGCGTGGCATCACGACCATTCACTATGGCACCGGCAGCGACAGCACCAAAGCCTCCCGTGGCTGCCTGTCCACCTCCCAGCACGCGTACGTGCTGCCGCTGGCCACCGCCGCCACGCGGGTGTCGTCCGCGCCGCGGGGCGGGCAGACGGTGATCCGGCCGCTGGACCGGTACGACGCCTCCGCGCTGGACGAGCTGCACCGGCTGCTGCGCGAGGTCACCACCACCGACCTGCCCGACCAGGCGGCACCGTGCCGGCTCGACACGATCGGCGCCGTCCGGTTCCCCTGGCCAGGCACCACCCACCACGATCTGCTTGCCTACCACGGCGACCGGGTGGTCGGCGCGGTCCGGGTGGTGCGCCCGTCCGCCACACCAAGCCAGGCCCGGCTGGAGCATCTGGTGGTCCACCCCTCGTGGCGGCGCCGCGGCATCGGCACCGCACTGCTGCAGGCAGCCTGGGACACGTCCGACGAGGTCCACGCGCTCACCGCGTCGCTGGTCCGCCAGCACGACGACGGTCCGCGCCGGGACCCGGCCCCGGAACGGTTCGCCCGGGCGCGTGGCGCCGTCGAAACGTCCCGCCTATCCCATCTGCGCCTGGAGCTGGCCGGGGCAGGCACGGACCTCACCAGCCTGCGCGCCGACGAGCCGACCGGCTACCCCGGCTACGCGCTGCGGCACTGGTGCAGCGCGGTCCCGGAACCGTTGCGCGAGGGCGTGGCGCACCTGCTGCACCAGGTCGGCACCGGTGCCGACCCGGCCGCCGCCGGGGTCCATCTGCAAGGGATGGAGCGCATGCGCGCCGGCCGTCAGCGACACACCTGGGAGACCGGCGTATGGCACCACGCCACCGGCGCACTGGTGGCCTGGAGCAGCCTGACCATGACCCACTCGGCGCGCGACCGCGCCACCCAGGGCATGACCGTGGTCGACCCGGACCACCGGCGCCGAGGGCTCGGCCGGCTGGTGAAGCAGGCGAACATTGCCCACGCGGTCGGCCACGAACCGGACCTGGCGTCGATTGACACCTACAACGCCGCCACCAACACCCCGGTCATCAACCTCAACCTCACGCTCGGCTACCGCCAGGTCGACGAGCTGGTGACCTGGCGTCAGGAGAGGACCGGATCGTGACCGCCCCGCCCGAGTCGGCGTCACCGCCGGACCGCACCATCCCGGGTGCGTTCGGCCGGCTGCTGGCGGCCTCCGCCTTCAGCCTGCTCGGTTTCCGGATCATGGCGCTGGCCATGCCCCTGGTGGCGGTGGTGGCGCTGGAGGCCTCCGCATTCATGGTCAGCGTGGTGGCCGCCGCCCAGACCGTCGCCTTCCTGCTGTTCGGCCTGCCCGCCGGGGCGCTGGTCGACCGGCTCCGGCGCCGCCACGTGCTGGTGTTCTGTGACTTCGGGCGGGCGGTCGCCCTGGCGTTCGTCCCGATCGCCTGGTGGTCGGGTGTGCTGTCGATCAGCCACCTGATCGTCGTCGCGTTCACCATCGGCGTACTGACCATGCTGTTCGACGTCGCTGACCAGACCTACCTACCGGAGATCGTCTCCAGTGACCGGCTGATCCGATCCAACTCGCGGCTGGTGATGGTGGACCAGGTGACCGGCATCGCCGGGCCCGGAGTCGGCGGCCTGCTCATCCAGGCGATCAGCGCACCGTTCACGCTGATCGTCACCTGCCTCGGCTACCTGTGGTCCGGCACACTGCTGGCCGGCATCAAGGACGGCAGTCGGCCCCGGCCGCGCGCCGGCAGGCGCGCCTTCGGCAAGGAGATCGCCGAGGGCGTGCGTGCGGTTATGGCCGACCCGCTGCTGCGACCCATCGTGTTCTGCTCCACCACCCAGACCCTGTTCTGGAGCGTCGCGTTTCTGATGCTGCTGGTGCTGCTCGCCGACGAACTGGCCGTCAACGCCGCCACCATCGGCCTGCTGCTCACACTGGGCAGCCTCGGCGGAGTCCTTGCCAGCCTTCTGGTCAACCGGTTGATCGCGGTGCTGGGCGACGGGCGCGCGATGCGACTCGGGGTGGCGATCGGCGGGCTGTGCACGATCCTGGCCGCATTGACCCAGCCGGACTGGCGGCTGCTCCTGGTCAGCGTGGCCAGCTTCGGGCTCGGTTTCGGGCTGGTGGTATACAACGTGGCCCAAGTCAGCTTCCGGCAGCGACGGGTCCCGTCCCATCTGCTCGGCAGAGTGAACGCCACCGTTCGGTTCTTCGCCTGGGGTGCACGCCCGATCGGCAGCCTGCTCGGCGGCACGCTTGCGGCGCTGCTGAGCGTCCGGCATGCGGTGTTCATCGGTGCCATCGGCACCAGCCTCGCGGCGCTGTGGCTCTACCTGTCACCGCTGCGCCACATGGACGTACTCCCGGTCAACCGGGTCAACATTGAACCGCAGGCCAAGGAGGCGGGCAGCAAATGAGCGACGAGGTCATCATCTGGATCACCAACCCCGAGAACTACGACCCCGGAATGCGTGCCGAGAACAAACAGATCGGCGCGCAACGCATGGACCTGTTCGCCGCCGCGGGGTTGCCGGTGCGGGTGGTGCACGCCAGCAACCTGGTCGCCGGATGGGCGCAGCGCCCACGCCTGTGGTGCCAGGACGAAGATCTGCTCGAACGCCCCCGCGGCTTCATGCTCTCCGCGTGGCCGTGGGATGCGGCGACCGGGCAACACTTCCGTGCCATCAGCCGCACCATCCGAGCCTCGGATTCGGTGCTGCTCAACGACGGCATCCGCGACCCGGAGAGCCTCGGCGCCGACAAGCTGGCCATGTCGAACCACGCGGCGGCGCTGGGTATGCCGGTGTTGCCGGCGGTGGCGGTGCCGTTCGGCCGCTATACCCGACGAGTGCTGCCGATCGTGGAACGCGTCCTAGACTGTGACACGTACATCGTCAAGCCCCGGGAGATGGCCACCGGGTTCGGGGTTCTCAAAGCACAGGGCCAGTCACAGCTGCGGGCGTGCCTGGACCTGCTCACCCCGAGCGGACTGGGCTGCTTCATACAACCGTACTTCGCCAACTCTGGTGACCTGCGGGTGTATGTCCACCGGGGCCAGGTGCTCGCCGGGATGCTGCGGCGTCCCGCCCCGGATGACTACCTCGCCAACCTGAGTGTGGGGGGCAGTGCCGACGCGGAACTGGTGCCAGCTGCCATCGCGGCACAGAGCCTTGAACTGGCCGCCAGCCTGGACGCCGACTATCTGTGTGTCGACTGGCTGGTCAATGAGGAGCGCGGCCACGTGTTCAACGAGTGGATGACGATCGTGGCCGCGTTCGAGGACCTGCCCGAGCCGCAACGCACCACGGTGGCCTCGGCTCTCACCAAATCCATCGCCGACCGGCTTGCCGCGGCCGGCGTCACCACCACGAGCCGGCCCTGACCTTTACACCGTTCGTCTGACAGTGCACGAAGATCTCGTACTTCTCGCTGGGGGCGAGCCGCTTGCGGGGCTTGCGGCCCGCCGGCGGTCTCGCTCGAGGGGTTGCCATGATCAGATACCTCCTGAAGGATGATCAACTTACCC